>JAACFO010000273.1 GCA_009937425.1 Gammaproteobacteria bacterium
AATCGCCGCCATGGTCTGCCATCTGTGCCTGCCCGCCGGGCGCTACGTGACCGGACAGACCATTCACGTCAACGGCGGCATGCTCTTCGCGGGCACTTGAATGCAACAACGAACTTGTAAGGAGTCGAAATGATCCACGAATTGCGTATCTACCACTGTGTACCGGGTCGGTTGCCCGCACTCAACAATCGCTTCGAGACCATCACCCTCAAGATGTGGGAGAAGCATGGCATCCGCCAAGCGGGCTTCTGGACTGTTTTGATCGGGGAGAGCAACCACGATCTCTACTATCTTCTCGAATGGGAAGACTTGGCGGAGCGCGACAGGAAGTGGAACGCCTTCCAGGCCGATCCGGACTGGCAGAAGGCCCGCGCTGAAACGGAGAAGGACGGACCCATCGTCGGTCACATTACCAATTACATCATGACGCCCACGTCGTACTCCAAGGTAGGTTGATCCGGCAAGCAGATTTACGCACTGGAGATATTCGCATCGCCGCCTACTGCTGATCCGCCGAAGCTCACGAATAAATGCACTGGACGACCGCAAGAAGTCACCGGGAGCCCGACCCTGGGCCGGTGGGGACAAAGACGTGAGCGCGGCGGTGCCGCTGCTGCCCCATTCCGGACATGGACATCGGGCGGCCATCGGCTTCAATCCCCGCGCGCTGGCTCGCATTTCCGCCATGGCTTTGCGTTATCGCTGGCGCATGCTGTTCGCCGTCGTTGCCACCGCGCTTGCCGCCACTACTCAGATCGTCATTCCACAACTCATCGGCACCGCGGTGGACCAGGTCAGGGGCTTGCTCGCCGCTGTCGCCGACAACGAGGCGGCGGTTCAAGTGGGACTCGCCGATACGGCTTATCTGCTGCTGGGCGCCGCGGTTCTGCGCGGTACATTTACCATGAGCCAGAACTACCTGGGCGAAGCGGTTGGTCATCTCATCGCTTACGATCTGCGGCTGTCCTATTATGCGCGGTTGCAGCGCCTGTCCTTCAGTTATCACGATCGCGTGCACACCGGCGAACTCATGACTCGGGGTATCCTGGATATCGAGGGTGTGCGCATGTGGGTGAGCACCGGCTTGTTGCGCGCCGTGCTGCTATCAATACTGCTTTTCGGCGGTGCATGGATGTTGTTCACCGTGGACAAGCCACTGGCGCTGGTGGCATTGTCATTCGTCCCCCTGGTGGCTCTTGGCGCCACCATCGGACGGCTCAAGCTACGCGCTCTGTGGCATACGCTACAGGAAGAGCTCGGGGTGCTCACACGCATCATGGAGGAGAACCTCGGCGGCATACGCGTTGTTCGCGCCTTCGCGGCGCAAGCATTCGAGATGATGCGCTTCGACGTCGTCTCCTCCCGCGCCCTCGCGGTGGTCCACCGGCGTATCGTCGTCTTCGTCGCCAGCGTCACCACTATGACCTTCGTATTTTTTCTCTCCATGGGGTTGGTGCTGTGGGTGGGCGGCGTGCGGGTAATCGAAGGGCATATCACTATCGGTCAGCTCACCGCGATGCTCGCCTTCATGATGATCATCCAACAACCGGTTCGTCAGATCGCGTGGCTGGTGAATTCCATCGCCCGGACCTCGACTTGCGGCAGCCGGTTGTTCGAAGTCCTGGATCTGGAGCCGGACATTCGCGACCGTCCCGGCGCCCATCCCCTGCAGTCGAATGTGGAGGTGCTGCGATTCGAAAACGTCTCGTTTTCCTATCATGCGGGCGGCGAAGGTCCACCGGCGCTGGTGGACGTGAGCTTCCAGGTGGCCAGGGGGGAGGTCGTCGGCATCGTGGGTCCACCGGGAAGCGGTAAATCCACCATCGCGCATCTGATCCCACGTTACTACGACGTCAGTGCCGGGCGCATAACCGTCGACGGTACCGATCTCCGCGACGTGACTCTGGAATCATTACGCCGGCATGTGAGCGTGGTGCAGCAGGATACCTTCTTGTTCACCTCGGCTGTGGACGCCAACGTCGCCTACGGGGATCCCTGGGCGGATCGGAGCGCTATTCGACAGGCCACAGGGGCGGCGCAGTTGCACAACTACATCGCCCAGCTACCGGAGGAATACGGCACCCTCGTGGGTGAGCGCGGCGTATCGCTATCCGGCGGACAGCGCCAACGCCTGGCCATCGCCAGAAGCGTACTGCCGCACTCGAGTATTATCGTGTTCGACGATTCCACCGCCGCAATCGACGCCGGTACCGAGCGGCGTATTCGTCAGGAACTGGCGGCGCTCACCCGGGATCGTGCCACCATCATCATCGCCCACCGCCTGTCCTCACTGATGCACGCGGATCGCATTCTCTTCCTGGAGCGTGGCCGCGTCGTCGAGAGCGGTAGCCACGACGAGTTGATCGCGCTCGGCGGACGGTACGCGGCCCTGCACGCATTACAAACGCGCGCGCCCCAGGATGCTCCATGAGCACGCTTGACGCTTCCAATACCCCGCCGCCACCGCTGGCAGTGGTGGGCGATCAGATCTCCGACGAAGAGGAGATGTTCGGCGCCGCTTTCAACGGAGAAGTACTGAGACGCTTCTGGGGTTTTGTACGGCCCTACCGGCGCACGCTGCTGTTCGCCGTTGCCGGTGTGGTTCTGTTCACCTTGACCCAGGTCATGATTCCGCTGTTGATACGGGCGGCCATCGATCAAGGTGTGGCGCAGGGAGCCCAAGGTATGCGCCTGATGCAGACTATCGGCATGGCATTTCTCGCCGTGGTGGTAGTGAACTACATCGCCAACATCCTCCAGGAACTGTTGGTCGGGCGGGTCGCCGGCTACTTGCTATTCGATCTGCGTCGCGCCATGTACCTGCATCTGCAGCGTGTCTCCCTTACCTTCATGGACAAAACACAGGTGGGTCGACTGATGTCGCGCCTGCAAGGTGACATCAATGCATTGCAGGAATTCCTCGAGACGTCCATGTTCGCCATCGGCGATTTCGTGCTGCTGATTGGCATCGTCAGCGTATTGCTGTGGCTGGATTTCCGGCTTGGCATGATGACTCTGGCGGTTGTACCGGCGTTGCTGCTCGTGCGTCTGATTTGGTTGCCCCATGCGAAGAAGGCATTTCTGCGCGCGCGGGAGACCAGCTCCACAGTCAATGGTGCGCTCGCTGAGAATGTGCACGGGATTCGCACGATTCAGGAAATGGGTCGAGAGCGGGTCAACTTCCAGCTCTACAGCGACAAGGCACGGGAGAATCTCGAAGCCCATCTTCGCGCATCGCGTTTTGCCAACGTGCTGATTCCCGTTGTGGATTTGCTGACCGGTTGCGCCATGGCCATCATCGTCGTCGTCGGTGGCGGCATGGTGATGCACGATTCCCTGGATCTGGGTGTGATGGTGGCCTTCCTGTTCTACGTGCAGCGGTTTTTCGACCCGATCCGTACCCTCACCATCCAGTACAGCATCATGCAACGTGCCATGGCATC
>JAACFO010000274.1 GCA_009937425.1 Gammaproteobacteria bacterium
TCCGGCTATCAGTGGTATCTTGAGGAGTTTCCTGTTCCCGATGCGTCGTCTGATTCGCGTGGACGGATGCATCACCCGAATTACCGGTCGATGGCGGAGCAGACGCTCGATCAGCTGAATGCGTTGCCGGCGGCGGAACGGGAAGCCCTGCTTGATGGATTGCGCGCCGCGCTTGTTCCCGTGCCGGTATGGCTCGACGGCCTCGATAGGGCGGGATTTGGCTTGCTCTGCTTAGGCGAAGAACACGACGATCATACCCGCCGGTTTCTCGCCGAACAGGTTTTGCCGGCGCTTCCACTCGACACCCTGCATCTGGAAACAACGCCCGCTGGCCTTGCGGATATCGAGCGCCGGCTGCGTCTGGGGCGCGATTACACGCCGCTGCTCGGTGCCGATATCGGCGGCGTTCTTCGCGCTGCGCGCCTGGCCACCCCAAAGCTGACGGTTACCGCGATCGAAGAAACCGAACAACAAGGCAAAGACCGCCTTCGGGCCGGTACGGGTTCGCGCGAGGACTCGCTGGTCGGCAATCTCGCGGCAGTCTATGTGCCGGGCCGGCGGAACGCGGTATTGATGGGCGCTCTTCACTGTACGGATGACGCCGGGTGGCTTTATGAACGAACCCGGCGCCGGCTGCCGCCGGATGATGCTGAAAGGGCTGTCAGTATGCGCATCCTTGGCGAACACCAGGACGGGCCGCTCGAAGCCTTCATTTATTTCCTCGACGAGACCGGCATAGCGCCCGCTGATTTCGCGCTGACAGATCCACACAGCCTGCCGCCATTGGTCCAGGTCTGGTTTCGGCTGTTGTGGCACGAGACCATTGGCAGATTCGATACGGTCCTGGTTTTTCGCGCCGGACCGCCGCGCGGTGGATAGGCCCCGAAACGCGGTTATGGCTTAACCGTTACGTGCCCGTCGGTTATGATCGGGACAAATCTGGCAAGAAATTCGGGGAGTAATCATCCATGCCTGACCGCTTTGGCCCGCGCGCCGTCATTGCACTGTTCATCCCACTGCAAAACGCCAACATGCAGCCGGAATACGATGCGATGCGCCCGGTCGGCGTCAGTAACCAGATCTATCGCTTTTCCCTGGCTCATCACGACCGGGTGCCGCAAATGGCGATCGACGCCATCGAGAGCGGACTGGGTTGCTGGCCGGACCTGATAGCGGTCGGCAATTCGGTGGAAATGCGTGTCCTGACTCCAGCTCAGTTCGATGACTACCGCGCCAGACTGCAGGAAAAGATCGGCGATGTGCCGCTGGTGACAGCCACCGACGCCACCGCCGCCGCCCTGACGGCGCTGGGCGCCAAGCGTATTGCCGCGATCTCGCCGATGTCGGACGAATATTCGCAAGGCGTCGCCGATTATTACGAGGCGTTGGGCTTCGAGGTGCCCTACCACACCGGGCTGCAGATCGGCCGGTCCGAGGACATCATCAAGATCGGCCATGCCGAGGCGCGCGAAGCCTTCCTCAGGCTCGACCATGACGACGTTGACACCTTCCTGCATGTCGGCGGGGCGCTCGGCATCGCCGATTCCATCGAGGCGCTCGAGCAGGAGCTTGGCCGGCCGGTGGTCTCGGTCAATGTCGCCACCTACTGGCGCGCCCTGCGCACTCTGGGCATCAATGATCCCCTGGTTGGCTTCGGGCAGCTGGCTCTCAAGCCGTAGAACGGCCGAGCAGGGCAGGGCCGAAATCCACCCTTTGCGGCCCGGCTCTTGACAAGATGTCGGTTCGGGCCGTCAGATGGCGCCCGGAAACAGGATTGCGCAACAGGAGTGATAGATGGCACGAATTGGAAAAATCGCGCGCGAGGGCGCGACGGGCGAGACCGAGCGGCTGTTCCTGGCGGCCGAGGCGCTGCTGGGGCGGGCGCCGAATTTTTACCGCTACCTCGCGAATTCGCCGCTGGTGGCCAAGATGCTGCTGCCCTTCAACGCGGTGATGCAGCGTCAAGGCGGCGGCAGCCTGCTACCTGCGAAGATCAAGGAAATGGTGGTCATCAAGACCAGTGCCGTGAACGGTTGCGCCTATTGCTATGCGCATAATACCTCGCTCGGCATGGCCGCCGGGATCACCGAAGAACAGGTGCGGGCGATCGACTCGGATGATTACATGACCTCGCCGGTGCTTTCACCAAGCGAGCGCGCCGCCGTCCAGTGGGCCGAGCATGTGACTCGTAACACCGCCAAGCAACGCGACGATGTATTTGCCGAGCTCAAGACGCATTTCAACGATGCCGAGATCGTCGAGCTGACCCTGATCAGCGGCATGTTCAATATGTTCAACCGGTTCATGGATTCCCTGCAGGTGCCGCTGGAGCCGCAGGATGAGATCGACAAGATTCAACGCTCGCTGAACCTGGATCCGGAAAATGTTCGCGCCTATTTCGGGAACGTTCTGGACAACTGGCCGGCGGAATTCCCGAAAACAGTGGCCGAAGCCGCGGAGTAGGGAGCGGCCGGGGCCGCCGGACTGGCGTAATCCTGTGTGACGCAATAGTAAAATTGCAAAGACCGGTGCCGTTGGCCCAAGCGTGCCGGTCGAGTATGGAAGTCGCTCGCGTTGCAGGGGCTCATCCACCAGGAGAGTATGACAAATGATCGTCAAGAGACGAGAAGACGTAGTCGGCACCAAGGGTGACGCGCGTGGCGACAAATGGCACAGCCTGCGCCTTCTGCACCAGGAAGACGGGATGGGCGTCACGCTGACCGACAGCATACTGGAGGCGGGATTCGAAATGGACCTGTGGCAGAAGAACCATTTCGAGGCCTGTTATTGCCTGGAGGGCGAGGGCACGGTCGAGGAACTCGACAACGGGACCGTCCACGAGATCAAGCCCGGCACCCTCTACGCCATGAACGATCATGACCGCCATCGCATCCACGCAAAGACCCGCATGCGCATCGTCTGCACGTTCTTCCCGGCCCTCACCGGCGAGGAAAAGCACGACGCCGACGGCTCGTTGTGAGGCCGACATTCAGTAGCGAGGACAGGCGGTCCCTATGGCTGCACCAGGACCAGCCATGCCGTCGGCATGATTCCCAGTCTTGTCCGCAGTGTGCGGGACATAGTTTTGCATCACTATCGGGTGTAAAGCGGACCCATTTTAGCGACCATCTGAATGTCTTCCGTTACCGGTAATGGTGACATCATTGGCCATGAGTGAGATCTGCCGAAGACATTGAACGCGGGGATATAACCGGCACATCTTATTTTGACGTTTCTTTCACCACAAATACGCGTCGTGCCAATGTGTTGAGGTGTTTAATATACGCCTCCTGCCGCCAGCCGCACTCAATGGTCAGCTGTTCCCAGATTCTGATCGACAACATCGTCCAGAGAATGTCGGTTGCCTGAGTGGGCGTGTAATCGGACGACAGCATTTTGTCGCGGCGAAGGGCATCGATCGCCGCTTCGCAGCCTTC
>JAACFO010000002.1 GCA_009937425.1 Gammaproteobacteria bacterium
CGGCATTTTCGACTGGGAACGCAAGATCAAGCAGACCGTGGTGTTCGATATCGAAATGTCGGGGGACTGCCGGAAGGCGGCGGTAAACGACAATGTCGAAGATACGTTGAACTATAAGTCCGTCGCGAAACGGATGATTGAATTTGTCGGCAACAGCGAGTATCAGTTGGTGGAAACCCTCGCCGAACGCTGCGCCGAGGTGATCATGCAGGAATTTCAGGTGCCGTGGGTAAAATTGCGCGTCAACAAGCGGGGCGCGCTCCGGGACGCGCGCGATGTCGGCGTCATAATCGAGCGCGGACAGAAGAACTGATGGCAAAGGTTTTCGTGAGTGTTGGCAGCAACGTCGATCGGGAACAGCACATTGCGCTCGCCCTCGATTTGCTGCGTGCGCGCTTCGGTGCGATACAACAATCCAGCATTTACGAAAGCGCGTCGGTGGGATTCGACGGCGATCCTTTTTTCAATCTGGTGGTCGCATTCGACAGCGACGCGGAGCCGCGCCAGATCGTCTCGGCACTGCACGGCATCGAAGGGCATTGCGGGCGGAATCGCGACGAAAAGCGGTTCGGTCCGAGAACCATGGATTTGGACCTGTTGCTGGTGGGTGATCGCGTTATGCGTGATGCGGACATCGTCTTACCCCACGAGGAGATCAGCTCACAGGCCTTCGTGCTGCGTCCATTGGCGGAGATCGCCGGCGAGCGCAGGCATCCGGTGAGCGGCGATACTCTCGCAGCCATGTGGGCACGCCTTGATGACGCGGCTCCTTTGCGCAGAGTGAATCTCGATCCCGTCAACGATGCACGCAACTGAAGCATGAACTTTTGCAGCCAGTGCGGATCCCCGGTGACGAGCCGTATACCGCCCGGCGACGACCGTGCGCGGTATGTATGCGACAATTGCGGGACGATTTTTTACAGTAATCCGAAAATTGTCGCCGGCTGTATCCCGCAATGGGATGAGCAACTGCTGCTTTGCCGACGCGCCATCGAGCCTCGCATGGGGCTGTGGACTTTACCCGCCGGTTTCATGGAAGACGGCGAGTCGACAGCCCAGGCAGCGGCCAGGGAGACCCTGGAGGAAGCGAATGCCAGAGTCGAGATGGGCGATCTATTTGCCTATCTGAACATACCGGCGCTCAATCAGGTGTACGTCATTTTCCTGGCGCGCCTTCTGGATCTCGATTTTTTCGCCGGCGCCGAAAGTCTCGAGGTACAGCTTTTCAGTGAGCATGAAATTCCCTGGAAGGATATTGCCTTCCCGTCCATCGAGCGGGCCCTGCGCCTGTATTTCCATGACCGGGGCGGCGATAGCTTCGGGATGCACATGGCGGACATCGAGAGACGCCCGAAATGACGAGCAAAATGACAGCGATAGCCAGGTACTTGGCGCTGTACTTCAGCCTATTGCCCGCCCCCCGTCGACTTTTATGACCTGCCCCGTCATATAGTGGGCGTCGCGGGCGAGAAAAAGCACAGCCTGTGCAACGTCGGCTGGATTGCCCGTGCGCGCCATCGGCGTATTTGCGAGCACCGCCGCCCGCTCATCGTCGTCGCAATCCGTCTCCGGCCACAGGATTGCACCGGGGGCGACGGCATTAACCCTGGTATCCGGAGCAAGCTCCAGGGCGAGTGAACGGGTCAGCATTATGAGGCCGGCCTTCGCCGCGCAATAGGCCGCGTGAGCAGCCAGCGGTATCAGCCCGTATATGTCCGCTATGTTGATGATGCAGCCTTTTGTTTCTTTCAGTCGTGGCGCTGCCGCCTGGGCGAGGAACAGTGGCGCTCTTAAATTGGTATCGAGTAAATCCTGGTACGCAGCGTCATTCACGCTACCGAGCGGCGTGGCGAAAAAACTCGAGGCGTTGTTGACGAGGACGTCCAGGCGCGAGAACGAAACGGTTGCCGAGGCGATCAGCTCCTGTATGGCGGCCACGTCGCGCAAATCCGCCTGGAAGATTTGCACACTCCCGGGTCGTACTGCATTCAGTTCGCCGCACAGGGTTTGGGCGTCGTCGCTGGAGCTGCGGTAGTGCAATGCGATGTTCATTCCCTCGGCGTGCAGGCAGCGGGCGATCTCGGAACCGATGCGGCGTGCGCCGCCGGTGATGAGGGCGACCTTCGTATGCGGCGAATTGGAACCATTGCCCATTATTGGTCTCGACGAGTCGACGCGGACAGGCAAGGATTGTAGATCGTGTTGACGGGCAGGTGCTGTGGATCGCGGTGAAATCGCAGGCGCGGAGGAACGGGCCGATGGCGGGAATCCAGCCCTCGTTGCCCTCCTGCGCGCCGCCATGGAGGAAGCTGGCGGTTCCATCAGCTTTGCCGATTACATGGATCTCGCCCTTTTCGCGCCGCAGCTCGGCTACTACAGTGCCGGCGCCAATCAGTTCGGAAGCGACGGAGATTTCACTACGGCGCCGGAATCGTCGCCGTTGTTTGCCCGCTGTGTAGCCCGGCAGGTGGGCGAGGTGCTGACGGCGCTCGGTGGTGGTGATATTTGCGAGTTTGGCGCCGGCTTCGCCACCCTGGCGGTGGATTTGCTGGAGAATCTGGCCGCAATAGATTGCCTCCCACGGCGGTATTTGATCATCGAGCGCAGCCCGGCTTTGCGTGAACGGCAACGGAAATACCTTGCGTCGCGAGCACCCGATGCCGTTGCCCGAGTCAGCTGGCACGACGAGCTCCCCGGAGACTTTTGCGGTGTGGTGCTTGCCAACGAAGTGCTCGATGCGATGCCCGTGCATCGATTTCGGGTGCACTCGAGTGGTCTTCGTGAATGTCGGGTGGGTTGGCAGGACGGCGGCTTTGGTTGGATCGAGGCCGACTGCTCGGGGAGTGCCCTGGCGAGGCACGTGGACACTGTTCTCCAGGGGCTCGATCATGCACTGCCCGAAGGCTATGTATCGGAATGCGCCCCCGCCAGGCAAGACTTCGTGGGCAGCATCGGTGCGTGCCTGAAGCGGGGGATGGTGCTGTTGTTCGACTATGGATATGCACGCGCCGAGTACTACCACCCGCAGCGCTCGGGGGGTACGTTGCGTTGCTTCTACCGGCACCGGGCCCACGACGACCCACTGATTCTTACCGGGCTTCAGGATATTTCCGTGCACGTGGATTTCACCGGGATCGCAGAGGCGGCATTCGCCGCGGGGCTCGACGTAGCGGGCTACACGACCCAGGCAGAGTTTTTGCTCGCTACCGGATTGCTGGATGCCTGCCGGGGGGTCGACGCAACCAGCCGCCGTCACGCCGAGTTGACCGCTCAGATCAGGCGGCTTACCTTGCCCGGCGAAATGGGCGAAGCGGTAAAAGTTCTGGCCCTGGGACGCGATTACGAGGGAGCCCTGACAGGGTTCTCCACCCGTGATCTGCGTTACCGCCTTTAGCCGAGTGCGAAGCTAGTGGATTGGATTCAGGTCGTGGTGTTGGCGGTGCTTCAGGGGTTCACTGAATTCCTGCCTATTTCCAGTTCTGCCCACCTGATACTACTGCCGCTGCTGGTGGCCTGGCCCGACCAGGGCCTCGCCTTCGACGTCGCCGTACACGTTGGTACACTGCTGGCAGTACTTGCCTACTTTCGGCGTGATTTGATGCGCATGTGCCGCGACTGGCTGCGCTCGCTGGCAGTGCGCCACCGGGTAGGTGATAGCCCATGGGTATGGTACCTGTTGGTGGGCACGGTGCCCGTCGGACTTTGCGGGCTGGCGCTGAACGCCGTTGGAACGCAGGGCCTGCGCAGTGTGTCGGTCGTCGCCAGCACGACGATTTTCTTCGCGCTGTTACTCTGGTGGAGCGATCGATTTAATCGCGGCACCCGCGGCGATGATCAAATTGGTTGGCGGGACGTGCTCATCATCGGTGCCGCCCAGGCGCTGGCGCTGATACCGGGGACCTCGCGGGCAGGCATAACCATCACCGCGGGGCTCGCCTTGGGTCTCAAGCGGGAAAGCGCCGCGCGCTTTTCTTTTCTCCTGTCGATCCCCGTGGTCGCCCTGGCGGGCCTGCTCAAAGCGCTGGAAGCGTGGTCCAGCCAGGCGCCGGTGGCTTGGGATGCGATGTTCGCGGGGACGATGATTTCCTTTGTTTGCGCATACGCCACGATTCACTTCTTTTTGAAGCTGGTGGAACGGGTGGGGCTCACCCCCTTCGTGGTCTATCGGTTGCTTCTGGGCGTCGTGCTGCTCGCTTTCGCCCTCTGACCGGCGCGGTCTTCAGCGCCCGGCGTCCCGGCGCAGGCTCTGGTAGACATCCATTTTGCCTTGTTGCCCGATATAGCTCGGAACGATGCACTCCAGGCTGGTTGGACTGACACCGAACTTCGTAAAACCATTCTCTTCGCATACGCCATCCGCCTGTAGCGACAAATAGTTGTCGCGAGTGAAGGGCTTACCGGGGACCCATTCGAGAATCCGTGCCTGTAGCCTGGAAAGCGTGTCCCCGAGCGGCAGTATGCGCGTCTTGATGCCGGCCACCCGGGCAGTGTATTCCACCAGTTCTCGCAAGCTGTACTGCTCTGGGCCACACAAATCGTAGCGTTGGCCATAGGTACTCTTGCGCGTGAGACTGTCGGCGAATACTCCGGCAACGTCTTCCACGTACGCCGGCGCCATGCGTGCGTCCGGGCAGGCGAGGGGAAACACGATGGGACTCATGGCCAGGAGGGTAGCGAATCGATTGAAGAAGCTATCGTCAGGGCCGAACAGCACCGACGGGCGAAAACTCGTCGCATGCAGGCCCTGGTCGGCCCAACGGTGCACAGCGTTCTCGCCCTCGGCCTTGTATTTGAGGTAGTTGCTCGGGGCGTCGCCACTGGCGCCCAGGGCGCTCATGTGCAGCAGGCGGTCAATGCGGTTGTAGCGGCAGGCTTCGACAATCTTGGCGGGTAACTCGTCATGGACGCTGGCGAAGTCCTGTCCGGATCCGCGACGTTCGTTCAAGATGCCGATGAGATTCACCACGGCATCGCAATCTTTCATCTGCACACTCAGGTCGGCAACCGAGTGCACATCTGCCTCCACCAGTTCCAGGTTCGGAATGACGATCAGATCCCGGCGTCTCTCGCGCCGGCGTGTGAGCACCCGAATCTGCAGCTTACGCCGGCTGAGCTCGGAACACAGATGACGTCCGACGAATCCGGTTCCACCGAGAACGCATACTTTTCGAACAGTCATTGGCGACCCGCTTTTGTCGTTGGCGACAGTGCCTCGAGCAGCTCAAGTTTCGCGGCCCGCCGTCACCGGGTCAAGAACACCGGCCATCAGGCCCCTGGTCGTGGTCCAGGGTGTATCATCGATTCATCGTACACAAGGAGGAACCAGCATGGGAGGAACCGGCATGGCCCGGTGGCTCGAGGAAATCCGTTGGAATGCAGACGGGCTGGTTCCCGCGATCGCCCAGGACGCGGAAAACGGCGATGTGTTGATGCTGGCCTGGATGAGTCGCGAGTCCCTGGCCCGCACCCTGGAAGAGGGCGAAGCCGTGTATTGGTCGCGCTCCAGGGGGCGTCTTTGGAAAAAGGGCGAGCAGTCCGGGCACGTGCAGCGAGTCGCCGAGATCCGGCTCGACTGCGACGCTGATACAGTGCTGCTCAAGGTCCAACAGCACGGTGGCATCGCCTGTCATACGGGGCGCAGATTCTGCTTTTACAAACGGCTCGAGGACGGTCTCTGGGAGAGCGTCGAGCCGGTGCTCGAGGATCCGGAGAATATCTACGAGGGGGGCTAAGCGTCATTCCGGGGTATCGCCCGGGCTCTTTGAAGCGCTATGAACGATACGTTGGATAAATTGGCCGAGGTCCTCGAGGCACGCAAATCCGCGTCCCCGGACAGCTCCTATGTGGCTGGACTTTATGATGCCGGGCTGGATGCCGTGCTCGCGAAGGTCGACGAGGAGGCCGCGGAGACCATCGCCGCGGCCAGAGAGGACGATCCCCGGGCCCTGGTCCACGAGACCGCCGATTTGTGGTTTCATTGCCTGGTTCTCCTGGCAGTACGTGGCCTCCACCCCCGTGACGTGCTCGCCGAGCTCGACAGCCGTTTCGGCGTTTCCGGTCTCGAGGAGAAAGCCGGGCGCAAGGCCGGGGAATAAGCTTCCCCGGCAATTTTCAGGAGCCTTCTCCGGCGGCCATGTCCGATTGTTCACGGCGGGTCGTAGTGACAGGCCTCGAATTCCGCTAAAGTGTCCGCTTTGGCCGTGCCCATCGGGCGGCCAAGCCATGGGGAGAGAGGAAATATGGGCCCAAGTTTGTGGCAGCTGCTGATTGTGCTGGTGATAGTGCTGCTTTTATTCGGCACCAAGAAACTGCGCAATATCGGCGGTGATCTGGGATCGGCCATCAAGAGCTTTCGCGGCGCTGTGAAAGACAGCGGCAAGGGGGAATCCACCGAGGAATCCACCGAGCAGTCCACCCAGCTCGAGCAGGATCCGGCCAGCACTGTGATCGATGGAGAAGTCACCAATAAGGAGCGGGACAGCGCCTAGCGGCCCGCTGCCATGAGTACGTGCGGGCACGCCGGAGTGCGCGTCCCCGAGTTTGTAAACTTCTCTGGCGGGCGTCGTGCAGTGTGCATCGGCGACTCGCTTCAATCTCAGATTCCCGATGTTTGATATTGGCTTTTGGGAGCTGGCGCTGATCGGCGTCGTAGCGCTTCTGGTGGTCGGCCCCGACCGCCTGCCGGCGCTCGCCCGCACGGTCGGCCTGTGGGTGGGCAAAATTCGCCGTTACGTTTCCACGGTTCGCGACGATATCGAGCGCGAGATCCAAGCCGACGAATTGAGGAGCATGCTGAGCAAGTCCGACGAACTGAATCCGCTCAAGGACATCCTCGACGAGACGACCAGCACCATCAGCGAAGCGAATAAGGAAATCGCCGACGTCAAGAAACAAGCCGATGAACTGATGTCCGGAGATACAGCCGCAGCGCTCGATGCTGCCGATAAAGACGACGGCGGGGACGAGACGGGACCAGATGCGCTGACGCCGGATTCCGCAGCCACCACCGTTGCAGAGGCGGTCAGCGCGCGAAGTGAAGATGAAGTGCCGGCGAAGATTTCGAGCGAGACCTCGGATGACGCCGTCGAGGATACGGAAGACGATGGGCAACGATCCCGATAATACCGAGGAAGTTGCTGGCGGGCAGGAGCAGGCCCCGGATCAGGCCCCGAATCAGGCCCCGAATCAGGCTCAGGGCGAAATGACCTTCGTCGAGCACCTGGTGGAATTGCGTAACCGGCTGCTACGGGTGGTGCTGGCCGTGCTTTGTTTTCTGGTCGTGCTGTTTCCGTTTGCGAACGATCTCTACGCGCTGCTTGCCGAGCCGCTGTTACGCCATCTGCCCGAGGGCACCAGCATGATCGCCACTCAGGTAGCATCGCCGTTTCTAACGCCCTTCAAGCTGAGTATCGTGCTGTCGATTTTTCTCGCCATGCCCGTGGTGCTTTATCAGGTGTGGTCGTTCGTCGCACCTGGCCTGTACAAACACGAACGTCGACTGATTTTCCCGCTTCTGATCACGAGCTCGGTGCTCTTTTACTTAGGCATGGCCTTCGCTTATTTCGTTGTCTTTCCATTGATGTTTGCTTTTTTCCAGGCCGTCGCACCGGAAGGTGTGGCCATCATGACCGACATCACTGCGTACTTGGATTTTGTCCTGAAGATCTTCTTTGCCTTCGGGATTGCGTTCGAAGTCCCCATAGCAACCATATTACTGGTGTGGACCGGTTTCACGACTCCCGCGGCACTGGTCTCGAAACGTCCCTATATCATCGTCGGCGCCTTCGTGCTCGGCATGATGTTGACTCCGCCGGACATCATTTCCCAGACACTGCTTGCACTTCCCGTGTGGTTGTTGTTCGAGCTCGGCGTTATTTTTTCGAAATTCTACGCAGGAAAACGCCTAAGAAGCGCAGACGAAGACGAAGCTGCGGAAGTGTAAGAAGTTATTAGATGTCCATTACCTTTTCCCCTCTCCCCCTTCAGGGGGAGAGGTTAGGGTGAGGGGGTCAAGACCGAGGCCACTGTCCCTCACCCCAGCCCTCTCCCTGAGGGAGAGGGGGCAAGAGGAAGGGGATTGCAGTCACGAAGCCTCGTCTGGTGGCTTGAGGTTCAGCAAGTGTTCGCCAGCCGCCTTGGTCATGTGATACTGGATGCCGAGGTCGGCTCGGCCGAATATCAGTTCGTACTCGGTGCGCGCGAGATCAAAGCGCACATTGCCATCGGCCAGCCCGATGCTGATTTCATCGGTCCAATCCAGTGACTGCTCATAGGGACGCACGGCGGTGGCTTGCGCGTGGCGCCAGGCATCCACAAGCCGTGTGATGTCGTCGTCACTGGCGCTATCGTCGTTGGAATCCAGACGCCAGTTGTCGGCCTGCTGGAAGATGCGCGCGTCGGGCAGGAGAATGCTTTGCAGACTCGGGTCGCGGCCGAGCAGTGCCGGGTGCACGTAGTTGGCGGCGCTCGAGCTCAGGTGCGAAAAGTAAGTATCGTCCACCAATGCGATCTTTCCGTTATAGAGGAGATATCGTCGACCGTGTATCGGCTCGGTGCTTCCGAACAGGATCTCCTCGCCGTCGAGCAGTACTCGCGCCCGGGCAGGCGCCAGGCCGAACGGCGCGAGCTGCTGCTCGCCGGTATCGATGCGTGCATGCACCGGTGCCTCCAGCACCCGCAACAAAGCATTGACGCGAAAGTCGTTGGCGGTGATGTGAATGGGATCCACGAGCTGCCAGGCGCTGTCGGTGCGACGCAGCTCGATTATTTCCCCCCCGCCCAGTTCAAGGCGTATGCGGGATACGCTGCGGGGATTTTCATTACCGAGCGGTTCCAGAACGAGACGCTCTTCTTTTTCGGATGTGATCGCGATGAAAATGGCCAGACTGATTGCGGCCGCCAGCAGCACGATATTGCTGAGCGTGCGTTTTCTCACCGGTGCTCAGAGACGGCGACGCCGGTGCCAGATGAAAAAACCGGTCCCCAGCAGCAGGGCGGGCAGGCCGAACATCGATCCGAAACGAATGAGAGCCGCGCCGCTGCGGGACAGTTCGAAGGACAAATCCGGCGCACTCCTGGCGGGAATGTCGATGAGAATCTCATCGTCCGCCAGCCAGTTGAAGACGTTAAGGGCGAGATCCAGATTCGAGCCGCTGCCGAGATAGGCATTGGAAAGGAAGTCGCCGTCGCCGATGACGATGACCCGCTGCTTGGTGTCCGCGCCTCGTTGGTCGCCGGCGGCGACGGTACGCTGCATTGCGATTCCGATATCCAGGGGGCCGGATACATCGACAGCGTCGTCAAAGTGCAACTCGTCGCTCAGATCGCCGGTCTCCGACCACGCACGCAGTCCGGTACTCAAAATCCCCCGCGTCTGCCAGCCAGGCGGTTGACTCCAGGAGATGCCTGCCGCGTGGGGATACATGGTCACGAGTTTGAGGTTCTTGGTGATTACGTGGCTCGGATACGCCGAAACGGGTACGAAAGCCGGGTGCGAAATGCCAAGTATCTGTGTTGTCGGGTCGACCAGGACGCCCGGCTCGAAGACGATTCCCAGAGCGTCCGCCACCGGGTTCATGCCCCTCGAGGGGCCGGGTTCGGCCAGCCACAACAGGTTGCCACCCCTGTTCAGGTATCGCAGCATCGCGTCGACTTCGTTGCCCGGCAGCGCCTCGCGTCCTGGCGAAACCACCAGCATAGCCGCCTCGGCGGGGATGTCGCCGGTGTCGCGCAGGCGTAGTTCGTGCAGCTTGAAGCCCTGGCGCTGCAGTTGCGCACCCAACTTGCCAAGGTCGTAGCTGGCGCTTCCAAGAAGATCGCGCTCACCGCGCCCGCTCAAATACGTAATCCAGCGGGTATCGGCCCGGGCCAGCTTCTCGAGGGCGGTGGTCAACGCTTCTTCCGTCGCAAGCTTGACGTGTTCCTCACGCTGCCGGTAGCTGACGACCATTTCTCCCTCGGCGGAAATATTCCGCGCCCGCACCTCGTCGGGCACCAGATCCGGATTCACGAAGCGCAGCGTGATGTCGGGCTTATAGCGTTGATAGCGCTCCAGAAGCTGCAGAATGGACTGCCGGATCACCGGCTCCTCTCGCACGTAGGCCGTGATCTCGATTGCGTCGTCCAGGCGCGGCAGCAGCGCACGGCTCGGCTCGGTCAGCGTATTTCTGTTGGCCGCGGTCCAGTCCCAGCGCACCTTATAGTGCTCGCTCAACCAGGCGAGCATGCCGACGATGGCGAACAGCAGTACTACGAACGCCGCTGTTTGCGCGCCGGCCACGAATCTCGTGGGTGGAGTGTTTTTCATGGCCGATTAGTGCCCGAGCCGCATCGTATCGAGGCGCCGTATCGCCAGTACCAGGAAACTGACAATCAGGAGCCCGGAGTAGACGAGGTCCGCGCTGTCGACAACCCCTTGAAGCAGTGCGTTGAAGTGTGAGGTGATGGCTATATAAGAGAACAATGGCCTCACTCCCTCGCCAGCTCCTGTACCTGCCCACTCCATATTCCATAACAGGAGCAACAGGCCGAAGGTGCTGACGGCGGCGACCGCCGGGTGCTCGGTCAACGTCGACATGAACAGTCCTGCGGCGGCGAAGCTCGCAATCAGCAGCAGCAATCCGACAAAGCTCGACGCGAGCAAACCGATATCGAGACTTCCCCCCGCAAGAAGCGACAGCGGCGTAAGCAGGATCACCAGCGCGACGATGCCGAAGAAGCTCATGACACCGAGAAACTTGCCGAGCACGATGTCGGTCATGGAGATTGGTGCACTCAAAAGTAAACTGAGTGTCCCGCTTCTGCGTTCCTCGCTGATCAGCCGCATGGTTACCAGCGGGGCAGCTAGAAGCATGACCATGCCGGCGGCCTTGAAGGCGGGTGCGACGACGATGGCGGTGAGCCCCGGCGCGCCGGGTAACCCCGGCAGGTAGGGCTTCAGCTGCAGGAACAGCTCCAGCTTCACCAGAAATGCGTAGGCGACGAACGCCTGGGTGATGGCGAGGACGGTCCACGACAGCGGCGACAGGAACAGGCTGCGCAACTCCCGCGCAGCTATGTTGAAAATATTCACGGGCCCGCCTCCGGGTCGCCGTCGCTGCGCGCCTGACCCTCGCCGAATGTGAGCTCGACGAAAATTTCCTCCAGTGACCGGGATTCGGATACCAGCTCGAAAAGCCCCCAGTCACCGGCGACCGAAGCCTCCACGATGCGTTCGGCGAGTGCTTCGTCGTCGGCGTGGTGCAAGCGCAACGTATCCGCGTCCAGCGCTTCAACGCGTTTCACACCTGCTAACCCTGTCAGCGCCTTGCGACTCGGCGGGCGGCGAAACTTGACGCGTGTGCTGTGCGGGCGCTGGCTTTTGGAAAGTTGTGCAAGATCTTCGTCGAGCACCAGACGCCCTTCGTGCAGTATTTGTACGCGGTCGCACACCGCCTGTACCTCCGGGAGTATGTGCGTCGAGAGGATCACGCCGTGGTCATTACCGAGTTCGCTCATGAGCTCACGGATTTCACGGATTTGAATCGGGTCAAGGCCCACCGTGGGTTCATCGAGCACCACTACCGCCGGTCGATGCAAAATCGCCTGGGCGATGCCGACGCGCTGCTGATAGCCCTTGGAGAGATTGCCAATCACGCGCCTGCCATTGCCCTGAAGGCCGCAGCGTTCCTTGGCTTCTTCCATGGCGGTGTTTGCCTGCCTGTTCCGGAGACCGCGCAGATGTGCGCAGTAGCGAAGATATTCGTCGACGGTGAATTCGCGGTAAAGAGGCGGCTGCTCAGGCAAGTAGCCGAGTTGGCGCTTTGCCTCTATCGGGTCCTCGAGCAAATCGACGCCGCCGATGCGCACGACACCCTCGCTGGGCGCCAGCACGCCGCAGATCATCTGCATGGTGGTCGTTTTCCCAGCTCCGTTGGGACCGAGAAATCCGAGCACCTCGCCGCGGCGCAGCTGGAACTCCAATCCATGAACGGCATGGACGTCGCCGAAGCGTCGATGAAGATTTGCGACCTCGACGAGGCTCTGTTCGCCCATGGCGCGCTATTATTTGCGCGGCTGCGCGAGATTGCCAGGGTAGATTTGCGGTCGGTTGCCGCCCGCCGCCGGTTGAGATCGCCGTTTGAGGCCCCAAATATACGGGAAGCGCGACATTACCTGGAGGGGTTTGCGGCACCAGTCACGGTTTAATGGCCAATGGTCCGAGTTGACCCCCGGGCGCCAAAATGTTGTCCCTGGTCACGTTCTGCCTTAAGGAGTGTGACAGAATTGGCACCATCAGATGCGCCCTTGGTGCTTAGGTGCTAGACTCGCCCGAGTCTGCCGGGGCTGGTCGGTCGACAGTTTTCGGGATCTTTTTTTAGCAATATCATGCCGATAGAAAAACCATGATGACCGGATTACTCGACCTGCCCATTTGGGGATATATCGTGGTTACCCTGGTGGTGACCCACATCACTATCGCCGGCGTAACCATTTATCTTCACCGTTCCATGGCCCATCGGGCGGTGGAATTGCATCCTCTTGTCTCGCATTTCTTCCGCCTGTGGCTGTGGCTCACTACGGGGCAGGTGACGCGGGAGTGGATAGCGGTGCATCGAAAGCATCACGCCAAAGTCGAGACCGAAGAAGATCCACACAGTCCACAGATTCACGGAATTCGCACCCTGCTTCTTCAGGGCACCGAGCTTTACCGCATCGGCGTCAAAGATAAGCAGGCCATCGAGCGTTACGGTCACGGTGCGCCGGACGACTGGATGGAGCGCAATGTCTACACGCCGCTTTCCGGCAAGGGTTACTTCCTGACCATGGCGCTCAATGTGATTCTCTTCGGACCTATCGGTCTCACCATATGGGCCATCCAGATGATGTGGATCCCGGTGACCGCGGCCGGTGTCATCAATGGCATTGGTCACTGGTGGGGCTATCGCAACTACGAGACTGCCGACGCCTCCACCAATATCGTGCCCTGGGGCATCATCATCGGTGGCGAGGAGCTGCACAACAATCACCACGCGTTCGCCAGCTCCGCCAAGCTGTCCAGTAAATGGTGGGAGTTCGACATCGGCTGGCTCTACATACGGTTAATGGAAATGCTGGGCCTCGCCAAGGTCAAGAAAACCGCTCCCAAGCCGGTGATCGTGCCTGGGAAGGCACTTATCGATCTGGATTCCGTCAAAGGCGTCATCGGCAATCGTATGCAGGTCATGTCCCAGTACGCGAAAAACGTTCTCGGCAAGGTCTACGACGAGGAGCTGGTCCGGGCGGACCAAGCCGAGCGGCCGCTATTGCGGCGTGTGAAGACGCTGCTGGTACGTGAGGAGTCGCTGTTGAGCATCGACGGCCGCGCACGGCTGGAGGCAGCATTGAATCACAACCAGGCTCTGCAGACCGTCTATCAGTACAAGGGAAAGTTGCAGGCTATCTGGCAGGAACGCACGGCGAGCCACGAGCGGCTCAAGCAGTCGTTGCAGGAATGGTGTCGCGAGGCCGAGGAGAGCGGTATTCGGGCGCTGCAGGAGTTTGCCAAAACCCTGCCTATGTATTCGGTTAAACCGCTCTGACCAGATCCAATCAGTAGATAAAAAAAGACCGCCTTTCGGCGGTCTTTTTTTTATTTAATCTTCGATTCCTTGTAGATCACGTGCTTTCGTACCACTGGATCGAATTTCTTCATCTCGAGTTTGTCTGGCGTCGTGCGCTTATTCTTGTCGGTAGTGTAGAAGTGGCCAGTGCCGGCACTGGAAACCATCTTGATTTTGTCGCGCATGATCTAAATCCCTCCTAAGGACGCTCGCCCCGCACGCGCATTTCCGCGATAACGGTTTCGATACCTTTCTTGTCGATGATGCGCATGCCTTTGGCGGACACCCGCAGCTTAACGAAGCGCTTCTCGCTGGGCACCCAGAATTTGTGGGTGTGTAGATTCGGCAGAAAGCGCCGGCGCGTCCTGTTTCTCGCATGGGAAACATTATTACCCGAGACGGGACGTTTGCCGGTGACTTGACAGATTTTGGACATGGGAGCCGCTGACCATTGGCTTGGGCAATCAAGCTTTATACCAGTGCCCGCGGGGCGTTTCAAGAAGCCCTGGACCGCCGCCGGGAGTACCGGTGCAATTCGCCCCGGGCGTCAGATCCAGCCACGCTCGGCAAAGGACACGATCTGGCCGTCGCCGACCACGAAGTGGTCCATCAGGCGCACGTCGATGAGGGCCATGGCGTCGCGGATGCGCCCGGTGATGGCACGGTCCGCCTGGCTCGGCTCCGCCACCCCGGACGGGTGGTTGTGGGCGATGATGATCGCCGCTGCATTGTGGTACAAGCCCCTCTTGGCGATCTCCCGAGGGTATACGCTGGCGCCGTTGACGGTGCCGCGAAACAACTCCTCGAAGCAAATGAGCCGGTGGCGGTTGTCCAGAAAAAGGCATGCGAAGACCTCGTGCTCATGGCTTCGCAGTCGGGCCGTCAGGAAGCGGCGAGTGTCCGCGGGACAGCCCAACGGTGTGCCGCGGCGGATCCGGCACTCGAGATAGCGGCGTCCGAGCTCCAATGCTGCCTGCAGCAATGCATAGCAGGCATCACCGACCCCGGGGGTGCGGCAGAACTCTTCGTGGTTGGCGTCCAGGGTCGCGCGCAAATCACCGAAGCGCGCCAGCAGCAGCCGGGACAGGTCCAGAGCCGTGTGCCCGGCGATGCCGCTGCCGATGAAGATGGCCAGTAGCTCGGCGTCGGAAAGCGCCTGGGCGCCCCGGGCCAGGAGCTTTTCCCTGGGGCGCTCCACCGCTGGCCAGTGCTTGATTCCCATGTCGTCCTCCATGGCGGATGGGCGGGCGGCTGATACACTATAAAGTTACAGTCGTATCGGACCGGGCAATATGTCAGATCAGACCAACAAGCGTGTGCTGCTGGGCGTGTCAGGGGGCATCGCCGCCTACAAGAGCCCGGACCTGGTGCGGCGACTGCGTGAGCGCGGCCACGAGGTGCGCGTGGTGATGACCCGCGGGGCACAGGATTTCATCACTCCTTTGAGCCTCCAGGCGGTCTCGGGCCAAGCGGTTCATACGACGCTTCTCGATGAGCAGGCGGAGGCCGCCATGGGCCACATCGAGCTGGCGCGCTGGGCGGATGTGGTGCTCATTGCGCCGGCTACCGCCGACATCATCGCCCGGCTGGCCCACGGACTGGCCGATGATCTGCTGACCACCCTGTGTCTGGCCACCGAGGCTCCCATCGTGCTTGCCCCGGCCATGAATCACCGTATGTGGGTTGCGCTCGCCACCCAGGCCAACATCAAGACTCTGACCACCCGCGGTGTTCGCTTGCTCGGGCCCGGGTCGGGGGATCAGGCCTGCGGCGAAGTCGGTGAAGGGCGCATGCTGGAGCCGGCGCAGCTGGCGGCGGACCTGGACGCACGCGTACTGGCGGGTCCCGGGGACACGGGCCTCGCTGGACTCGGTGTGCTGATTACCGCTGGTCCCACCCGCGAAGCTATCGACCCGGTGCGTTACATCAGCAACCACAGCTCCGGGAAGATGGGCTACGCGGTTGCCGCGGCCGCACGTGCGGCCGGAGCATCGGTCATCCTGGTGAGCGGCCCCAGCGATTTGCCGGTGCCACCCGGCGTTGAACGCGTACAGGTGGAAAGCGCCGCCCAGATGCGCGACGCGGTGCTGTCCCGCGTCGACGGCTGCGACATCTTCATCGCCGCGGCGGCAGTGGCGGATTATCGGCCGGCGAATAAATCCGAGCAGAAGATCAAAAAGAAGGCCAGTGCCCTGGAGATTGCCCTGGTGCGTAACCCCGACATCCTCGCGGAGGTTGCTGCCGGCGATCATGCGCCTTTTACCGTCGGATTTGCCGCCGAGACCGAGAAGCTCGAAGCCCATGCCCGGGACAAGCTCGAGCGCAAATCCCTGGACATGATCGCCGCCAACACCGTCGCTGGCGCGAATGCCGGCTTTGGTGTGGACACCAACCGGCTGCGCGTGTTCTGGAAGGATGGCGAGGTGGATCTCGGCGAGTCGTTGAAGACGGAACTCGCGCAACAACTGGTGGCCCTGGTCATTGAGAGGTTTCGTGAAAAGCATCCAGCTTAAGATTCTGGATGCGCGCATCGGCGGCGAGTTCCCGCTGCCTGGCTACGCCACCGACGGCTCCGCCGGCATCGACATGCGGGCATGCCTCGAGGCGCCGCTGGATGTGCGCCCCGGCGACACCCATCTGGTGCCCACGGGCATTGCCATTCACATTGCTGATCCGTCCCTGTCCGCGGTGTTACTACCCAGGTCCGGCTTGGGCCACAAGCACGGTATTGTGCTGGGCAATCTGGTCGGTCTCATCGATGCTGACTACCAGGGCCAGGTGTTCGTGTCATGCTGGAATCGTGGCCGTGAGTCATTTACCATCCAACCCGGCGACCGCATCGCTCAAATGGTGTTTGTACCGATAGTGCGCGCTCACTTCGACGTGGTCGATTCCTTTCAGGAAAGTACTCGTGGGGCCGGTGGCTTTGGCCACTCCGGCCGCGCCTGAGGCTATTTGCATTGGCAAAATCCAAACCGACTGCCCAATCCAACCCTAAGGCCGATCCCAAGGCGACAGCCAAGTCCAAGCCCAAGGCCGCGAAAAAGGGGTCCGATGGTGGTATCTCCGGTGCCTGGCGGCGTTGGCGCCTGGCGCTCTTTCTGGTGCTGCTGCTTTGCGGGGGAATCGCCGGTGGGCTGGTCGCCTACCAGAATTACACCGCGAAGGCCGAGCAGCAACGTCAGGAGGCCGTACAGGCCGCCGCCAGGTCGGCGGCTGCTAACGTCTCTCGGGAGATCAGCCGCGAGACCCAGGCGCTGGCGAAGCTCTTCGACGAAAATCAGTTGGCTACTCTATTGGTGGGCGATGACGCCGGCGCTCGCTCGGCCAGGGAAACGGAAATAGCCGCCGGCCACGATGCCGTGCTGCTGGCGCGGCTGGTCAGGGTGGGAACCCGCAGCCCGGATCTGACTTCGAAACCGCCCCTGGGATACGCCGCCATCGAGGTTTTGAGTGAATCCGAGAGCACCGGTAAGGTGCCGCCGCCAGAGGTCCTGCTGTTCGGCAGCGACGATCAACACATTCTGACTGTTTGGCGAATCAACCAGGGTGACACCCTGGCCGGGCATCTGGTGCTTGCACTGGATGTCTCGTTGCTGCCCGCCATCATGTCCAAGCTGAGCATCCCCGATGGCTATGCCGAGCTGACCCAGAGTAGCGGCGGCGGTAGACCGCTGGTGCTGTCAAAGGGCGGCGATCCAGGTTCGCGTCAGGGGCTGGCGACGGTGCGCACCAAGGTTCAGGGAACGCCATGGCGGGTCGCCTTCTGGCCCGGTGGCCGTCTGGCGCCGCTGGAACCGCTGATCGCGCTTCCCGATTGGGCGATTCCGGCAGCCGGCGGCGGTCTGGTTCTGATCATTGTATTGGTCGTGGTCATGCGCCATCGGGCGCGCGCACGGGCGGAAGCGGCCATCGACGAAGCGGATCAGGAGAAGAAACTCGAGGCGGCGGCCAAGAAAGCGGCTGCCAAGGCTGCGGCCGGGCCGGCAGCGGCACAGGGTCAGGCGGTATCCGCCGACGGCGTCGAAGCGGCCTACGCGAGCCTCGCCGAGCCGGCCGCCGGGCGGGCCGCCGAGGCCGGCATCGTCGTCGAGGAAGAGGTCGGCGCCATGGACATGCCGGCGGAGATTTTCCGCGCATACGACATTCGCGGCATCGTCGAAGAGGGGCTCACCGCCGATATCGTGCGCCGAATCGGATGCGCCATCGGCGCCGAAGCCTACGACCGTGGTCAGCAAACCATTGTTGTAGGGCGAGACGGCCGCAACTCCGGCCCGGAGTTTCAGGAAGCGCTGATCGCGGGCTTGCGAAGCACGGGCCGTGACGTCATCGACGTAGGCAGGGTGCCGACGCCAGTTCTTTACTTTGCCACCCACTATCTCAACACCGGCAGCGGTGTGATGGTCACTGGTAGCCATAATCCGCCGGAGTACAACGGCTTTAAGATCATGCTTGGCGGCGAGACATTGTTTGGCGACGATATTCAAGCGCTCAGAAAACGCGCCGAGTCCGGTGATTTCCCCAGCGGCAACGGCAACCTGCAGAGCATGGAGGTCGTTGATGAGTATGTGCGCCGGGTCTGCGAGGATGTGCCGGTGGCACTGGGAAACTCATTTCGGGTGGTCGTCGACTGTGGCAATGGTGTCGCGGGAGAGGTTGCGCCGAAGCTGCTGCGCGCTCTGGGCCACGACGTAGTGGAACTTTATTGTGAGGTCGACGGAAACTTTCCCAATCATCATCCGGATCCATCCGACCCGGCCAACTTGACCCACCTCATCGGTACTGTGAAGCAGGAGAGTGCGGACCTGGGGTTTGCCTTCGACGGCGATGGGGACCGGCTGGGCGTTGTCGACCCTGAAGGCAGGATTATCTGGGCGGACATGCAGATGATGCTGTTCGCCAAAGACGTACTCGGCAAGAATCCTGGCGCCGACATCATTTTCGACGTCAAGTGCTCCAGCCGGCTGGCGAAGGTCATCAAGCAACTGGGTGGCAAACCGGTGATGTGGCGTACCGGTCACTCCTACATCAAAAACAAGCTCAAGGAGAGCGGTGCTCCTCTGGCCGGCGAGATGAGTGGCCACATTTTTTTCCAGGATCGCTGGTACGGCTTTGACGACGCTATCTACAGCGCCGCGCGCATGCTCGAGATCCTCATGGCGTTCAAAAAATCCCCGACGGAGGTTTTCGCCAGGCTGCCATCGGGTGTAAGCACGCCTGAACTGCGCGTCGACATGAAGGAAGGCGAGCAAGTGCCCTTTGTCGAAAAACTCGTCGAAGCCGCAGGGTTCGCCAACGGTAAACGCACCACCATCGATGGCCTGCGGGTCGACTTTGCCGATGGCTGGGGTCTGGTGCGGGCGTCCAACACCACCCCGAGTCTGGTGATGCGATTCGAGGCAGATAACAAGGAAGGATTATCGCGCATCCAGGGTGAGTTCAAAAAAGCGGTGCTCGCCCTCGCCCCGGATCTGGAGTTGCCGTTTTAGGGTTCGAGTGCGAGGCATGTCTCTGAGTCCAAGCACCGCAACGGAAACGGCGCGCGTTCTCGCCGATGCACTGCCCTATATCCAGCGTTTCTACGGCAAGACCATAGTTTTGAAGTATGGCGGCGCGGCCATGGTGGGCGAGTCGCTGCAGAGCAGCTTCGCCAAGGACGTGGTGCTGATGAAGCTGGTGGGTATGAACCCGGTGGTGGTTCATGGCGGCGGGCCTCAGATTGGCGAAGTCCTGGCGCGCATCGGTAAGGAAACGGAGTTTATCGAGGGCATGCGGGTCACGGACCGCGAGACCATGGACGTAGTGGAAATGGTGCTCGGGGGGCTGGTCAACAAGCAGATCGTTCATCTCATCGGCAGCCACGGCGGCCGCGCCGTTGGGCTCACCGGTAAAGACGGCAACCTCATCCGAGCCAGAAAATTGACTCTGCGCCGGGACAGCCCGGAGTTGAAGGCGCCGGAGATCATTGATATCGGACACGTTGGCGAGGTCACGAGCATCGATGCCGATGTGGTCAACATGCTGGTGCAAGGCGACTTCATCCCCGTTATTGCGCCAATAGGGATTGGAGAGGACGGCCAGTCCTACAATATCAATGCCGATCTGGTTGCCGGAAAGGTTGCCGAGACCCTTAATGCCGAGAAGCTCATCCTGTTGACCAATACACCCGGCGTGCTCGACGCCCAGGGAGAGCTGCTAACCAATCTCGGTATCGACGCTGTTCAAAAGCTTATCGCCGACGACGTCATCAAAGGTGGAATGTTGCCCAAGGTGCGTTGCGCACTGGACGCCGTGAACAATGGTGTGACGACGGCGACGATCTCCGACGGCCGCGTGCAACATGTTGTGCTTCTGGAGACGTTTACTCGCGAAGGTGTTGGCACGATGATTAGCCGCAAAAACAGCTAGACACGATGCCTGAGATAAAAAAACCGCCCCGCCGCCAGCAAATTCTCGAAGCCTTGGCGGGGGAGCTGGAAACCCGGCCGGGCGCGCGCATTACGACGGCGCGGCTCGCCGAGGTCGTAGGCGTTTCCGAGGCGGCGCTTTATCGTCACTTTCCGAGTAAAGCGAAGATGTTCGAAGCGCTCATCGAGTTCGCAGAGGAGTCCGTATTTGGACTGAGCAACCGTATACTCGGCGAAGATGTCGACCCGGTGCTGCGCTGCGAGCGCATTCTTACGATGCTGCTTACATTCTCGGATCGTAATCCGGGAATTACCCGCGTGTTGCTCGGCGAGGCGCTGGTGGGCGAACACGAGCGATTGAGGGCGCGTGTGTCGCAGTTTTTCGATCGCATGGAAACACAACTTAAGCAGATTCTGCGCGAGGGCGAGCAGGTCACTGAGTTGGGCCTGAGGGCAAGCGTCGCTGCTATCGCCAATTTACTGATGGCGGTGGTGGAGGGGCGCATGACGCAATTCAGCCGTAGCGGTTTTCAACACCCGCCCCTGGATTCCTGGGAGCAGCAGTGGCACGCGTTACGGACCGGGTTGTTTCCCGGTGCAGGCAAATGATTTCAATGGGTGGGAATTCCTGATGGCAGGCAGGAGCATCGCTACCGCGCAGGAACTCAATATCGACGGCGACACAGTCGGATATACGCTGCATCGTGTCGTCGGCCGCAAGCATGTGCACCTGGTGGTGGATGAGGATGCCCGGTTGCAGGTGAGGGCGCCGTGGCGCTTCTCCCGCGAGAGCGCTGCGGAAGTAGTGATCGAAAACCTGCTCTGGGTGCGGGATGCTCTGGACCGGGCCGTGCGTACCCGCATCAAGCGTGCGCCGCTGGTTTCCGGGACTCGCTTACCGCTGCTGGATGAGGAGCTGCGCCTGGAGTTACGGATCGCCGCGCAGATGGATCTACTGACATCCATCGACCGGGGCCGCATCACGCGTAAGGTGCGCGATGCTATCGGTAGCCGGGACGGATGGATCGCGCGACGCGGTGGAGTACTACAGGTGGTATCCCTGTCTGTTACCGACACGGCGCCGCGCTCCCTGGTGGAAGCCTGGTATCGCCGCGAGGCCAATCGCTGTCTGCCGGCACGCCTGGCGCCCTATGCGCGAATGCTCGGGGTGGAACCGAAACGCATCAGCATTCGTGCGCAACGCACGCGTTGGGGGAGTTGCTCGTCCCAGGGCACCATTTGCTTGAACTGGCGCCTGCTGCTGCTGCCCTCGGACCTGTGCGACTATATTCTGGTCCATGAGCTGTGTCACTTGCGGCACCTGGACCACTCGGCGAAATTCTGGGCGTTGGTGGAAAGCGTGTTTTGCGACTACGCGGACCGCGAAGACCGGCTCGAGTCCATGCAGGCAGATCTGGCGTTGTAGAGAGTCCCTTAGCGAGCTGGGACCTATTTCGCTTTCGTGCTGATTCCTTTGAGTTCCCGGTAACGGTCCAGATCAGCGGTGAACTGGGTGGCGAGCTCCGCTTTTTGTACTCGGCGATTGTCGATGAATTCCTGGCGATCTATCAGCTGCCGCTCGCTCTTGGCGATCCTGTCTTTGAGTTCCGGGGTTATTGGCTTGCCGCCGCGTTCCAACTTTGCCGCCTGGGAGCGCAGTTGCTGCAGGCTGTGCTCGAGTTGCTTGAGAATTCTTTCGGTATGATCAATGCGAATATCGATGGCGGCGATCTGCCCTTCATGGGCGATGGCGAGTTCTTTCTCGGTGGTGAAGGTGCTGAGAAGGACGCGGTCCTTTGCCTTGCGCTCGCGAATCTTGCGCGCCTCGTCAGCACGTACTGCCGCTATGCGCGCCGCTTCTTCACGGTCATTGCGCAGCTCTTCTTTTGTTCTGGCGCGATCGGTCGTGCTTACCGTGACGCCCATATCGGTCATCTCGCGATGGCCCTTTTGCGCAAATTCCGGTGGCACGGAGTTTCCGCACTCGCGTACGCCTTCGTTGTTGGTCCAGCACTTGATTCCAGCGGACGCCGGGATTGGTAAAAGCGCAGCCACCAGGACGGCGAGTGCGCAGCGCAACAACGCGACTCTAGGTAGATTCATCGGATCACACCTGCCGATTTCAATATTCAGTTCGTCGCCTGCTCCGGCAGCGTACCACCCTTCCGGGGCCGCCTGCCCGAGCCGACAGTCAAATTATAGGGGATCGCCATATCCAGACGGAGCGCCGGCCCCGGGATTTGCGACCCCACTCACATTTTCGGCACCGTCCCATGAGGCCAATTAAGCGCCGTATTCCTGCCGGTAGGCCCGGAGCCGTTGGAGCTCTTCTTCCATGTCGGCATTGTTTGCCAGAAACTCAACGAGATCCTCCAGGCAGACAATGCTGATGACCCGCAGCCCCAGCTCCTGCTCGATCTCCTGGATCGCCGAGCGGCGCCCCGTTCCCCGTTCCTGACGGTCCAGGGATATGGCTGCGGCCACCGGGACGGCGCCGGCGGCGCGAATTATCGTGACGGACTCCCGGGTCGAGGTGCCGGCCGATATCACATCGTCGATCATGAGAACGTTTCCGGCCAGGGCTGCTCCCACGGTGACACCTCCCTCGCCGTGGTCCTTGGTCTCTTTGCGATTAAAGCAGTAGGGAAGGTCCCGCCCATGCTCGTCGTTGAGCGCCATGGCAACAGCGGCAACCAGAGGAATGCCCTTATAGGCCGGTCCGTAGAGCATGTCGAAGTCGAGGCCCGACGCGGTTATCGCTGCTGCATAAAAGCGTGCCAGGCGCGCCAGGCTGCCGCCGCTGTTGAACAGGCCGCTGTTGAAAAAATATGGACTGTTACGTCCAGACTTGAGGACGAAGTCTCCGAATCGCAGCACGCCGTGCTGCAGCGCGAATTGAATGAACTCCGTTTGATAGGGCGCCATGGGTATTCCTGATCACTGCAGCGCGACGGGTGCACGCACGATGTTAGTGGGCACTGGCGCCGATTGGTAGCCGTGCCGGCTATTTCCAGCGATGCCTGCAGGTACTACCATTGCCGGGCTCATGCGCATCATCACGCTCAATTGCAACGGCATCCGTGCGGCGGCCCGCAAGGGGTTGTTTGACTGGTTGCCGAAACAAAATGCCGACGTCATCTGCCTTCAGGAAGTGCGCGCCCCGCAGGACGTGGTGTCGGAGGCTTCCTTCCAGATGCCCGGTTACAGTTGCCACTATCTGTGCGCTGAGCGTAAGGGCTACAGCGGTGTTGCGCTGTTCAGCAGGCGCCAACCCGACGCTGTCATAGAGGGCTTGGGTTGGACGGATTTGGACCCGGAAGCCCGCTACCTGGAAGCCCGTTATCCGGGTCTCAGCGTCGTATCGGTTTACATCCCCTCGGGTTCGTCGAAGGACGAGCGCCAGCAAGTGAAAATGAGTTTTCTGGATCGATTCCTGGCGCACTTGAAGACTTTGCGGCGAAAACGGCGAGAGTATGTGCTGTGCGGTGATTGGAATATCGCGCACAAGGAAATCGACCTCAAGAACTGGCGCTCGAATCAGAAAAACTCGGGATTTCTGCCTGAGGAGCGCGCCTGGATGGATCAGCTTTTCGGCCCCGCCGGATTCGTCGATGCGTTCCGGGTCATCAACAAGGATGCGGATCAGTACACCTGGTGGTCGAACCGCGGTCAGGCATGGGCAAAGAATGTGGGCTGGCGTATAGACTACCAGGTGGTGACGCCGAAGCTCGAAGTTTGCGTCAAGAGTGCCCAAATCTACACCGCCGAGCGCTTTTCCGACCATGCGCCCCTGATCATGGACTACGAAACAGAATTGTAATGGCGGTCGCCGGAAGGCTGCATTCGGCCTCAATCCGAGACTAAAGAACCCCGCAAACCGGCCGAAAACCCAGGAGTGTGACCTGTACCCGGGGCACCGGGGCCGATCTGGTATAAAAATCTAATGGGTGCCGAGGCATCAGTCACGGGCGTCCACATTCCGAGCATTGCTGAACAACGGCTGAGAAGACAACTGGCAGGATCTGGGCGGTGGTTGGTCCCGCCGTGTCAGGCTGATGGAGAGCGAATAAGATGGGTTTACTCGACGACCTCAAACAGGAGGCTCAGGAGCTAAAGTCCAAGGAAGGGGAAGCGCCGGATACGACGCAGGTGGATGAGGGCGCGGAACGCGCGCGCCGTCTGCTCGAGGCCAAGATGAAGGCGCTCTACAAGTATTTCAGCGAGTTCAACGAGCACTTGAACGTCGTAAGCCCCGACGTATCGGGCGACTATCTCCTGGAAGGACTGGGCACGCTCACCAATTTGCACCAGGGCGATTACAAGCTCGCTACAGATGACCCGAAGTCGATACAAAAATTTACTTTCCATTGGTCGTGCACCGGCCAGGGCCGCCAGGAATTCAAAGTCGCAAATCCGATTCTCGCGGAGAAGCACCGGGAAACTCTTTGGAACATGAATCTGCGCTTCAACAAGCGCGATCTTCAGAAAGGTGCCGGGGCGGTGTTCGTGGTCGACGCCTTCGTACCCGTATCATTTGAATTCGAATCCGACCCCGTAAAGAACGCCATTAACCTGAAGCTCAAGAATCTCGGGGCCCTGGGCGTTGTCAGCTATTCCTACCCGTCGGACAAGGTCAACGCGGAATTGATGGACGAGCTCGCGAAGTGCGTTCTGCGTCGGCCGAATCGCTTCGACGAGTTGAACGGCGAAACGATGTCCGACACGCTCCGGCAACGCATTCGCGAAAACCTCGAGAAGGAACGCGAGCAGCGCAATACCGAGCTTCACGAGTCTTCGGTGACTCAGCGACTCAAGGGTTCGCTTTTTCGGCGCAAGTCCGGGGAAAAGTAGACTCGCTAATCGCCTCCGGCAGCCGCCGAGGGTTCTCGATCGCAACGCGCTTGTCACGTTTGCTGGCACCGGACAGCAAACGCACCCGGGATTTTGCTACGCCGAACTCCTTCGCCAGCATGGCGATCATTCGCTTATTCGCCGCGTTGTCCACTGGTGCCGCGGTGACCCGGATTCGCAACCGGCCGTTGCTGACCTCGGCCAGGGAGTTGCCGCTGGAGCGGGGCTGCAGCCGAATCTCCAGAATCAGTGTCTCGTCATCCCAACGGAAACAAGGTGTCGAGTCTGGCACCTCTAGACCAGCATGGAGCGCGCCAGGTCGCGTATTGGCGCCACTGCCAGCATCGACGCGAGCTGCAGACAGACGATGACGATGATAGGCGACAGGTCGAGACCGGAAATGGGTGGAATCATGCGCCGTGCGGGCCCCAGCAGGGGTTCGGTCAGGCTGTGCAGCAGCCCCATGACCGGATTGTGCATTCCCGGATTCACCCAGCTGATAATTACCTGGATCAGAATGGAGAATATGAACACGTTGATGAGTAGGCCGAGCAACTCGGCGATGCTCAGCATCGCGAGACCGCCGACCTGAGGTGACATCCCCAGCAACCCGGTAACGAGCCACAGTTCGACAAACTTCAGGACGAGCATGAAAATCAACGCCGCCATATCCAGCCCACCAATGCCCGGGATGATTTTGCGCAGAGGTTTGAGTGGCGGCTGGGTGGCTTTGACGATGAACTGCGAGACGGGATTGTAAAAGTCCGCCCGCGCCCACTGCAGCAAAAAGCGCAGCATTACAATGAGAATATACAGGCCGAAGACCGTTTGGATGAGGAAAGTGGCGGCATTGCCGACGTATGAACCACCCATCAGTCGCCCTCCTCATCCGCTTCGCCGTTGCGCCCGAACTCCATCCCCAGTTCCACCGAGCGGCCGTGGGCGGCGTGCAGCGCCTCATGCACAAGATGTTCCATCCCTCCGGCCATGAGGGTGTCGAGAGCGCGCTCCGTGGTGCCGCCTGGTGATGTGACACGGGTTCGAAGCGTCGCCGGCGGATCGCTGCTCTCCAACGCCATTTTGGCGGCCCCGAAAGCCGTCTGAATGGTCAGCATGCGCGCGTGGTCCTTACTCAACCCGAGGGCAATTCCGGCTCGTTCCATGCATTCCATGAGCAAAAAGTAGTAAGCAGGTCCACTTCCCGAGACCGCAGTCACGGCGTCCAGCAGACCCTCGTCGTCCACCCACAGTGTCAGACCCACGGCCCTCAGCACCGACTCGGCGAGATTGCGTTGCTCATCGCTGACAAAAGGATTGGCGTATAAAGCCGTGGCACCACTGCTGACCAATGCCGGGGTGTTCGGCATGCTGCGCACGATGGCTGCATCGTAGCCAAGCCAGCGCAGTATGTCGGGCTCGCGTACCCCGGCGGCGATGGATACGAACAGTGGCCGATGGGCTTTGCCGGGCACGGCGACCCCTTTGACAACCGCCGCCATGTCCTGGGGTTTCACCGCGAACACGACGGCACTCGCGAGGCGCACGGCCTCCTCGTTGTCGCTGCTGGTCTGGATACGAAAGGTGTCCGCCAGGGCCTCGAGCTTGGCCGTGTCCACATCGCTGACGTAAAGGGAAGCGGGATCACGCCCGTCCGCTATCAGGCCACCGATGAGGCTGGTCGCCATATTGCCGCCGCCGATGAAGCTGATAATGCCGTTAGTCATCTCGATTCGATCCCGCCGTCCGCCATCGGCGCATTATGGGCAATTCCGGCGATCACGGAAACACTCCCCTCGGGTCTTCGAGGGTCGACTAAACTGCAGCCATGACTCATCGCCGGAACATGTGCGCTCCAGCGGCACTCGCGTTGTTGCTGAGCACAATCGCAATCGCCGTTGGCGGGCCTGGCGCCGACGCGTTTGCAGGTTCCAGCGATGTGACCGTGTTGCTGCGCCAGGCCGAGAATGGCGACGCCCGCGCAGCTTTCGCCCTCGGCATGCGCTACGCGCGGCCAGACGACAGCAGCAGGGACGACGAGGAGGCCGTACGCTGGCTGCGTCAGGCCGCTGAACAGGGTCTCGCAGAGGCGCAATACAATCTCGGCATCATGTACGCCCAGGGTCGCGGTGTTGCACGGGATCCCGGGCAGTCTGCCGACTGGTACCGGCAGGCGGCTGAACAGGGCCTCGCCGGCGCTCAGTACAATCTCGGCGCACAGTATGCCGTCGGTGAGGGCGTGGCCCGCGACGAGAAGCGCGCCGCAAGCTGGTTCGAGCGCGCCGCGCTGCAGGACATTCCCGAGGCCGCATACAATCTCGGCGTGCTCTATGACCTCGGGCGTGGCGTTACGGCTGATGCCGCCACTGCCATGAAGTGGTATGAGCGTGCTGCCGCCCGCGGTTATCACCCGGCGGCTTCGCGACTCGCCGCATTGCGGGCCGCGAATCCGGGCCTCGCGGCCAAGTCCACGGCGGTACCTTCGAACGCCTCCCTTGCAGACAACCCGGTGGATTCTCCGAAAGCCGACTCCAGCGCCTCTGCAACGGCAACCGACGGGCCGGCTGCGGTTTCTCCCGGGACAGCATCGGCGTCAACCACCGTCGAGCCAGGAACCGTGGCCCAAGCGCCGATGGCCGGCCGGCGGTCGGCAAGCGCCTGGTTGGCAGACCTGGATCCGGACCATTACACCCTGCAGGTGCTGAGTCATACCAACGAGGCGTCGGTACGACGTTACCTGGAAGAGAACTTCGATGACGATGAGGCGGGCTATTTTGCCTTCCGACTGGATGGCAAGACCTGGTACACCGTGGTCTACGGCGAATTCGCGAACCACTCCCAGGCGAAAACGGCAGGACAGAGTCTCGCTACCCGCTTGCGGGGACCGGAGCCATGGGTGCGGAAAATCGCCATTATACAAAAGGCTGCGATCCGCTGAGACGGTGGTGGCTTCGTTCGGGGGCGTCTTGTCTACAATTTGGTCCCGGAGTTGACCTAATTGCACTAGCTAGGGCAATTAGGTCAACTCCGGGACCATAGTACGCCAGCAGCCCGGGGGGGCTCAGGCAACCTCTCGCGGGCCGAAAATTGCGGTGCCGATTCGTATGATGGTGGCACCCTCGGCGATGGCTGCCTCCATGTCGTTGGTCATGCCCATGGAGAGGGTATCCAGTGCCAGGCCCCCGGCGTTGAGGGTCTCCAGAAGCCCGCGCAGCGCCGCGAACGGCCGGCGTTGATCGTCGAGCTCATCGCAGGGCTGGGGCAGGGTCATGAGGCCGCGAAGCCTCAGTCGCGGCAGTTCCGATACGACTTGCGCCAACTCTTCTACCTGCTGCGGTTCGACACCGGATTTCGAGGTTTCCCCGCTGAGGTTTACCTGGATGCAAACTTCCAGTGGCGGCAGGCCGTCGGGCCTCTGCTCGTTCAGTCGGCGGGCGATCTTGGCCCTGTCGATGCTGTGCACCCAGTGAAATCGGGCGGCCACCACGCGTGTCTTGTTCGACTGAATGGGGCCGATAAAATGCCAGACGAGGTCCATATCCGCGAGCGCATCCAGTTTGGTGAGGGCATCCTGGACATGGTTCTCACCGAATTCCCGCTGCCCGATTTCGGCCGCGGCGCGCACGGCTTCCGGGGGTTTTGTCTTGCTCACGGCGAGCACGCGCACGGCCCCCGGAGAGCGCTCATAGCGGCGCTCCAGGACCGTGACCCGGTTCCGAATTTTCTCCAATGATTGTGCAATACTGCTCATGACAGGTAACCCGACGGCCGTGCTGCGTGGTCTCTAGATTCCGGCATTGGCGCGCGGGAGCCAGGTGGCAGCCGCCCCGATGGGAACAGACCCGTGGGGATTTGCCCGGCAGCCGCGAGGTGTGGGGTAGCAATAATCCCGAAACCGCTTTGGGCGCGCCATGTTCGCTAGACTATACTTTTTTAGTTCTGCGGCAACCTGGCCCGGCGCCCGAATTGTCATGTATCGAGACGAGGAATAATGAATGGATATTGGTGAGCTGCTTGCGTTCGGCGTTAAGAACGGAGCTTCCGATTTGCATCTTTCGGCTGGTTTACCGCCCATGATTCGAGTCGACGGCGACGTGCGCCGTATCAATGTTCCCGCCATCGACCACAAGTCGGTCCATGGTCTCGTTTATGACATCATGAACGACAAGCAGCGCAAGGATTTCGAAGAATTCCTCGAGACGGATTTCTCCTTTGAGATCCCCGGACTCGCGCGTTTCCGCGTCAATGCCTTCAACCACCACCGCGGGGCCGGCGCCGTCTTCCGTACCATTCCATCGCAGATTCTCACACTCGAGGAGCTGAACTGCCCGAAAATATTCAAAGACATTTCCGACACCCCCCGCGGTATCGTGCTGGTCACGGGCCCGACCGGATCGGGGAAGTCGACGACTCTGGCTGCGATGGTGGATCACAAGAACAGTAACGAGTACGGCCATATCCTCACCGTTGAGGATCCAATCGAATTCGTACACGAAAGCAAGAAGTGTCTGATAAATCAGCGCGAGGTACACCGCGACACGCTCGGATTCAACGAGGCTTTGCGCTCGGCACTGCGTGAGGATCCGGACACCATACTCGTCGGTGAGATGCGTGATCTGGAAACAATTCGCCTGGCGCTCACCGCCGCCGAGACCGGCCACCTGGTCTTCGGTACTTTGCACACGAGCTCCGCTGCGAAGACTATCGATCGCGTCGTCGACGTTTTCCCGGCCGCGGAGAAGGATATGGTGCGCGCGATGCTATCCGAATCGCTACGCTCGGTAATCTCGCAGACGCTGTTGAAAAAGAATGGCGGCGGCCGAGTTGCCGCGCACGAGATTATGGTCGGCACGCCGGCCATTCGTAACCTTATTCGTGAGAATAAGATTGCCCAGATGTACTCCGCAATTCAGACGGGTCAGCAGTACGGCATGATGACGCTCGATCAAACGCTGCAGGGTCTCGTTCAACAGGGAGTAATTTCGCGTCAACAGGCGCAATTAAAGGCGATGAACAAGGATTCCATCTAAAGGCGATGAGTACAGACTCCATCGTCTAGTCGGGAAAGGTACGAAGCGCCGAATCGGCCCACGGCGATTATAATTTCGCCTTCGGAGCAGCGAAATGGAACGAGAACAAGCTATAAAATTCATGATCGACCTTCTGAAGCTGCTGAAGCAGAAGAACGGCTCGGATCTTTTTATTACAGTGGGTTTCCCTCCGGCGATGAAAGTCGACGGAAAGGTCACGCCTGTGTCGAAGCAGCCTTTGACGCCCGAGAACGCCAAGGCCTTGACCTACTGCATCATGAACGATCGGCAGCTGAAAGAGTACGAGGCGACAAAAGAATGTAACTTCGCCATCGCCCCGCCGGGAGTCGGACGGTTTCGCTGCAATTCCTTTATACAGCAGGGCCAACCAGGTTTGGTCATGCGCACCATCACCACGGAAATTCCGACTCTGGACGGGCTGGGATTGCCCGAGGTTCTCAAAGATATCATCATGACCAAGAACGGTCTGGTCATCCTGGTGGGCGGCACCGGCTCCGGTAAGAGCACCAGCCTTGCGGCGATGGTTGACTATCGGAATGAAAACAGCCACGGCCATATCGTAACCATCGAGGATCCCATCGAGTACGTGCATCCACACAAGAACTGCATCCTGATGCAACGCGAGGTGGGCGTCGATACCGAGGACTGGGGCATCGCGCTGAAGAACTCACTGCGCCAGGCACCGGACGTTATCATGCTCGGTGAAATTCGTGATCGCGAGACCATGGAATTCGGCCTTCAGTTCGCGGAGACCGGGCACCTGGCGCTGGCGACCCTGCATGCCAATAACTCAAACCAGGCGTTGGACCGTATCATCAACTTCTTTACCGAGGAGCGGAAACAGCAGCTGCTCATGGATTTGTCTGCAAACCTGCGGGCGCTCATTTCCCAGCGTCTTATCAAGAACCGTTCTGGAGAAGGACGCGTTGCGGCCATCGAGATTCTACTCAATTCACCACTCATCAAGGACTTGATCCTCAAAGGCGAGCTGGCGGAGATTAAACCGATCATGACCAAGTCGCGCGAGATCGGTATGCAGACATTCGACCAGGCTTTATTTGATTTGTATGAATCCGATCTGATTACCTACGATGATGCGCTGCGATACGCGGACTCACAGAACGAGTTACGACTGAGAATCAAACTCGAGGGCAAAGCGTCGAAGAACAAGGAAGCACTCGAAGGGCTCGACCATCTATCACTCGAAGAATCTCAGCAAGATCGCGGCAATTTGATGCGCTAGTGGCGGTGCTGCGCCAACGCCCGAGTCTTGGTATCGAATAGCGCCACGATTTCAAACAGAGCTATTGCAGTAACCGTTTGGCGTTACGCCTTCGATGGCGTGATCGACCCGCGGGTATCGATTCTGGAGCTTGCATGGATATCCAACCTTATCTGAAGTTGTTGGTGGAAAAGAGCGCGTCCGACTTGTTCTTCACGGCCGATTCGCCCGTGAAGCTCAAAGTGGAAGGCCGGGTGACCTCCGTCGGCAAGACCACGCTGACGCCGGAGCTGGTCGAAGCGTCCGCCAACAGCATCATGGATGACCGCCTCAGGCAGTTGTTTGCCGATACGTGGGAATGCGATTTTGCTATCGCGCTTCCTGATGAAAGTGCGCGCTTTCGCGTCAATGTGTTCCGTCAGCGCGGCAAGATTGCGATGGTGGTCCGGCTCATCCCCATCAACATCCCCACCGTGGCGGACTTGGGGTTGCCTGATATTCTGAACGAGCTGGTAATGACCAAGCGCGGTCTCATTCTCATGGTCGGCGCTACCGGGTCAGGTAAGTCGACCACTCTGGCGGCCATGATAGATCACCGTAATGAAACCCAACCGGGACACATTCTTACGATTGAGGATCCCGTGGAGTTTTATCACACCAACAAGAAATCCATCGTCAATCAGCGCGAGGTGGGCGTGGATACGAAGTCTTACGCCAAGGCGCTTCGGTCGTCGTTGCGCGAGGCTCCCGATGTTATTCAGATTGGTGAGATTCGCGATCGCGAAACGATGGAGGCTGCGCTCGAGCTCAGTAACACGGGACATCTCGCGATATCCACCATGCATGCCAACAACTCCAACCAGGCCATGGAACGGGTGATCAACATGTTTCCTCAGGTTCTGCACAAGCAACTGTTCATGGACATGTCTTTGAATCTGTGTGCCGTCATCTCGCAACGTTTGGTGCCGGATCTCGACGGCAGGCGCTGCGCCGCGGTGGAGATAATGGTGAACACGCCGCATATTTCGGAGTTGATACTCAAGGGCGAGATCGGCGAGATCAAGGAAGCCATGCAGGAGAGCGGCACGCGGGGAATGCAGACCTTCGACGATGCCCTGTTCGCCCTGTACAAGGAAGGACGCATCCGTCTGGAGGAAGCGTTGAATAACGCGGATTCCAGAACGAACTTGGAAGCCAAGATTAATTTCGGTTAAATCACCCCGTCGGCGGCCAGGCGCCTCATCTCGTCCCGGGAATAGCCGAGACGGTCACCTAGAATTTCCTCGTTATGTTCGCCGAGCGCCGGCCCGGGCCACAGGGTTTTCCCCGGAGTTTCATCCAGCCGGGGAACCAGCGCCGGGATCTTCAGCCCATCACCGTCGACCTGGACGGTCTCGAACATTGCTCGTTCGTTGTATTGCGGATCTTGCATCATGTCTTCGACGTTGTAGATGGGACCCGAGGGCACCGACGCTTCGGCGAGACGCTCGAGCACCTCGTCTGAATCCAGCGTCGCGGTCCAGCGGGAGATGGCGCCGTCGACCTCTTCCTGGTGTTCGACCCGACCGGCGTTATCGGACAGCCGCGTGTCGTGCGCCAGATCGTCCCGGCCGGCGGCGCGCATCAGGCGCTGAAAAATCGAATCAGCGTTACCACCGATGATCACGAACTTACCGTTAGCGCAAAGATAAGTGTTGGTGGGCACGATGCCGGTGAGTGTCGAGCCCGACGGGCCACGCACCACGCCTGCACCGTCGAACTCCGGCACCACCGATTCCAGCATGTTGAATACCGATTCGTAGATGGCCACATCCACTACCTGTCCCGAGCCACCGGGTTGCGAGCGTTGCTGGAGGGCCAGCAAGATCCCGATGACTGCGTGCAGAGCCGCCAGTGTGTCGCCGATGCTCAGATTCGGACGCACCGGCGCTTCACCGGGAAAGCCGTTGATGTGGCGGAACCCCCCGAAGCCCTCGCACACGGAGGCGAAGCCCGGGCGTGAGGCGAGCGGGCCGCTCTGTCCGTACCCGGAAACCCGGGTGTAAACCAGAGCGGGATTGCGTTGTTTCAGTGCCTCAGGGGAGAGGCCCCATTTTTCCATTACGCCCGGCCGGAAATTCTCGATCAACACGTCAGCGTGCTCCGCCAGGCGCCCGGCAATGGCGCGCCCTTCCTGCTTGCGTAAATCCAGGGTAATGCACTTCTTGTTGCGCCCCATGGACTGCCACCACAGGGACGTGCCGTTCTTCAGCACCCGCCAGTTGCGTAGAGCGTCGCCGCGGCCAGGGGGCTCGATCTTGATGACCTCGGCGCCGAAGTAGCCGAGCATGCAGCCGGCGAAGGGGCCGGCGATGAGTTGGCCCATCTCGAGCACACGGATACCGTCCAGGGGGCGTGCATGGCCGGGTACACTCATGATTGCCTCGGTCGCCCGGGAAGTACCAGATTGGCGGCGACGCCCATGATACCGGCGAGACCGATACCCTTGAGTGCCCATTCCGCTGTACCCACGTTCAGTCCGCCCACACCGGAGACCAGCACCAGCGCGACGATGGTGAGATTGCGGGGCTCGAGCAGGTTCTGGCCGGACTTGACCAGTAGATTGAGGCCGATCACGACGATCGCGCCAAACAGAATGATGAGGAGACCACCCATCACCGGCGTGGGGATTGTTTGCAGCAGCCCGCCGAGCTTGCCGACGAAAGCGAGCACCATCGCGGCCACCGCGGCACAGGTCATGATCGCCGGATTAAAGGCCCTGGTGATCGTGACCGCGCCGGTGACTTCGGAATAGGTCGTGTTGGGGGGGCCGCCCATCATCGAGGCAACGAAAGTGGCAATGCCGTCGCCGAGGAGCGTGCGGTGGATTCCCGGCTTGGCCAGGTAGTCCCGGCCGGTGACCGAGCCGATGGTAAGAATGTCGCCAAAATGCTCGATGGCGGGGGCGATGGCCACCGGTGCTATGAAGACAATGGCTTGCCAGCTCCATTCAGGCGCCACAAAAGCCGGTATGCGAAACCAGGGCGCACTGATTACCGGGTTGAAATCCACCAGCCCCAGAATGAGTGACAGCACATAGCCGACCACCAGGCCGCACAGAATCGAGAGCAAGCGCAACATGCCGCGCCCGAGTATGGAAAACAGCACGACCGCGGTCAGCGACGCCGTCGCCACCGACAGCGCGGTAGCGTAGGGCACCAGCACGGTACCGCCGTCACCGGTCTTGCCCATGGCCAGATTGACGGCCACCGGCGCGAGGATGATGCCTATGACCATGATCACCGGACCGATCACCATCGGCGGCAGCAGATTGTGCAGCAGCTGAACACCGCCGAGCCGCACCATCACGCTCAACAGGGCATACACGACACCGGCCCCCGCGAGGCCGCACAAGGTGGCGGGCAGCCCCCAGGCCTGGGTGCCGTAAATGATCGGTGCGATGAATGCGAACGAGGATGCGAGAAACACCGGCACCTGGCCGCGAGTGATGAGTTGGAACAACAGCGTGCCGGCCCCGGCGGTAAACAACGCGACGTTCGGATCGAGCCCTGTCAGCAGAGGCACCAGGACCAAGGCACCGAATGCCACGCACAACATCTGCACGCCGAGTACGGCGGTAATCGGGGTGAGCTTGTAGGTGGTCTGAGAAAGACTGTCGGTCGCGAATGTTGTCATGGCGAAGTCCCCCGCTCGGTTCCGTCCGAGTTTTGTAGCGCACCCGCTTTTCGCAGCCCGTCGACGATTTGCTGGAAGTCTTCCGGGTTCTTGTAAGGCAGAACTCGCCCTCGATGCTCCAGGGAATAGTCGGGATTGATCTCCAGGGCACGGGCCCACTCGGACCGGCTCTTCTCGGTTTCACCCAACTGGCCGTAAGCGGCCGCGAGCAGGACGCGGCTGCTGTCTGATTCAGGCTTGCGAATCAATCGCCGCTTGAGGGTTGCGATCGCCTGTTCATATTCACCCATATGGAAGTAGGCCTGGGCGAGAATATGCAAAACCACGTCCCGGAACAGCGGATCCAGTCGCATGCCCTGCTGGATTGCGGCGACGGCCTCACGTGGTTGACCAGCGTAAAGCAGCGTGGCCCCGAGAATCTCGTGGCCTCTGGAAAAATTCGGATCGATGGCGATCGCCTTTCGCGCTTCGGCGAGCGCCTTGTCGTGTTGATTTGACCAAAGGGCTGCCGCGGCTTGCGCATAATGCGCATGAGCATTGTCTTTATCGAGCACAATTGCGCGTTCCGCCAGTTCCAGGCCGATCTTCAGAGACTGATTTGGATCGTCAACCCAGCGATTGATGTAGGCGACCAGGTGATTGCGTGCCAGATATGACAGCGCCATCGAGAAGTCCGGGTCGAGCTCTACGGCCTTTTCCAGCATGGAGCGGCCAGCCACATTGGCTTCCGGGGTATCCAGTGCATCCTGATCACGTCCTCGCAGAAAGTAGTCGTAGGCCTCCATACTGTCAGTGACTCTGGAGACGGTTCGATTCTTGTCCTCGGGGGCCAGCCAGGGTGCCAGGGCAGTCACGATCTCACTGGTTACTTCGTCCTGCACCGCGAATATGTCCGTCAGGTCGCGATCGTAGCGTTCCGCCCAGACGTGCCCTCCGCTGGCGGTATCGATCAGCTGCGCGGTGATCCGCAGCCGGTTACCGGCTTTGCGCACACTGCCCTCGAGCACGTAACGCACGCCGAGCTGGCGTCCCACCTCTTGCACGTTGACGCGCTGGTCCTTGTACGCGAACGAAGAGTTACGCGCCACGACGAACAGGCTCGCTGTCTTCGACAGATCGGTAATGATGTCCTCGGCGACCCCGTCGCTGAAATAGGATTGCTCGGGGTCGTTGCTCATGTTGTCAAAGGCCAGCACGGCAATCGACGGCTTATCGGGCAACTCGAGGGTTTCGGCGGGGGAGAGAATTGCCGCGACGTCATCGTCCATTCGTACGCGATAGGCGCGCACCGGCTCGGCGATGTTCTTGACCTTCTGCTCGCCCATGAATTCGTATTCGAGGGCCAGCTTGTTGCCGACGGCGCTGCGCATGGCGTCGGAGATGCAAATACCGCCAGGGTGAGCGAGGCTTTCCAATCGTGCAGCGACGTTCACGCCATCTCCGTAGATGTCGTTCCGGTCGACAATTACCTCACCGAGATTGACCCCGATGCGAAATTGGAGCTTGCGCTCATCGGGTAAGTTCTCATTGCGCGCCTGGATATCCCGCTGGACCGCCGCGGCACAGCCGAGCGCATCCGACGCGGTAGCGAAATCGGCCAGCACCGCATCCCCCGCGTAGTGGACGATCTTGCCTTGATGCTCTTCGATGGAAGCGGAAATCAGGTCGAGGTACGCGCTCAGCCGACGATGGGTGCCTTCCTCATCCTCACCGGTCAGCCGACTGTATCCAGCCACATCGGCGTACAGGATCGCGGCGAGCTTGCGCGGCAGGCGCTCTTCCACTGAGATGTCCTTCTCGAAACCGGGTAAGTGATCCTGGACGATAGTAGCGCCGGACCGAGCCGGCTGCGAGCAACCCACCAAAAAGGCAAGCCCCCCCCACACCGGTACCGGGCACCGTTGACTTAATAAGGCAAGACCGGTACCCGGTACCTGTGACGGTAGCGTTGACTTATTGCCAGTGGACGGTGTGTGCGTCGAATACCGGGCCGTCGACGCAGACGCGTTTCATGGCCGGGCCCTCGGGGGTGTCGATACGCACGGCGCAGCCGGCACAGCCGCCCACGGCGCAGGCCATGTACTCCTCAAGGCACACCTGGCATGGCAGGGAATATTCTCGCGCCAGGGCCGCGGTGGCCGACAGCATGGGCGTTGGGCCGCAGGCGTAGATATGTACCTGCCGGCGACGTTCCTCGTCCAGGGTGTCCAGCCAGGCGCGCGCCAGATCCGTCACGTAACCGTCGAAGCAGCCCGGGTAGCCGCGCAGGCTCGCCAGCCGGCTGGCGATGCCCCAGTCCTCCATCAGCGGCATGCAGGCGATGACCCCGGGGGGCATACCGGCCACCAGGGTCTGGGAGGGTCGTGTGGCGAAGGGAAAAGGCACTTCGGAGCCCATGATTACAAAGGGCCTGAATGCCGTATCCCTGGCGCGCAGTTCATCGGCGAGAAATACCATGGGGGGAATGCCCACGCCGCCGCCCATGAGCAATGGCAGCGGGTGGCTGTCCGCTGCGTGAAAGGGCGTGCCGACGGGTCCAAGAATACTCAGGGCCTGGCCGGGGTGCTTTTCGGCAAGTAGCGAGGTCCCCGCGCCGACAACTTTGTACAGGAACTCTGCCCAGCCCCGGCGCGGGTCGACACGCATCACCGACAGGGGCCGGCGCATGGGCAATAAAACGTCACATTGCAGGTGGGCGAAGCTGCCCGCACGGGCTGCCGCGGCGAGCTTTGGCGCGTGCACCCGCAACACGTACTGGTCGCCGGGGAAGGCGTCGTTGGCGAGCACCTCGGCGCTTTCCACGAAGATGCTGTTTCGGTGTTCCCTGCTCACGGGCAGTTCAAGCGGGCTGCGACTCGAACACGATTGCGCCCCCAAGCAGCGTATAGCGTACCCGCCCCTTCAACGCGCGGCCCTTGAAGGGCGTGTTGTGCCCGCGGCTCTGCATGCTGGCATCGTCGAGTATCCAGTGTTCGTCGGGGTCGAACAGGCAGATATCGGCCACGGCTCCCGGCGACAATGTGCCCCGATCGATGCCCAGGGTGGCCGCTGGGCCGCGGGTGAGCGCCGCCACTGCCTGGGACAGGGTGAACTCGTTGTCGTCCACAAGACCGAGCACCAGGGCCAGCAGGCTGTCCAGGGCGGAAATGCCGGGCTCGGTCTCGGGGAATGGGTTGAGCTTGGCATCCAGCTCGTGGGGTTGGTGGTCCGAGCAGATACTGCCGAGCACGCCCGCCCGCACGCCGGCACGCAGGCGCGCGCGATCGTCGACGCCGCGCAAGGGCGGCCGCACGTGGCAGTCGCCATCGAAGGACCCAACGTCCTCCTCGGTCAAGAGAAGTTGATGGATTGCCACGTCGGCGCTCACAGGTAGTCCGTGGCTCTGGGCATCGCGCACCATATCCACGGCTGGTCCCGTCGACAGGTGACAGAAGTGCACTCTGGTGCCTGTTTGCTCCACCAGCAACAACTCTCTGGCGACGGCGATGGTCTCGGCGATCTCCGGAATTCCCGCCAGCCCGAGTCGTGTACCCACGGTGCCGTCGTGAACCAACCGGCCTCTGGCGAGCCAGGGATCTTCGGCGTGCACGAAAACCGTGAGACCAAAGGTGGCGGCGTACTCCATGGCCCGTCGCATGACCTCTGTGTCGCTCACCGGTTGCATGGCGTTGGAAACGCCGAGACATCCGGCCTCCTTGAGTGCGCCCATTTCGGCGAGATTTTGCCCGTCGAGCTCGCGGGTCAGCGCGCCCAGTACCTCGACCCGGGCAAGACCGCTGGCGGCGGCTCGCTGGTAAATGAGCTCGGCCACCGCCGGCGTGTCGACTATCGGGTCAGTATCTGGCGGACAACAAAGCGTAGTAATGCCGCCACCGGCCGCGGCCCGTGTTTCGCTGGCGATTGTCCCCTTGTGCTCGGCGCCGGGTTCGCGCAGGCGGGCCCGCAGATCGACGATGCCGGGTATCAAGACCAGTCCGGATGCGTCCACGCTTCGCTCGGCCTCGAAACTGCCGGCGGCTTTACCGACGCTCTGCACGCGGCCGTCGGCGATGCATACATCGGTGACCGTATCCACGCCGTTGGCGGGGTCGACGACGCGGGCGCCGCTGATACGCAGGCGCATCAACCGCCTTCCCGTTCGGCGGCGGCGTGGCTGCCGATGGCCATGGACATTACAGCCATGCGAATGGCGATTCCGTAGCCAACCTGGCGCAGGATTACCGAGCGCGCCCCGTCGGCGACGTCGGAGTCGATCTCGACACCGCGATTAAGTGGACCCGGATGCATGACGATGGCATCGGGATCGGCGGCGGCGAGCTTTTCCTCGGTGACGCCGTAGTATTGGAAATATTCGTGGGAGCTCGGCAGCAGGGCGCCCCGCATGCGCTCATTTTGCAGCCTCAACAGAATCACTACATCCGCGTTTGCAATCCCCTGGCGAAGGTCGTGGTGCACGCTGACGCCCAGGCGTTCCAACCCCGGGGGCACGAGAGTGCGGGGCGCTACGATGCGCACCTCGGCGGCGCCCAGAGTCACCAGGGCGTGTATCTGTGAACGCGCCACCCGTGAGTGGGACACATCGCCGACGATGGCGACTTTGAGCGAGGCGAACTCGCCCTTGTGGCGGCGGATGGTAAACATGTCGAGCATCGCCTGGGTCGGATGGGCGTGGCGGCCGTCTCCGCCATTGATGACGCTGATGTGAGGTGCGGCGTGGCGGGCGATGAAATGCGCGGCGCCACTCTGGGCATGACGCACAACGAACATGTCACAGTGCATTGCCTCGAGGGTTCTCAGGGTATCGAGCAGGCTTTCGCCCTTGGTGGTAGACGAGGTGCTCGCATTAATATTGAGCACGTCGGCAGAAAGTCGCTTGGCGGCAAGTTCGAATGTTGTGCGGGTGCGTGTGCTCGGCTCGAAGAACAGGTTGACGATAGTTTTGCCGCGTAACAACGGCACCTTCTTTACCGCCCGCTCGCCGACACCGGCGAAGGATTCGGCGGTGTCGAGAATGTTGATCAGTAGTTCGCGTTCGAGCCCGTCGATGGTTAGGAAATGCTTGAGCCTGCCGTGTGCGTCGACTTGCAGTGTATGGTCGGTGCTCGCCATGGCTTGGATTTCGTATCAGCTCTTTCGGGTAACTTCCAGAGACAGGGGCTCGGGTCCACGCAATTTTACATGCTCGTGGCCGGCGAGGTTCAAGGATTGACCTATGGCGTCGGCCTGCACGGGTATCTCCCTCCCGCTTCGCTCCACGAGCACTCCCAGGGTCACGCTGGCCGGACGCCCGTAGTCAAAAATCTCGTTGAGGGCCGCGCGGATGGTGCGCCCGGTGTGCAGTACATCGTCGATGAGCACGACGTGACGGTCGTCGACGGAAAACAGATCCGAAGGCGTTACCATCGGGTGCATGCCGATGCGGGTAAAATCGTCACGGTAGAAGTTGATGTTGAGTGTGCCGAGAGGTGCTTCGATGGTGAGCAGCTCGTGCAGCTTCCGGGCTACCCAGACGCCGCCAGTGTGAACTCCGACCATTAACGGCGCGCCGCGATCATGGCGAGCGAGATGCTCTGCCAGCGCCTTGGCGAGCTTCGCGATGAGGGCATCGATGTCGCTTGGCGCGCTCATACAGACGACTTTTGTTCGTTCAACCAGCTCTCGAGGATTATCTGCGCCGCGATCGGGTGATCGTCGCTCCCCGCACGGCCTTCGCACGCGAGCCGATCCCGTGCCTCACGGGTGGTAAGCCGCTCATCGACCAGGTGCACGGGCAATTGGTAGCGACCCAGGAGTTGATTGCCAAAGCGCCGTGCCCGCCGGCTCACTTTCTGCTCGGTACCGTCCATGTTCAGCGGCAGGCCGACCACGAGGGCGTTCGGCTGCCAGGTCTTCACGATGCGTGAGATGGCGTTCCAGTCCGGGCTGGCTCTGGTAACGCGGATGGTTTCCAGGGGGTTGGCCGTGCCGGTCAGGGTTTGTCCAACCGCAACACCAATGTGTTTCTCGCCGTAGTCAAAAGCAAGCAGGGTCTCAGTGCGCTCCGTCACGCGTGCCCAGCCTCGCCGGAGAGCCGATCCAGTTCGACTCCGAGCAGGCGCGCGGCGCTTTCGTAACGCTTGTCGTAGGGCAGATCAAAGATGATGCTGCTGTCGGCGGGTCCACTGAGCCAGGCATTCTGCTGCACTTCGCGCTCGAGCTGTCCTGCTCCCCATCCGGCGTAGCCGAGCGCCACCACGGCGCGTTGCGGGCCGTCGCCGTGAGCGACCGCGGTCAGAATGTCCCGGGAGGTGGCGACGCCGATATCGCTTCCCACCGCCAGCACCGCGTCCCACTCGCCGGCGGGTTCGTGAATCACGAATCCACGATCGCGCTGCACCGGCCCCCCCTGCAGCACCATCATATCGTTGACATCCTCATTCTCGACCTCGATGGACATGTGGTCCAGGACGTCGCCGAGATTCAATTCCAGCGGCCGGTTGATTACGATGCCCATGGCGCCCTCTTCGTTGTGGGCGCACAAAAAGGTCACGGTGCGATGAAAGTTCGGATCCTGAAGAGCAGGCATCGCGATCAAGAATTGATTCGTGAGGTCCATCCCCCACGATTATCGGCACTAGGGAATCACTACACAAGCACCCCTACCTGTCAGACTACGTCCCCTCCCCCTCGCCTAGAGGTAGAGCGAAGCAGGATGCCAGAGCCGAGAGCAACGCAGGGAGCGGCTGCCGACAATGTTCAGCGGCTCGCAAAGCGATTTCCGGACAAAAACTGCCAGGTTCGTTCTACGTGCAGAATGTCCGTTTCTTCGGCGATTCTTTTTGGGAACCTGGGGAAGGGCGCGGCCAGGTTGACGATACGGATGGCGGCGTCGTCCAGGACCTTTTTTCCCGAGGAGCGCCGTAGAATAATTTCGTCAATGCTGCCGTCCGGGCGCAGCGCAACGTCCAATAGCAGATTCCCCGACAGATTTGCGCGGCTGGCTTCGTCGGGATAGTTGAGGTTGCCCACCCGCTCGACCTTTTGGCGCCAGGCTTCCATGTAAGCCGCGTAATTGTGCTCCCTGGTTCTGGCGGTAATCCATTTGCGTTTGGGCCGCTTGGCGTAGGCCTGCAGTCGCCGATCGATTTCCGCGCTCAGGCTGGCCATGGCAAGACTGCGGTTAACGAGTGTTTGCGCGGTCAGTGTCTGTGTGGTCAAGGGTGGGGTTGGCGGCTGCGCCTGTGGCTCGGGCTGTGGCTCGGGGCTCTTTTCGGCCTCGTGCACTGTGCGTGTGTCCGGCGTCGGCGGTGGCTCGACGCTCAGCTTGCTCATGAACTTTTCCGGTACGTCGGTGCGGTCCTGGGTGAGCACGGGAACCGGCGGTGCGCTGGGAGCGACGTCCGCGGCCGCGGCGGTCTTGGATTGCACCGGTTCGAGCTCGGTACTCAACACCTCCTCCCGGAACTGACTCGGCGGCGACACCATGGCGATATCGGGGATTGGACCCACGAAGGGTGTTCTCAACGGTGTGGCCGGGCGCTGAGCGTCGTCGCTCTCGCCACCGCCGTCTTGATTAGCCTGGGCCAGGTAATCCACTTCCTCGGGCGCATCCTCGCTCTGGTGTTGCACGAGCACGATGTCGAGGGTGCTGACGAGCTCCCGGGCCCGCTCGTGAGGCGCGAAGGTCACCCCCAGCACGACGATTGCGTGGGCCGCGATTGCGATAAAAAGCGTGAACCCCAGCCGATCTGCGGAATCGACGATGGGCGGGGCCGTGATGGCGTGCACTCAGATGGAACCCAGGCTGAAAACCCCCTGAATTATAGTCGCATCCCGGGTCATTTCGCTTTGTTGTATTCCTGCCGATGGAGCCATTAGCTCTCCAGCTGCGCTTCGATGGCGTCCATCAGCTGGGCGCCGATGTCGAGCCCGTAGATAGCATCCAGTTCTCGGATGCAGGTGGGACTGGTTACGTTGATTTCCGTGAGGTGTTCGCCGATTACGTCGAGACCCACGAACATGAGACCTTTTTCCCTGACCACCGGGCCGACTTCGGCCGCGATCCAGCGCTCGCGTTCGCTGAGTTCGACGCCGACTCCAGTAGCGCCAGCGGCCAGGTTTCCCCGCGCATCACCTTCGGCAGGCACACGCGCCAGTGCGTAGGGCAGAGGCTCGCCGTTAATCAGTAACACGCGCTTGTCACCGTCTCGGATCTCCGGCAGAAAGCGCTGCGCCATGATGAAGCGACTCTCGTGGCGGGTCATGGTCTCGAAGATGACGTTGGTATTGGCCTCGCCTTCGGTGACGCGAAATATGGACACCCCGCCCATGCCGTCCAGGGGCTTGACGATGATCTCCTTCTCGACATTCAGAAACTCGTAGAGCCGCGACATCTCCCGGGTTACCACTGTCGGCGGACAGCACTGGGGAAACCAGGCTGTGTACATTTTCTCGTTTGCGTCGCGCAGGCTCTGCGGCTTGTTAACCACCAGCACGCCCGCTTGTTCGGCCCGTTCCAACAGGTAAGTGGCGTATATGTACTCCATGTCGAAGGGTGGATCTTTGCGCATCAGAACCACATCGAGTTCCGACAAGGGCCTTGTTTCGGCATCGCCGAGATCGAACCAATCCGCCGGATCGTCGCGCACTACCACAGGCCGCATACGCCCATGACAGATGCCGTCGCGAAAAAACAGATCGTTCAGCTCCATATATTCCAGGGACCACCCGCGTGCCTGGGCGGCAAGCAGCATGGCCAGCGAGCTGTCTTTCTTGACGGTAATCTCTGAAATCGGGTCCATGACGACCCCAAGCTTGACGGTCATGGCATTCTCCGGAAGTTCCCGCAGATGATACACGGGGATGGCCTCGAGGTACCGGGGATCGATTCCCGATCCGAAGGCCCGCGCTGGCATTCCCACTGATCGTCAGTGAAAATGCCGACGATGAGCGCGCTTCGCATCGCAACTCGCAAAAGCCCGCTTGCCCTGTGGCAGGCGGAGCACGTGGCTGCGCTGCTGCGCGAGAACTTCGCCGACTTGGATGTGGAGTTGCTACCCATGTCGACCCAGGGCGACAAGCTGCTGGACGCGCCACTGGCCAAAGTGGGTGGTAAAGGCCTGTTCATCAAGGAGCTCGAGCACGCGCTGCTCGCCGGTGCCGCCGATATCGCGGTGCACTCGCTGAAGGACGTGCCGGTGGAGATTCCTGCGGGGCTCGCGCTACCGGTATTTCTGGCCCGCGGCGACCCCCGCGACGGCCTGGTCTGCAACCACCACGACGCCCTGGCGGCGCTTCCACCGGGTGCACGCATCGGGACCTCCAGCCTGCGCCGCAAGTGCCAGCTTCTGGCCGCCAGGCCCGATCTCCATGTGGATACAGTACGCGGCGGTGTCCAAACTCGGCTCGCCAAGCTCGATAAGGGCGACTTCGATGCCCTGATACTCGCCGTCGCCGGACTGCAGCGTCTCGGCATGGGCGAACGAGTGAGCGAGGTGCTTGAACCCGACGTCATGCTTCCGGCGGTCGGTCAGGGAGTTCTCGGCATAGAGTGCCGGCAGGGCGATGAGCGCATCGAGTCACTTATCGCGTCCCTCAACGACGCCGATTGCGCCGCCCGCGTGAGCGCCGAGCGTGCCATGAATCACAAGCTCGGTGGTGGCTGTCAGGTGCCAATCGCGGCTTATGCGGAGCTCGACGGTGGGCAGCTGGAGCTGCGCGCACTGGTGGCCAGCATTGACGGGCGCCGAGTGCTGCGCGCCCGGGGCCGCGCTCCCCGGGAGCAGGGCGAACGGCTCGGTCGCTCACTTGCCGAGGAGCTGTTGTCCCGGGGGGCCGACGCCATTCTGGCCGAGGTTTACGCTGATGGCTGATGCCGCTGCTCGCCGCTCGGGCGCTGCGCTCGCCGGACTGCGCGTGCTCGTCACCCGGCCGCGGCATCAAAGTGCAGGGCTCGCGGCGCTGATTGAAAGCTGCGGCGGCACGGCGATTCGTTTTCCCGTAATCGAAATCCTCCCGGCGCGGGATCTGCGCCCCGCGCAGGCGGCGTTCGAGTCCCTCGACGATTTTGACCGGGTAATATTCGTCAGTCCGAACGCCGTCGAGCACGGGCTCGCCCTCATGGATACGGCCCGGGCAGGCAATGCCCGCGCGCCCATGATGGCGGTGGGTGAGAGCACTGCCGCGGCCCTGGAGCGGGCTGGCTTCGGTCGCGTGTCGCGACCGGTGGAGGGCGCCAGCAGCGAGGCGTTGTTGGCGCTGCCTGAACTGCAAGGCGAAGCGGCGGCGGGCTCCCGGGTCCTCATCGTCAGGGGAGAGGGGGGTAGACAACTGCTGGGGGATACGCTTTCGAAGCGAGGCGCCAGGGTGCAGTATGCTGAAGTGTACCGGCGCGCGCCGCCAGCGGTGAACGGTAGTGACATTGCCGCGCGCGGCAAGGATGGCGGCATCGATGCGATCGTCATCACGAGTCGTGAGGGCTTGGAGAATTTGTTTGCGTTGCTTGGGGATGGCTCGGCTGAATGGTTAAAGAACGCCGGTTACGTCGTAGTCAGCGAGCGGCTGGCAGCTCATGCCCGTGCACTCGGGATTAGAGAGCAATCGGTGGTCGCCGCCGGTGCCGATGACGAGGCTTTGATCGAGGCCCTGGTGCGGTGGCGCGCGGCCCATTCGAAGAACGCAAAGTAGGATGGCAAATCGAGAACTCACCATTGTCAACAAGCTCGGCCTGCATGCCAGGGCCGCTGCTAAACTGGTGACGCTCGCGTCGGGATTCGAGAGCGATATCACCATCAAACGTGGTGACCAGCAAGTGAACGCGAAGAGCATTATGGGCGTGATGATGCTGGCCGCGGCCAAGGGTGTGGTGATCGAGCTCTGCGTCGACGGCGTGGACGCCGATGAGGCGCTCGCGGAAATCACGCGGCTGGTGCAGAACCGCTTCGGTGAGGCCGAGTGATGGGTGCGGGCAAATGACCTTTTCGCTTCACGGCATCGGCGCGTCCAAGGGCATCGCCGTCGGCAAGGTCCACATCGTTACCCGCGGGTTATTGGAGGTGCCGGAGTACACGCTCAAGAAGTCCGAGATCGAGGCGGAGGTCAAGCGGTTTAGAAAGGCTATTGCCGGTGCCCGTGCCGACCTTGGAGCCATCAAGGATCGAATACCCCCCGATACCGCCACTGACATCGCGGCCTTCATCGACACCCATTTGTTGATGCTGGACGACTCCGCCATCACCAAGGCCCCCATCAAGCTCATTCGCGAAGAAAAACGCAATGCCGAATGGGCTCTCAAGGTGCAACGCGACGCACTCGTCAGTGTGTTCGAAGCCATGCAGGATTCTTACTTGCGCACGCGCAAGGATGATATCGATCATGTCGTCACTGCCGTGCAGATGCGCCTGATGCACACTGACACACCCATTTCCCACGTCGACGGGTCGTTCGCCGGAAAGATCGTATTTGCCGATGATTTGACTCCCGCCGATACGGTACTTATGCAGCATCAGGGCGTCGTCGCGCTGGTTACCGAATTTGGCGGGCCGAACTCCCATACGGCAATTCTTGCACGCAGTCTTCGAATTCCGGCGGTGGTCGGTCTGCACAATGTCGGACCCTATTTACGCGAGAACGATACGCTCATCATCGACGGCCGTCAGGGCGTGGTGCTTGTCGATCCCGACGAGCAGATGGTTCGGCACTATGAAAAGTTGCAACGGCAGATCGAACGTATACACACGGCGCGGCGCAAGCTGCGATACGCGCCGACGATAACCTCCGACGGCGAGACCATCGTTCTGCAGGCAAACGTTGAACTACCGGCAGATCTGGATGCCGCCGTTCAAGTTGGTGCGCAGGGTGTCGGCTTGTACCGCACCGAGTATCTGTTCATGAATCGCGCGGCGCCGCCTGACGAAGACGAGCAGTATCAGGCATATACCGAGATCGGGCGGGCCGGGGAGGGGTCGCCGGTAACCATCCGTACATTGGATCTCGGTGCCGACAAGCAAGTCGACGGTACCAGACCTGGTGCACCCATGACCTCGAATCCGGCACTGGGTTTGCGCGCCGTACGCTTGTGTCTGAAAGAGCCGGCATTGTTCCGTCCGCAGTTGCGCGCAATTCTTCGCGCGTCCGCCCACAGTCCCGTGCGCATGATGATCCCAATGCTGTCGACCACCGGCGAATTGGCGCAGGTACTCGATCTGGTCAAGTCCTGCCGTCAGGAGCTCGACAACGAGGGACAGCCCTATGACGAGGCCATGCCCATCGGCGCCATGATAGAAGTGCCCGCGGCTGCCATATGCGCTGACATATTCGCCCGTGAGCTGGATTTTCTCTCCATCGGTACAAATGATTTGATCCAATACACAATTGCCATCGACCGAGTGGATGACGAGGTCAACTATCTTTACGATCCGTTGCACCCGGCGGTGCTGCGCCTCATACAGATGACGATTCTAGCCGGAGAAAAGACGGGAATTCCCGTCGCCATGTGCGGAGAGATGGCTGGTGACGCCCGCTACACGCGCCTACTGCTGGGCATGGGGCTGAAGGAGTTCAGCGTGCATCCCAATTCGTTGCTTGAAGTGAAGCAGGTGATCACCGAAAGTCGTGTCGCAGAGAGTCGAAAGTTTACGCAGCGAGTCATGCGGGTCATCAAATCGACCGCACGCAGTGCATTGCTCGAAGAGATGAATCGTTAGATAAGTACGCGGAAATCTGCTGGAAGAGCCTTTTCGCTGCGACACTTCCTGGTCCATACCCCTCATCCTAAAACCCTGGACGCATTAGCCGATGACTCAGCATGCCGATGAAGACCAACATCAGGAAAACCTCCGTCGACTGAATGACGCGTTGGAACGCGAGGCCATCAGTGAGGTGTACGCGCTGGTTCGGGAGTTGCATCCAGCCGACGTAGCCCTGCTTCTCGAGTCGGTGCCCGAAGGCGAGCGGGACATTATCTGGTCGCAGCTGGATCCGGCATCGGTAGCCGAGGTGTTGGCCGAGGCGGACGATGCGGTTCGCGCCTCGCATATGCGCCAGATGGCCCCGCAGGCACTTGCGGCGGTGGCACAGGAAGTCGACCCGGATGATGCCGCCGACATTCTCCAGGACCTTCCCGATCCCGTCGTCGATGAAGTGCTGCAGGCCATGGACGAGCAGTATCGTGAGCGCCTGGAAGCCGTACTTGCGTACCCGGAGGACACTGCCGGCGGTCTCATGAACGTCGACGTGCTGACCGTACGGGCGGACGTGAGCCTGGAAACGGTTCTGCGCTATCTGCGGCGGCGCGGCGAGATCCCGGAGAAGACCAACCGGCTGTTCGTCGTGGACAGGGAAAACCTATATGTCGGCATGTTGCGACTCGCCGACCTGCTGATCAGCGACCCGGACGAATCCGTGCAGGCACACATTATTGCAGAGCGGGACGCGATTCCGGCGACCATGGGATCCCGCGAAGTAGCTCGCCTGTTCGAGCAACATAATCTCATCTCCGCGCCGGTAGTGGACGAAGTCGGAAACCTCATCGGACGTATTACCATCGATGACGTGGTCGACGTCATCCGCGACGAAGGCGATCAAACTTTGATGCGCATGGCGGGTCTGGACGAGGAGGACGACATATTTGCTCCGGTTTTCGTCACATCACGCCAGCGGATGCTCTGGCTCGGCGTCAACCTGGCGACGGCGCTGTTGGCCGCGTGGGTGATCGGCTTGTTCGAGGCCACCATCGAGAAGGTGGTGGCACTCGCGGTTCTCATGCCGGTGGTTGCCAGCATGGGCGGCATCGCGGGAAGCCAGACGCTGACTATTGTCATTCGCGGAATGGCGCTCGGACAGGTGGGTCAGAGCAATGCGGGTTGGCTGTTGAACCGTGAAGTGATGGTGGGTTTCATCAACAGTTTGTTATGGGCCTTTGTGGTGGCGATAGTTGCTACCTACTGGTTCGGGCAGCCCGCGCTCGGCGTGATCGTCGCGGTGGCTCTGGTAATCAACCTGGTCATAGCGGCTATAGCGGGAACTGTCCTGCCGCTGATCATGCGTAAACTGCTGATAGATCCCGCCCTGGCCGGCGGCGTCGTCCTCACCACCATCACCGACGTGGTGGGATTCATGACCTTTCTGGGGCTGGGGGCTATTTTCCTGGCGAATTGAGTTGGGTGTTCGCACTCTTCTCCCTCTCCCGCTAGCGGGAGAGGGCCGGGGTGAGGGAAATTCCAGCACGGCCCGCTCGCGGGAGAGGGAGCAGAGCTACCAGCGGAGGATTACCCAGCCGGGGATGGCGAAGGGCGGGTTAAAGTTGTCGTATCGCGTGTCCGTGAAGCCGTCGCCGGTAGTGTCCACGAGCCAGTAGGTGGGGCCTACGACCGGTTCCACCTTGATCGAGTGCACCCGACCGTTGAGGCGGTACTCGGTTACGGTCTGTTTGGAATCGCGGCGGATGGTGACTTCCGGCTCCAGGGTTTCGCCGCTTTGCACCCGCGGCGGAATGTCCGGGGGTTCCGGTACTGCTTGCAGTGCCTGCGGCTCAGCGGCATATGCCGAGGCCATCCATACGATGGCGACGGTTCCCAGGAGAATGGCTAATGGCTTTGACAAATGTCGTCAGTCTCTAAAGGTGTAAGAGTATCTCGCGTTCCGCCGCCGAGGGTTCGAAGCAACGATCGTCATAATACGTAAAGATAGCTTCGACTACTTCCTCAGGCTTGTCCACCAATTGGAAAAGATTCAGGTCATCTGGATCGATGGTTCCTTCGGCCACCATCGATTGACGGAACCATTGGATCAGGCCATCCCAGAATTTGCTGCCAACGAGGACGATGGGGATGCGCCGTGTCTTTCCTGTTTGTACCAGCGTGAGAATCTCGGCCAACTCGTCGAGGGTTCCGAATCCGCCCGGGAGCACGACGTAGGCCGAGGCGAATTTCACGAACATCACCTTGCGTGCGAAGAAATGTCGAAAACTCAAGCTGACATCCTGGTACTCGTTCGCCGACTGCTCATGGGGGAGGACTACGTTGAGGCCCACGCTGGGGGATTTTCCGTCGTAGGCTCCTTTATTGACAGCTTCCATGATTCCCGGCCCACCGCCACTGACAACGGAAAAGCCGGCATTCGACAGCCGCTCGGCGATGTCCACCGCGAGGGTATAGTGAGGATGCTCGGGATGGGTGCGCGCCGAGCCGAATATGCTGACAGACGGCGGAATCGAGGCGAGTTTCTCGAAGCCTTCGACGAATTCCGCCATGATTTGAAAGATCTTCCAGGATTCTCGTGTCAGCTCGTCGTCCTTCAGCGTAGGTACACTGGGGCGCTCCAGTTGCAAATTGAGGTCATTCATGGCTGATTTCCATTACTGTGGGCCGGGCGGGGAACGCGGCCGAGCTCCGCGCTTTCGCATTTACTGTTATGTCCGCGTGCACGTAGACTTCCGTCACAGCGCTGACGCAAGCTTGAACCTGTAATAAGACGAACTCGTACTATGTCCAAGCCGAAAAAGCACCTGGTATTGGTTGACGGGTCCTCATATCTGTATCGCGCCTTCTACGCGATGCCATCACTGAGTAACTCCAAAGGAATGCCGACGGGGGCCGCTTACGGCATAACGAATATGTTGCGCCGGCTGCTGGCGGACTACGAGCCGTCGCATCTGGCCGTAGTCTTCGACGCAAAAGGGAAGACATTCCGAGACGACCTGTACTCTGAATACAAAGCCCACCGTCCACCCATGCCGGACGAGATGCGCCAACAACTCGATCCCATTCGTTCTCTGGTGAAAGCCCTTGGAATGCCGCTTCTGGAAGTCCCAGGCGTCGAAGCCGACGATGTCATCGGAACCCTTGCAGAGCAAGGAGAAAAAGCCGGCTTTGGCGTCACGATATCCACTGGCGATAAAGACATGGCGCAGCTCGTCAACAAATCCGTGACCATGGTCAATACCATGGATAACAGCCGTCTTAATCCGAAAGGAGTGAAGGACAAGTTCGGTGTTGCCCCCGGGCAGATGGTCGACTACCTGACACTCGTCGGCGACACGGTGGATAACGTTCCCGGTGTTCCAAAAGTCGGTCCAAAAACGGCTGTTAAGTGGTTGAAGCAATACGGGTCTCTTGACGACATTATTGCACACGCCGACGAAGTCGGCGGCAAGGTAGGTGAGAACTTGCGCGAGTGCCTGGATCGTTTGCCGCTCTCGCGACAGTTAGTCACGATCAAATGCGACGTCGACCTCGACGTCGGTCCTGATGATCTCGAGCGCCTGGCTCCGGATAAGTCCCTGCTGCGTGACTTGTTTTCCGAGTTGGAGTTCAAGACATGGCTTGCGGAGATTCTTGCCGGCGAGGACCTGGCGGCGGAAGAAAAGCCGCAGGCAAACTACCAGATTGTCCTGGACAAAAAGCAGCTGAGCGCATGGATCGAGCGCCTGCGCGGGGCTGATCTCTTCGCCTTCGACACCGAGACGACGAGTCTTGATTACATGTGCGCAGACCTCGTGGGCGTGTCTTTCGCCATCGAACCCGGTGAGGCCGCCTACGTGCCCTGCGGCCATGATTACGACGGTGCCCCCGAGCAGATTTCCAGAGAGGACCTGCTGGCCGCCCTGAGGCCGCTGCTGGAAGACTCGAAGCACGTAAAGCTGGGGCAAAATCTCAAGTACGACATGAGCGTTCTCGCGCGCAGCGGCATAAGCCTCGAGGGCGTGGGATTCGATACGATGCTGGAATCCTATGTGCTCGACAGCACCGCGACCCGCCACGACATGGACTCGTTGGCACTCAAGTACCTGAGTCACCGCACTATCCATTTCGAGGACGTAGCGGGGAAGGGTGCCAAGCAGATCACCTTCAATCAGGTCCCCCTTGACCAAGCCGGGCCCTACGCGGCCGAGGACGCCGATGTGACATTGCGCCTGCACCAAACTTTGTGGCCGCGGTTGCAAAGCGAGGCGAGCTTGAAGCGCTTGTTCGAAGAGATTGAGATGCCGCTGGTGCCGGTGCTGTCACGAATAGAGCGAAATGGTGTATTTGTCGAGCGAAAAATGCTCGAGGCGCAAAGCGTGGAGCTCGCTGCGAGCATGGGCGACATCGCCGCCCAGGCCTTCGAGGCCGCCGGTGAGGAATTCAACCTCGGTTCACCCAAGCAGATCCAGGCGATACTGTTCGAAAAGCTGGAGCTGCCTATCTTGGAAAAAACGCCCAAGGGGCAGCCATCGACGGCGGAGTCCGTACTTCAGGAACTCGCTCACGACTACCCGTTACCAAAGCTCATTCTCGAATACCGCGGCATGAGCAAGCTTAAATCCACATACACCGACGCCCTGCCTGCGTGCATTAACCCCGAGACCGGCCGGGTGCACACCAGCTATCGACAGGCGGTGGCATCCACCGGCCGCTTGTCTTCCACTGACCCGAATCTGCAAAACATCCCGGTGCGCACGCCAGAGGGACGGCGAATCCGTCAGGCATTTATTGCGCCTCCCGGCAGTCTTCTGCTGGCGGCCGATTACTCTCAGATCGAACTGCGCATCATGGCGCATTTGTCCGGGGACGCGGGACTAACCCAGGCGTTCGAGTCCGGGGAGGATATTCACCGTGCGACCGCGGCGGAAGTATTCGGGGTTGCCCTGCAAAAAGTGAGTGACGATGAAAGGCGCAGTGCAAAGGCCATCAATTTCGGTCTCATATACGGAATGTCGGCTTTCGGTCTGGGGCGCCAGCTGGGTATTCCCCGCCGCGAAGCGCAAGCGTACGTGGATCTGTACTTTGCCCGCTACCCGGGTGTGAAGCAGTTCATGGACGACACGAAGGAGCGCGCCCGAGACCGCGGTTACGTGGAGACTGTTTTCGGCCGGCGGCTGTATTTGCCGGAAATCAAATCAGGTAATCCGGCACGGCGCCAGTACGCCGAACGAACAGCCATTAATGCGCCCATGCAGGGCACTGCGGCGGATATTATCAAGCGCGCCATGATCACGCTGCACGCGTGGCTCGAAGAGAGCGGCGCGCAGGCGCGCATGATCATGCAAGTGCACGACGAGTTGGTATTCGAGGTGGCCGAAGACGCTGTCGCCGAAGTTCAGTCGGTGGTTGTGAAGCAGATGGAGGCGGCGGCCGAGCTCACTGTGCCGTTGAAGGTGGACGCGGGCGTGGGCAAGAACTGGGATGAGGCACATTGAGCCGCTGGCGCCTCGGCAATCGATAATTTTGCGGACCAGGTGCCTGTGATATTATTACGCCCGATGGCTTGAACTCATCCGCCGATTTGCCGCGACAAGAACTTCGTTCCAAGGACCACCCACCCATGCTTCTGATTCCAGCGATTGACCTGAAAGGTGGTCGTTGCGTGCGCCTGCGCCAGGGACGCATGGACGACGAAACAGTATTTTCCGATGACCCGCTGGCTGTGGCCCAGCGTTGGGTGGATGCCGGCACCCGCCGCCTGCATATTGTCGATCTCGACGGCGCCACCAGCGGCCAGCCCGAGAATGCAGAAGTCATCCACCGCATCACGGAAAAATTTCCCGACGTGCCGGTACAGGTCGGTGGTGGAATCCGCGATGAGGACACCATCCAGTCCTATCTGGATGTGGGCGTGGCCTACGTCATCATCGGTACCAAGGCGGTGAACGCACCACATTTCGTCGCCGATGTTTGCGCGGCGTTTCCGGGTCACATATTCATCGGCCTCGATGCCCGCAAGGGAAAAGTCGCCACCGATGGCTGGTCGAAGCTGTCCCATCACGACGTCATCGATCTGGCCCAGCACTTCGAGCGCGATGGCGCGGAATGCATCGTGTATACGGACATCGAGCGTGACGGTATGCTCACGGGCCCCAACGTGGAAGCGACGGTTCGGCTCGCCCAGTCGATCAAGATCCCCGTGATTGCGTCCGGCGGTATTCACACCATCGACGATGTACGCGCGCTCAGCGAGGTTGCCGACGAGGGAATCGTCGGCGCGATTACCGGGCGCGCCATCTACGAAGGCAGTCTCGACTTCACAGAGGGTCAGAGTCTGGCGGATCGCGTTGCAGCTCAGGGCGACGCTCGCGCAGACACCTGACCGTGGGACTCGCGAAGCGCATTATTCCTTGCCTGGATGTGGACGCCGGACGCGTCGTCAAGGGCGTCAATTTCGTCGCTATTCGTGATGCAGGAGATCCCGTCGAGATCGCGCGGCGTTATGACGGCGAGGGCGCCGATGAGCTCACTTTTCTCGATATCACCGCCTCGTCGGACGATCGTGACACCATTGTACCGGTGGTGGAATCGGTGGCGAGTGAGGTATTTATCCCGCTCACCGTGGGAGGGGGTGTGCGCAACAGCGCCGATATACGCCGCCTGCTCAATGCCGGGGCCGACAAGGTTTCCATAAACACCGCTGCGGTCATCAATCCCGACTTCGTCGCAGACGCCTCGGCACGATTCGGTTCCCAGTGCATCGTCGTCGCCGTGGACGCGAAGCGTGTAGGGGCGAAGCAGGACGGGTCGGCCGGCGGCGCGAAGGCGGCGCCGCGCTGGGAGGTTTTCACCCATGGGGGCCGTACCCGCACCGGTCTGGATGCGGTGGCCTGGGCCCGGCGCATGTCGGACCTCGGTGCCGGTGAGATTCTGCTCACCAGCATGGATCGCGACGGCACCCGTAACGGTTTCGACCTGGAGCTCACCCGCGCGGTGGTCGACGCGGTGCCGGTGCCGGTAATTGCCTCAGGGGGCGTCGGTAATCTCGATCACTTGAGTGACGGCATCCTGATCGGCGGCGCCGACGCCGTTCTGGCGGCGAGTATCTTTCACTTCGGCGAGTACAGCATCAGTGAGGCAAAGCGCAGTATGGCCTCGCGCGGCATCGAGGTTCGCGCCGCGCCCGCCTCCAGTTCGTGAAGCGCATCACACATCGCCGCTTGGGTCCGGCAACGCCCGGATCCGGCCTGCTGGAGCCCATATAATATGCCTGTCAAACCGTCGGAAGCATGTCCTACACTTAACCGGATGGGCATTTCCAGAACAAACCGGGTCAACGGCTAACGCAACTCTCAGGGATATCGCGTGGAACTCAGCCTAGAAATTTCCGGCGATCAGATCGCCGGCGCCCGGGATTATCAAGAAGACGCTTTTCTGACAACCTATCTCGATGACGAAACCGGGGAATCAAAGTCCTCGGCGCTAATCGTCGTCGCCGACGGAATGGGTGGCCACGCGGCCGGCAACATCGCCAGCAATCTGGTGGTATCCACCTTCAACAAGACCTTCACGGGTGGTTTCGGCAAGCAGGATCCACCCGGGGTGCTGCGCTCGGCACTCAAGAATGCCAATGAGGGCCTGAAGGAGTCCATCGAGGAAACCCCCGGCCTGGACGGTATGGGCTGCACCATGGTCACCGCAGCGCTGACCAAGGGCAAAATCTACTGGGTCAGTGTCGGCGACAGTCATATTTATCTGATCCGCGACCGTGACCTGAGCAAGAAGAACGAAGACCACAGCTACGGCGGCTATCTGGACCGCATGCGTTCCCAGGGCATCGATGTGGAGGCCGAGGCGGGCCTTTCGCGCAACATGCTGATGAGCGCCATGACAGGCGAGGAGATCGCGGAAGTGGATTGCCCCAATTCGGGCTACCAGCTGCTGCCCGGGGACCGCTTGATCATCGCCAGCGATGGCCTCGATACCTTGGATACCGAGACCATTCTAAAGACGTCCGCTTGGTCCCACACGCCCAAAGAGTGTGTCGCGGGACTGCTGAAAGCGGTGGAAGACGCCAAACGGCCGCGCCAGGACAATACCACCATCGTGGCGGTCGACGTGGTCGAGCGCCAACCGGCGGAAGGCAAGGCAGCGGCACCACAGGCCCCGGCGGTGGCAGTCGCTCCGGCGCGCAAGGAGTTGGCGCGGGAGCGGGATTTGCCGGTCACACCCAGCGGCGGCAGCAAGGGGCTGATTATTGCCCTTATCCTGTTGCTGGCCGTGGGAGCCGGCGGCGGCTATGTGTACATGACGGGCATGTGGCGGGATTGGATGCCGAAGGACCAGGCGGGCACTCAGCCCGAGCCCAAGCCCGAGGCGAAGCCAGAGCCCAAGCCCGAGGCGAAGCCAGAGCCCAAGCCCGAGCCCGAACCCAAACCCGAGCCCAAGCCCGAGCCAAAGCCCGAGCCAAAGCCCGAGCCCAAGCCCGAGCCCGAGCCCGAGCCCAAGCCGCAACCAGAGCATCTGCCGCCGACCGCCGTCCGGGAGTTTCGGGACGCCCTGAAATCCGGCGGGAAGGGACCCCTGATGGTGGCAATCCCGGCGGGCAGCTTCGAGATGGGCAGCCCGAGCCACTCCGTCGAGGTCAGCGAGCGGCCCAAGCGAACCGTGGACGTGCCGGCCTTTTCCATGGCGAGGTATGAGGTGACTTTTGCCGAATATGAGCGCTTTGCGCGGGCGACGGGACGCAAGGCGCCGAAGAACTCCGGTGTGGACAAGAAGACCTACCCGGTCATCTTCGTCAGCTGGGACGATGCCGTGGCGTACACGACGTGGCTGTCGAACCAGACCGGCAAAAAGTACCGCTTGCCCACGGAAGCGCAGTGGGAGTATGCGGCGCTCGCCGATACCACCACGAAGTACTGGTGGGGACGCGAGCTTGGCAGCGGGCGCGCCCATTGCTTCAATTGCGACACCGGTCTCAATCCGCGGGCGGCCACCAACGTGGGACGTTTCCCGGCAAATCTCTTTGGCCTGCACGACACCGCGGGCAACGTCGCCGAGTGGGTACGTGATTGCTGGCATCCCAACTATCAGGATGCGCCTACGGACGGTTCGGTGTGGGAAGGTGGAGATTGCAGTGTCCGCGTCGCCCGCGGTGGCTCTTTCCTGAATACGGGAAAATCCATTCGCGCCAAAACCCGCAGCAAGTGGAAGTCACAGCGCAGCTTCGACTCCGTGGGTTTCCGGATCGTGCGCGAGCCGTAGTATACCGGCGACCTGGATCACCCGAATGGCTTCAGCCCGCATAGTGTGCCGAGTGGGTTTTTGCGGTGTCGCCGCGGCGCTACTGATCGGTTGCGCGAAGCCTTCCCTGGTGGACGATGTCCTTGCCGCAGGCGGTGCGCCGGCGACAGAATTTTCCATCGACGACCAGTCGGTCACTTTGTCTGCCCGTTTCGACACTGCTGTGTCTGCAGATCAGCAGTTCATGGTGGAGTGGCTGTTCCCGGACGGCAAAGTATATCTGCGCAAACCCGTACGCCGCAGCTACGACAGTCCCGACCTGGTCGAGACTGCAATGCCGGTTCGCGGCAAGGCGCCGGCGAAGCACTCCGGTACCTGGCATGTTCGTCTCTCCCGTGACGGTGATCTGCTGGTGAATCGGTCTTTCGAACTTCGCGAACCGGTGCCGTCGGCGGCCTCGGCCGGGGCGCGTTTCGCGGGCCTCGCCTACTGCGGCCCATCACGCTGGAACGATCCCGTCATAAGCGCACGCCATTCCACCACCGCCGTCACCCGCGTGCCGGGGGCCTGGGTCGGGACCGACGTGCTCGATGCCGCCGGCGCAACCTACTCCGGCGCGGTGCTGCTGACCGGATGCGCGCCAGGTTAGGCGCAGGCCCTGGAGGCCGTGAATGTGACTACCGAAGCCGACTGCATATTTTGTAGTATCGTCGCCGGCGCCAGGCCCTGCCACAAAGTGTTGGAAACGGATCTGGTATTGTCCTTCATGGACATTTTTCCCGCTTCCCAAGGGCATACATTGGTCATCCCGAAGCATCATTATGAAACCGTATTCGATATCCCGGAGTCGGCCATGCAGGCGGTTTCGGTCGTTGCCAAACGCATTGCCGGCGCCATCCGGGCGGAACTCGCGCCGGACGGGATGACAATCGTGCAGGTCAACGGAGCAGCCGCCGGGCAGACGGTCATGCACTATCATGTGCACCTGCTGCCGCGCACCCAGGGCGAATCCATGCGCCTTCACGGTTCGAATCAGGCGGACCCTGCGCGACTCGACGCGCTTGCCCGGGCCTTCGCGGCGCGCTTGATAGAGCTTCATCCTCAGTAATGAAAATCCGCGCCGCGAACATCACAGACAAACCCACGTGGCTCGCCTTGCGCCGGCGCCTGCGTCCCGCCTTGAGCGACCAGCAACACGAGCGGGACTGGACTCAAATGACGGAGCAGCGCGGCCAGCGCACCACGTTGCTGTGTGTCGATGGGCAGGGTGCGTTGCTGGGAATGATCGAGGTATCGCGCCGGGCGCACGCCGGTGACTTGGGCAGCGGGCCCGTCGCCTACGTGGACGCCCTGCACGTGGAGCCGGGGCAGGAGCGAGAAGTGGCGGCCCGGCTGCTTGCCGACGCGGCAACCAGTTGGGCGCAAGCGCGCGGTTGCCGGGTGCTCGCCTCCGATACCAGCCTGGACAACCAGTGGGAACAGAAGCTTCATCTGGAACTCGGTTTCGAGGAGGCGGCGCGCAAGGTGGTCTACCGAAAGACCCTGGCCGTACCGGCGAGCGTTTATTCGGTGGCGCACATCGCCCCGGTGCCTGTGTCGTCGCCCGTGGACGATGCACAAGCCGGCCGGATGGCGGCCGTCGTTGACGAGGCAGGTGCTTCCAGCTGGTGGCCAGGACCCTTGCGTGCCGCGATAATCGTCCTGGGTATTCTGGCCTTTTATTTTACCAACGTATTCAGCGGCGATGTGTTTGTCGGTGTGGTGCTGCCCATCGTCGACGTGCTGTTCGTCATTTATCTGTTAGTGTTGTTCGTGAGTATGAAGTACCGTCGCAAGACCGGTGCCGGCGAGCGTCAGTTCGATCTGTACCAGGTATCGAACGACCATGAATGAAGCACAGCGGCCCGCTGACGGATACGATTTGCTCTGATCACGCCCGCGCGCCGACGAAGCACGGGACTCCTGCATGAACGCGACGCCCGCGGTTACGGTCCTCATGCCGGTGCGCAACGCAACGGCCACCCTCGATGCCTGCCTGGATTCCATTCAGGCGCAAAGTCTCGGGGATTTCGAACTGCTGGTCGTTGATGATGCTTCCACGGACCACAGCCGTGAGTTGGTTGCCGCGAGGGCGCAAACGGATGCCCGCATACGTTTGTTGCGTCCACCAGAGCGTGGATTGGTTGCGTGCCTCAATGGGGGGCTGGCCAGTGCACGTGCACCGTTGATTGCGCGCATGGACGCCGATGACGTGATGGATTGCGAACGCCTGGCCCTGCAGAGGGAGTACTTACAAGCCCACCCGGATGTGGACGTGGTGGCCAGCCGCGTACGCGCATTTCCAGCCGACCAGTTACAGGCCGGGATGAGCGAATATTTGCGCTGGCAGAACGCGTGCCTCGACAGCGATGCGATGCGCGACGAGGTCTACATCGAGTGTCCAATCACCCACCCGAGCGCCATGTTTCGCCGCACGGCGGTGACCACTGTCGGCGGTTACCGTGACGGCGACTTCCCCGAAGATTACGAGCTGTGGTTGCGGCTTACCGAGCACGGCTGCCGCCTGGCGAAGATCGAGCGCTGTTTACTCCATTGGCGTCAGCACGACGACAGCTTGTCCCGTCGCGACCCACGTTACTCACGAGATGCCTTCGACCGTTTGCGCGCACATTATCTGGCCAGGGATCCGCGCCTCAACAGCGGGCGGCCGCTGGTATTCTGGGGAGCAGGGCGGCGCACTCGGCGGCGCACGACCCATATCACCGCCCTCGGTTTTACACCCTGCGCCTGGGTCGACGTGGATCCGAAGAAAATCGGAAATCGGATTCTGAATATACCGGTAGTGGCGCCCGGGTGGCTTTCGGGCCGGTGGCCGCGGCCCTTCGTACTCGCATGGGTCGCGAGTCACGGCGCCAGGGAGAACATCGGCGCCGCCCTGGCCTCCATGGGCTATGAACTGGGAACGGACTATCTGGCGGTGGGATAGGCGCTAACGGCGGAAGCGCCCGCCGAGAGGCGTTCGGTGGCCTGGGAAAGACGTCCCACCAATGCCGACAGGAAGACTTTGTGAAAGCGCAGCTGGCAGTTGAGGGATGCGCGTTCGATCATCGACGGGCGCACGTTCATGGTGGTGACGCCGCTCTTGGCAATGATGGTGGCGCTGCGTTCCTTGCGTGCGATGAATCCCATCTCTCCAAAGCAATCTCCTTGATGCAGCTCGTCGACTTCCAGTTCGCCTTTGAATACGGTTACATCTCCCGAGATGATGATGTAGAAGGACGTATCCAGCTCGCCTTCGGCGATGATCTCGCTGCCCGGTGTGAAATCCAGCCAGCCGCTCGAGTTAATCACCTCCCAGATTTCCGGCTCGGTGAAATCATCGAAAAATGCCAGGCTTCGCACCAGCTTGAACTTCTCGTCTCCGGGAAGCTGTTCGTCGAGCAGCTTGATGTGGTCGTAGACGAGACTCAGGTCCGCGGCCAGATCGAGCCCCATCTTGTAGCGTTGCCCGGCCTCCTTGCACAACGCCCGGTCGAGAATTCGGCCGAGGATTTGCGGGGCGTCGGGACGCATTTCCAACAGCGGGGTGGGGATCTTCTCGGTGATGCGATGGGCGATGGCGGGCAGATTATCCGCGGCGAAGGGATGTCTACCCGTCAGCAACTCGTACATCACCACACCGAGTGAAAAGATGTCGGTCTGGTTGGTGATAGTGTCGTCCTTGACCTGCTCAGGAGACATGTACAGCGGAGAGCCGATATAACCGTGCACCTGGGTGTCGGTGGCGTCGCCCTGGGTCCTCAAGGCGATGCTGAAGTCGCTCAGCTTCACTTCACCGTCTTCGGTAAGGAGAATATTGCGCGGCTTGACGTCGCGATGAATCACTCCCTGGCGGTGAGCGTAATCGAGTGCCCTGGCGCTTTTGAAAATTACCCGCACCACATCTTCGATGGGCAGCAGGCTGTCAGGCTGACAATGGTCGAAGAGGGTGCGGCCACCGAAAATCATCTCCATGACGATGTAACAAACGTCGCCCTCGACTCCGGCGTCGAAGACGCCGACGATATTCGGGTGACGGAGTTTTCCGGCGACCTTGGCCTCGTTGAAGAACAGCTTGCGATAACGGGCCCCGCTGCGTTTGTCCTGGAGTGATTCCGGCAACGCCACTTTGATGGCCACGTCGCGCCCGGTGAAGGGGTCATGACCGAGATATACGACCCCCATGCTTCCCCGGCCGACTTCACGGATGACGTCGTATTTACCGAGGGTCGTATTTGCGAGATCGTGCATGGGCAGCGTGAACGGACAAAGGGGTTCAGTTAATGGATCGGTCGTTGCCGGCCCACCTTTAGTGACCGCCGTCCGGGAATCGGAAAAAAGATAGATTCCCGGCGCCGGGCCTGCCCTCAGGCCCGCACCAGCTTGCCCCTGTGGAGACTGTCCAGATGACACACCAGCTGCGTCCCGGGCCAGGCCCAGGCGGCGCAGGAGTCATGCCAGTGGCCTCGAGCAGGCCGGTTTTCAGCTTCCACCGAATCCCCGGGTGGCGAGCACTTCCCGTGCCGGGGTGCGATCGCCGGTGCGACTGATGCTGCGCGGCGCTTCCAGCAGCGCCAAACGAAAGCCCAGGGATTGGTAGAGTGCGAGTATGCGCTCGGTGGCCTGATTGGAGAGCACTACCGGGCCTTTGTGTTGCGCCAGCCAGCTCGCCAGGCGGACCTGCTCGCTCCACTCGAATCCGTGCCGCGAGTACTGGCGGAAGGGAACGTCGTAAGGCGGATCCGCGTAAATGAAATCATCCTCGTGCAAATCGAGCTTCTCGAAATCACCCCAGGTGAAGTGCCAGCGTGACAGGGCTGCGCGATAGGCGCGGAAGTCGCGGATGTAGTTGATGCGTTCATGGCGGCCAAAGGGTACGTTGAACTCGCCCTTGCGGTTGAATCGGCATAGCCCGTTGTAAGCCGTGCGATTCAAATAGTAGAAAAGCTCGGCGGCTTTGCGGCTGAATGAGCCCCGCCGCGTCGATGCCAGGCGATTAAAGTCGTTGCGGTGCTGGTAGTAGAGGTCGCGATCGTTGCGCATGGGGACGCGGATGGTCAGTCCTTCTTGTAGATGCCGGTAGAAATTCACCGGATGCGGATTGACGTCGTTGAGCAGTGCGTGCTGCGGGTCGAGGCCCAGCGCCACCGCCAATCCGCCGCAGAACGGTTCAACCAGGCGCCGGGAGCTTTGCCCGCGCCACAGGGGTTCCAGATGAGGCGCGAGCCAGCGTTTGCCGCCGGCCCACTTGAGTGGCGGGCGCAGGGGCGGTGCGCGATCTTCGGCCTTCGGTCGCGTTTGCTGGGATCGCGGCATCGGTGCTGGGTCCCCGTGACAAGCCTATACGAGGCGAGCGGTCCGGGAAGAGGTGCGCTTCTCCCAGCGCCAACCACCGCTATCCAGGGCTTCGCCAAGCCAGGTCACTGCCGCGGGCACGTCCGCGGCGCTGCCGCGCACGCCAAGCTCGGTCTCGCGGTATTCACCCTGCATGTGCGGCAGGCAGGAGAGATCCACCTGGGGAAAGCGTGTGACGAAATCCTGCATGATCTTGATGAGCTGGCCTTCGCTGACACCGGGCAGCGTCATCAGAATTTCCACCGGTCGCTCGCGGTCCTTGAGCTGCGGGTAATGATTGTCCAGTACCCACTCGATCATGGGCCAGGCCATTTGCGGAAATCCCGGCACGAAGTGCAGCTTTCCCAAGCTGAATCCTGCGATCTGGTTGACCGGATTCGGAATCAGGGTGCAGCCCCGGGGGAGGTGGGCCATGTGAATGCGCTGGGGATAGGCGCTTTCTCCGAAACGTTCCTCGATGATGGCTGCCGCTTCCGGGTGACGCACCAGGGCAACGCCGGCGGCCCGGGCGGCGCTGGCGCGGGTGTGGTCGTCCGGCGTCGCGCCGATACCACCGCAGCACAAGACGATGGCGTCTCCATCCATGACGAATCGCAGCTCCCTGGTGAGGACTTCCTCGTCGTCACCGATGTAGTGGCACCAGCTGAGCTCCAGTGACCGTTGGGCGAGCGCCTCGACGATATGTGCAAAGTGACTGTCCTGGCGTTTCCCCGTGAGCAACTCGGTGCCGATGATGATGAGCCCGATGTTCATCCTTCAGGTGCCGGCCGGGGCGATCCTGTCATCGGCGGACCGCTGGCTGCCCATGGCAATGGATTCGTGAATGCACAGTAAGCTCGGGACCACCAGCAGCACCAGCAATGTCGCGACGGCCAGCCCGTATGAAATGGTAAGCGCCATGGGAATGAGGAATTGGGCCTGGCGGGAAGTCTCGAACATCAGCGGCGTCAGCCCGGCGATGGTCGTCAGTGACGTCAACAGGACGGCGCGCAGACGCTGACAGGTGGCGTCGACGATTGCCTGGCGCCAGGGCGTGCCGACCTCTCTCTGGTGCTTGTAAAACATTACCAGGATGATGGAGTCGTTGACGACAATGCCCGACAGACCGAACAGGCCGAACAATGACAGTACCGTCAAATCCATGCCCATCAACCAGTGGCCGAGAAGTGCGCCGATGACGCCGAAGGGAATGACCGACATCACCACCAATGGCCAGCCGTAGGATGCAAACACCCAAGCCAGCACAAGGTAAATCATGGCCAGTGCCAGCAGTCCCCCGCGGGCCATATCCGCCAGTGTGTCCGTCTGGTCCGAGCGGCGTCCCTCGTAGGTGTAGTCGACGCCGAAGCGGCCTTTGAGCCGCTGCAGCGGGCCGGCTTCGAGATCCGCGATGACGTCGTTACTATTGTTGAGGGCGGGATCCACCGTCGCCGATACGCGCACCGAGAGATTGCGGTCCTTGTGTCTGAGGATGTCGAAGCCTCGTCGCGTCGAAATCTCGAGCACCGTGAACAGCGGCACGCTGGCGCCGTTGGGAGTTACGATTTTGAGATCGCCGAGACTGGCGAGGTTGTGCCGCTCGCGATCCGGGAGTACGACTCGCACCTCGATTTCGTCGTCGCCGTCCTGAAAAATCTGCGCCACCCGGCCGTCGTATGCGGCGCGCAATTGACGCCCGACGTGCTGCACAGTAAGTCCCAATGCCCGGCCCTCGGCGGACAGGCGGTAGATGAGCTGCTCCTGGCCGAAAGGCATATCGTCAACGATGCCACTGACGCCGCGGATAGTGCTCAGGATGCTGGCCAGCTCAAGGGCCGCGGCTTTCAGCTGTGTGGTATTGAGCCCGGGACTGGTTAGTCGGATATCGATATCGCGCCCCGGCGGGCCCGAGCGGCGCTCGACAATGGAGAAGGATTCGATGCCGGCGGGAAACCGCACTCGATTGCGCCACTCGCGCATGAACTCCGGATTGCCTACGCTGCGGGCATCGGGTTCGATCAGTTCCACGATAACCGTACCGAACTGGTCGCCGTTTTGAGTGCGCTGGCCGTCGGCTCCTTCGATGACGCCGTGATGGATCGTCGCAACCTCGACGAGCCCTCCGCCAAGCTCTGCCTCGGTGTCGCGCAGCGCGTGCCGCACGTGCTCGAGAAAGGTCTCGGTTCGTCCCGGCGGGGTGCCGGCGACGAAGCTGACACTGGCGTACACGAGCTTGCCCTCCGGCGTCGGTAAAAAGTGAAAAGCGAGGCGCCCGCCCGCGAACAGACCGATGCTCACCAACAACAGGGCCACTGCAATACTGAGCGTGATCCAGGGATTGGCGACACTCGTGGTCACCAGTGATCGGAAGCGGCCGTCGCGAAAGCGCGCGAACGCCGCGTCCATTCGCGAACGTATCATCGACGCAGGACGCTTGCGCAAATTTTCGAATGCCTGGCGCAAGTGCCCGGGCAGTACCAGAAAACTTTCCACCAATGAAGCGATGATGACGCACACCACCACCATGGGAATGTCGAAGAGCACGTTGCCGATGATGCCGCTTACCAACATCAGGGGCAGAAAAGCCGCGATGGTCGTCAGGGATGACGAGATTACCGGCGCCAACATGCGCCGCGCACCGCCCTCGGCGGCCTCCAGGGGCGGTTCGCCGGCCTGGTAGTGGGCCAGGGCGTCCTCGCCTACGACGATGGCATCGTCGACGATGATGCCCAGGGCCATGATGAGACCGAACAGGCTCACCATGTTGATACTGCCGCCGATGAGGTAGAGCACTCCCAGGGTCGCCATGAAGGATATGGGGATGCCCACCGCCACCCAGAATGCGACCCGGCCATTGAGAAAAAGAAACAGAATAAGCACCACCAGTACCAAGCCGCCTGCGCCGTTTTTCAGCAGCAGCTGGATGCGCTCCTTAATCAGCAGCCACGCCTGGTCGTAAACCGTCACCTGGATGCCCCGCGGCCAGCGGCCGCGGTTGTCATCCAGCCATCGGGCTAGAATCTCCGCCGATTCGAGGCTGCTTGCATTTTCATTGCGCTTCAAACGCATCTCGATGGCCGGCTGGCTGTCGATGCTGACCATGGTTTGGAGTCGGCGGGCGCGGCGTTCGATGCTGGCGATGTCTCCCAGAGTCACGAGCCGGCCGGATTCATCACTCAAGATAGGCAGACGTTCGAAACCCACCTCCCGCCGGCGCTGATCCAGTGCCCGAAGCTGCCGCGACACGTCGTTCAAGCCGATGTTTCCGGCCGGCAGATCGCGGCTCAACTCCGCTACGCGATCGGCGATGTCCTCCAGGGACAGGTCCAATTCGTGCAGCACGGCCGCCGGTACCTGGATGGCGATTTCCTGCTTTGGCAGTCCTACCAACTGGATGTTGGCGATGCCACGGTCCAGCAACTCGCGTTCCATCTGCTGCACCAACGGGCGCAATTGGCCGATGCTCGTGTCGGCACTGGTCACGAGCACCCGCGCCACCGGCTCGTAGCGGATGACGCGGCTGATCTCCGGAGTCTCCGCCGCCGCGGGAAGATTGCGCACCAGCGACACCTGCTCCTTCACCTGATCCAGCGCCACCCCCATGTCGGTGCCTTCCTCGTACTCGAGGGTAATACTCGTCGAGCCCTCGGAGGAGCCGGAGGTCATCTGGCGCAGACCGTCCAGGGAACGGAGCTGTTGCTCCAGGGGATTTGTGATGGCGGCCTCCACGTCCTCGGCGCTGGCGCCGTCCCAGGCGACTCGCACCTTCACTATGTCGAGAGCGATGTTGGGGAAGAACTGCGTGTTGAGGCGATCCAGGGCCCAGATCCCGACCAGAATCATGACCACCATGAGCAGGTTGCAGGCGACCTTGTGTTCAGCAAAGACCCTCAGGAGATCGTGGCGTTGGCTAAGAGGCATGAATTGCTGTCTGGGTGGCCGATGGACAGAAGACATTCTACCAGTCGTTGCCGGACTTGATGGGGCTCCCAAAGGTCTTCCGGCGTGGTCTCGGAAGCCGTGCCACGCTATGCTCCCGCCTCCTGAGACAGGGGTGCCCGCGGCCACCGGGCAGCCACGCGAAGAAGGACTGGAACAGCTCGTGGATCACGTAGTCTGGTTTGACACGATTGGCATGAATGACGTCGCCAGGGTCGGTGGCAAAAACGCTTCGCTGGGCGAGATGATCGGATCCCTGGCGGCATCCGGTGTGAAAGTCCCCGGGGGATACGCGACCACCGCCGATGCTTTTCGCGAGTTTCTTGGCGAAAACGCCCTCGAGGAGCGAATTGCAGAGGCGCTTGGCAGTCTGGACGTGGAAGACGTGGCGGCACTCGCCACCACCGGGGACCGCATCCGGCGTTGGGTATGCGACGCGACGCTTCCCCGTGCGCTGGAAGATGCGGTGCGCGAGGCCCACGGGAAACTCATTGGTAGCCTGGCGGGGACCGCGGTGGCGGTGCGCTCCTCGGCGACCGCCGAGGACCTGCCCGAGGCGTCCTTTGCCGGTCAACAGGAAACTTTTCTCAACGTCGTAGGCGTCGACGAGGTTCTGGCCGCCATCAAGTCCGTGTTCGCTTCCTTGTACAACGACCGTGCCATTGCCTACCGGGTACACCAGGACTTCGACCACGGCGACGTGGCCCTGTCCGCCGGTGTGCAGCGCATGGTGCGCTGCGATACCGCCGCCAGCGGCGTCATGTTTACCATCGATACGGAATCCGGATTCGATCAAGTGGTGTTCATCACTTCAGCCTATGGCCTGGGCGAAACGGTCGTCCAGGGGCAGGTGAATCCTGACGAGTTCTATGTCTACAAGCCGGCGCTGCGGGCAGGCCGCCCGGCAATCGTGCGCCGGGAACGCGGCAGCAAAGCCCTGCGTATGGTGCTTGCCGACAAAGGCCCCGAGCGGGTGCGCATCGAACCGGTTGCCGAGGACGATCAGCGGGTCTTCTCCCTTGACGATGCCGACATCGAGCAGCTGGCCCGCTACGCGCTGCTCATCGAGGATCATTACGGCCGGCCGATGGACATCGAGTGGGGTAAGGACGGTGAGGACGGTGAAATTTACATCCTCCAGGCGCGTCCGGAAACCGTGCAGAGCCGCGTCGCTGCCCAACGCCTGGAGCGCTTCGAGCTCGCCGAGCGCGGTAAGTTACTGAGTTCCGGACGCAGTATTGGACAACGCATCGGCAGTGGGCCCGCACGCCTGGTGCTCGATGTGGCCCATATGAGCAGTGTGGCGCCCGGTGACGTGCTGGTGACCGACATGACTGATCCGGACTGGGAGCCGGTCATGAAGCGCGCCTCGGCCATTGTCACCAATCGCGGCGGCCGTACTTGTCATGCGGCCATCATCGCGCGCGAGTTGGGGATCCCGGCGGTGGTGGGTACTCGCGATGCGACCGGCAGCGTTCGTGACGGGCAAGTAGTAACGGTCTCTTGCGCCGAGGGCGACACTGGCTATGTGTACGACGGCGCCCTGGACTTCAGCGTGCGCCGCCTGGATATCGAAACGATGCCTGAGCTGCCTTTCAAGATAACCATGAACGTAGGCAATCCCGACCGCGCCTTCGACTTTCAGGCCTTACCCAATGCAGGTGTCGGCCTCGCCCGAATCGAATTCATCATCAGTAATTCCATCGGCGTGCATCCCAAGGCGCTCATCGAATACCAACGTTTGCCCGATGAACTCAAGTCGCGCATCGATGAGCGAACGGCGGGCTACGCGGACCCGGTGGGTTTTTACGTGAGCAAGCTGCAGGAAGGGGTTGCCACCCTGGCCGCGGCCTTCTGGCCCAAGCCGGTTATCGTGCGGCTGTCGGACTTCAAGTCCGACGAGTACGGAAATTTAATCGGCGGCAGCCGCTACGAGCCCGCCGAGGCCAATCCAATGCTCGGTTTTCGCGGCGCATCGCGTTATGTGGCCGAGGAATTTCGCGAGTGTTTCGCGATGGAATGCAGGGCCATTCGCTGGGTGCGCGACGAAATGGGCCTCACCAACATCGAGGTCATGGTTCCTTTCGTGCGCACCGTGAGCGAAGCCGCCAGAGTGGTCGAGCTTCTGGCGGCAAACGGCCTTACCCGGGGTGAGAACGGCCTGCGCGTCATCATGATGTGCGAAGTGCCCTCCAACGCCCTGCTGGCGGAAGAGTTCCTGGAGCACTTCGACGGTTTTTCCATCGGCTCCAACGATCTTACCCAGATGACCCTGGGTCTGGATCGTAACTCCGGGCTGGTTGCATCGCTGTTCGACGAGCGCGACGCCGCCGTCAAGGTGCTGCTGCACCAGGCCATACAGGCCTGCCGCAAGGCCGATAAGTATGTGGGGATCTGCGGGCAGGGGCCTTCGGACCACCCGGATCTGGCCCGCTGGCTCATGGACGAGGGTATTACCAGCGTCTCTCTGAATCCCGATTCGGTGGTGGAAACCTGGCTTTTCCTGGGCGGCCAGGAGGTCTGAAAGCTGCCCGGCGCGGCAACTGCTTTCCTGCGTCAATACACAGTATTAACAAAAACAATAGGATCTGCGTCCGCTCCCATGATTTGATAATGCTCGTACCGCACTCCGGGCACCGGGCCATCTCCCAGAGAGAGCCGCCGGCGCCATGAGGGCACCCGCAGGCTGAGCCTGGTGCGTCCCTGGGACGCTGTGGTCCTAGGGAGGGCACGAAGCATGAAAATCTGCGTCGTCGGCGCTGGTTCCATCGGTGGATTACTGGGTGTGAAGCTGGCTTTGGCCGGCGAAGATGTCACGCTGATTGCGCGGGGCAAGCATCTGGAGGCAATCCAGGAAAACGGTCTGCGGGTCGTCTACTCGGATGGCAGTGCCCAGGTGGCGGAGGGCGTAAAGGCGACCAGCGACATGGGCGCCTGCGGACCCCAGGACCTGGTTATCCTCGGGCTCAAGGCCCACCAGATCCAGCCGGCGGTGGACGATATCCGAACCCTGTTCGGCCCCGATACCATGGTGCTCACTACCCAGAACGGACTTCCCTGGTGGTATTTTCAACGCCATGGTGGTGAGTTCGACGGCTACCGCATCGAGACCCTGGACCCGGACGGCCGGCTCAGCGCCGGAATCGAGGCGCGGCGCATCATCGGTTGCATCGCCTACCCGGCGGCGACCATCGCCCGCCCCGGAGTGATACGCCACATGGAGGGAACGCGCTTTCCCGTCGGCGAGCTCGACCGATCCCGCTCGGAGCGGGTGGAACGGGTCTCCCGGACCCTGATAAATGCCGGCTTCAAGTCACCGGTGCTCGAAGACATCCGCTCGGAAATCTGGTTGAAGGCCTGGGGAAACCTGAGCTTCAATCCCATCAGCGCCCTGTGCCATGCCACCCTCGTGGATATTTGTCAGTTCGCGCCCACCCGGGAATTGGCCGCCAACATGATGACCGAGGCCCAGACCATCGCCGAGAAGCTCGGCGTCAACTTCCGGGTACCCCTGGAGAAGCGTATCGACGGTGCCGAGAAAGTCGGCAAGCACAAAACCTCCATGCTCCAGGATGTGGAGGCCGGCCGGGCGCTGGAAACGGAAGCATTGATCGGCGCGGTGCTGGAACTCGGCAGGCTCACCAGCACGCCGACCCCCTACATCAGTGCCATATACGCGGCGGTCAAGCTTCTGGGCAGGACCATCGAGGCCGACAACGTATTCGTGAAGGCCCAGGCCCTCAGGCCGCCGGTGCTGAGCGTAGTGCCCATGGAAGAGCCCGCCCTGGTAGGCAGCGCCGCCGGCTAAGCATCTTCTCCCTCTCCCTCCGGGAGAGGGCCGGGGTGAGGGAAATTGCTCGATCCCCTTACCCTCACCCTAACCCTCTCCCGCAAGCGGGAGAGGGGATCCGATCAGCCACCCAGCTGATCGCCGACGTTCAGCGACGAATCCGTGAGGAACTCGGCGGCGGTCATTTTCTTCGCGCCCTGGGGGCGCAGCCGTTGGATCTGGATCTGGCCATCGGCGCAGGCAACCGTGATGCCTGCATCAGCGACGGCGGTTACCTGACCGGGAGTGGCGCCCCGGGCGGCGGATTGCTTGGCGCAATCGAATATCTTCACGGTGCTGTCGCCATGGCGCGTCCAGGCACCGGGCTGCGGGTTAGCGCCGCGAATCAGATTCCACACTTCCTGGGTCGGCTTGTTCCAGTCAATTTCCACATCCTCGTCGCGGCACCAGCCTTCGTAGGTTGCATTGGATTCATCCTGGACAATTTTCGGCGCTTTGCCATCGCGCACCAGATCGACGCTTTCCAACATCGCTTCGACGCCCATGGGAAACAGATGATTGAAGTACAAGCTGCCGAGGGTGTCGTCGTCTTTGATGGTGACCTGCTTCTGCATCAGAATCGGACCAGTATCGAGACCGTTGTCCGGCCAGAAGATACTCAACCCTGTCTGCTCGCGGCCCATGATAATCGGCCAGTTGATGGAACTCGGGCCGCGGTGCAACGGCAGCAATGAGGGATGGTATTGAATGCTGCCCAGCGCTGGAACGTTGAGCGCTTCTTCCGGAATGAACAAGGTGACGTAGGCCATGACGCACAGGTCGGGTTGCAGCGATGCCATTTGTTCCCAGACTTCGGGCTTTCGAAAGGACTTCGGTTGAAACAGAGGCAGCTTGTGCTGCAATGCAGCCTCCTTTATGGGATCCACTCTTTCGCCCTTGTCGGGCTCACAGTAAATACCCACCACCTCTTCTCCACGATCCAACAACGCTTCCAGCACGGTTTTCCCGAATGCTTGCTGGCCATTGACGATAATTTTCATGACATCTCCCCGTTACGGTCTCGAGAAAACTGTCCCGCCAGTGAATCCGGCATGGGGACAATCTTTCGCGTGTGCATGTCCATGACCACGCTCGTCACCTTCGCGTCACAGACGCGTTGATCCTCGTGGTCGTAAATCTCCTGGAGCAACACGAAGCTCGTGCGCCCGCGCGTACATGGTCTGGTCACGACGGATAATTGTGTTTCGTGAAAACATTCCCGCCGGTAATTGATATTGATATTGACGATCACGGTTCCCAAGTGCTGTTCGGATTGCTTATTCAATGTGGGAGCGCAGCAATTGTACCAATCCATCCGGCCACGCTCTAAGTATTCCAGGAAGCGTGCGTTGTTGACATGGCCGAGTTCATCGATCTCGGTTTTCTGTACGCGCAGGTTGATTTTGCTGACCAGTGGCATGTTCGGCCTTTCGCATCGCTTCGAGCGCCATTATGCTACGAACACAATCAGACGGTAAGCCGATGACAAAGATTGCCCTGGCACAAACTACGACCAGCGACGATTTCGACGCTAACCTCGCGTTCGCCGACCGCATGGTAACGGAAGCCGCTGGGAACGGTGCGGCGTTGCTGGCCTTTCCCGAGGTATTCCTTTACCTGGGGGGCTATAAGGGGAAGCTGAAGGTCGCCGAGCCGCTGGATGGCGCCATCGTATCGCGCTTCCGCGAGGCCGCGGCCAAGCACAATATGATGCTGCTCCTCGGCAGCTTACATGAGCAGATCCCCGACGATCCTTCACGGGTTTACAACACCTCTGTGCTCATCGGCGCCAATGGTGACATGCTCGCCCGTTACCGAAAGCTCAAGTTGTTCGACGTGGATCTGCCGACGTTGAAGATCACCGAAAGCGACAGCATCGTGCCCGGGGACGCGGCCCCGCCGGTCGTGGATACACCCATCGGAAAGCTGGGGTTGACCATCTGCTTCGATTTGCGCTTCTCGGACCTGTACCTGGACCTGCGTCGGCGGGGTGCGGAGATCGTGTTCATTCCTTCCAATTTCACCGCACCCACGGGAGCGGCGCATTGGGAGGTACTGATACGGGCCCGCGCCGTGGAAGGCCAATACTTTGTCGTCGCTCCTGCGCAGACTGGTAAGCACAATGCCAAATACACCTCCTACGGCCACTCCATGCTGGTGGACCCCTGGGGCAAGGTCCTGGCCACGGCCCCGCCCGCTCCCGGTCTCATTTATGGGGATATCAATCTCCCCTATCTGAAACAGGTGCGTGCCGAACTACCCATGGGAATGTAAGGCCTGCGTCGCCGCTGACCGATGTTGCCGGGGGTTCCTCGGCTCTGTATTCTCCGAACCATCAGGATCCGCCTATGAGAGGTCCTTGGCGGGTATATCCCACAACAACGTCACGCATCTCGGAGCGGGGAGATACGATGGATTTTCGAGGCGCACTCGAGCGGAAGCTCGGACTCACATCTGTTAACTACAAGTACAACCTGTCCAAGGACCAGCTGTTCCACGAGGCCATCGAAAACGATCGCGGCCGGCGGCGCGTAGACGGACCGGACACGGAACAGAAAGCGTTTCCCACCAAGTTGGGCGTGGACGGCCCGCTGGTTTTCTACACCGATCCCACCTGCACGGGTCGGCCGGTGAACGACACCTTCGCGGTTGCATGGCCGGAAATCGAATCCGATGTCTGGTGGAAGGACAACATGAAGCCCTTCGATCCCGACAAGTACGAGGGATTGCTGAAACGCGTCGTTCAACATGTCAACGACCGCGGCGGGCATCTTTACGTGCAGGACGTTTATGCGGGTGCGGATCCCTCCTACTCGGTTCCTTACCGCTTCGTCGGTGAATACGCGACCCACGCAATGTTTGCCCACAACATGTTTCCGAAACAGGTCGAGGGTATCGAGAACGTGGAAGAAAAGCGCTGGACGATGTTGAACGTCCAGTCCTTTCGTTGCGATCCCGAGCGCGACGGCAGTTTGTCGGATCGCGCGGCGATCATGGATTTTCGCAACAAGCTTTGCCTGGTTCTTGGACGTGCTGACTACTGCGGCCTGGTGAAAAAAACTATTTTCACGGTAATGAACTATCTGTTGCCGAATCTCGGACACCTGTCGATGCACTGTTCGGGCAATATCGGTGGCCGTGACGATACCGCCATTCTTTTCGGGCTCTCCGGCACCGGTAAAACGACCTTGTCCGCGGATCCGAATCGCCGGCTCATCGGCGACGACGAGGCGGGTTGGACGGAAAGCGGGATATCCAATTTCGAGGATGGCTGTTACGCCAAGCTCATTGACCTCAACAAAGAGGCCGAGCCCATTATCGCGGCAGCTCTCTCCATGAAGGGCACCATTATCGAGAACGTACCACCGCTTCCGGGTAAAGCCATCGAGGAAACGGACCCGCAGGAGCTGGACCTCAGCGATGCTTCCATTACGGAGAACACGCGATTTGCTTATCCGTTGACCTGCAATCCGAATGTCGCCGCTGGTGCGCGAGGCGACCATCCGGAAACCATCGTGCTGCTCACCGCGGATGCCTTCGGTGTGCTGCCGCCGCTTTCGATTCTCGATGGCAAGGAGGTCATGTACCATTTTGTGCAAGGCTTCACGGCCAAACTGGCAGGAACCGAGGTGGGAGTGACGGAGCCTCAAGCGGCTTTCAGCGCGTGCTACGGCGGTCCCTTCATGGCGCACAAGCCGTCGGTATATGCAAACCTGCTGCGTGAGAAGATGGATCAGCACAAGGCGCGTTGCGTTTTGCTGAATACCGGTTGGTCGGGTGGCCCAGCGGGATCGGCGGACAGGATTTCCATTAAGAACACACGCGCGTTGCTCGACGCGGCACTCAACGGCGATCTGCACGGCGATGACGTGGAGTACGACATGCATCCGGTGTTCAATCTGCGCATACCGCGCTCGTGCTCGGACGTGGATCCCGCGATTCTGAATCCACGGCATATGTGGAAGAACAAGGACGCCTACGACGCGGCAGCCGATAAGCTGCGCGGCATGTTCCGCACTAACTTCGAGAAACAGGGTTTTGGCGACTTTGGGATTGACGCGGTGGTGTAGGGGAAGAGGTACCGGTGTTGCCTTATTGTCTTATTGGTGATGTTTGACCTTTGGTCAAACATCACCAATAAGACAATAAGGCAACACCGGTACCTGTTAGTGCACCATCATTATGGGGATATCCGACTCCGCAAGCAGGTGGCGGGTGACGCCTCCCATGATCACTTCGCGCAGGCGGTGACGGCTGTAGCCGCCCAATACCAGTAAATCCGCATCGAGTTCTCTGGCATTGGCGAGCAGCGCCTCCGGCACGGAGCGCGAGCGCGTGTCCATGATGCTCAAGGTCGCGGTGATGCCGTGGCAGGAAAGATAGGAAAGCAGGTCGTCACCACTGGGTCGTCGCTTTTGGCGCTTTTCAGTGGTCAGCACCGTGACGGCGCCGGCTTCACGCAGCACCGGGCGCGCGGCGGCGACGGCCTGGGCCGCCTCCTTGCTGCCGTTCCAACCGATGACGATGCGATCGCCAATACTGTCGAAGGGGCCAGGGGGCAGCATCAGAACCGGGCGGCCGGTCTCGCGCAATGCCGCGTCGACGGTTCTTGGCGGCGGTGAGACGCGCACCGGGCGCGCAAGGATGATCAAGTCCGCCAGGCGTCCGAATTGAGCGACCAATTCCGCCTGACTTCCGGTCTCCACCAGCCAGTCAGCGCTGACTTTGTTTGGGTATTCGCTGCGCTTCGCCATGCTGACGCCGTTGCGTACGCAGGCTTTGTCGACAATCTGCTGCAGCGCTCTTGTTGCTTCCTCGTGTTGCTGCAGGGCGGCAGTGCGCACCGATGCACGCATGCTCTCCGACAGACCGATGGTGGCATAGGGCAACAGAGACTCGGCGTCCGGCTCCACGTGGAGAACGTCCAGGTGTGCCTTGAAGCGCTTGGCCGCGGCCAGCGCCGTGTCCAGCAAGGTATCGTCGCGATCCTTTTCACCCAGCGGCAACAGTATCGTCTTGATGGGCATAGTTGGCCTCGGATCTCAGCGAATCAAATGGCGCCGGACTTACGTGCGGCTGCGACCTGCTCATCGCTCCACCCCACTACCGACTTCAGGACCTCATCCGTATGTTCCCCGAGCAATGGTGAGCGCACAACCTCCGTCGGCGAGTCCGACAGCTTGATGGGATTGCCGACAGTCAGATATTTACCGCGAGTGGGGTGATCGACCTCGACAACCGTGCCGGTATCGCGCAGCGATGGCTCCACGGCCAGTTCCTTCATGGACAAAATGGGCCCACAGGGGACGTTCACGGGATTGAGGATTTCCATGACCTCGAACTTGGTCTTGGTTTGAGTCCATTTCTCGATCATCGCGAAGCACTGGTCGAGCTTCGGCAGGCGCGCTTCAGGTGTCGCCCATTCCGGATCCTCGATGAGATCCTCGCGCCCGATAGCGCGCATGAGCGGTGCCCAGCCCGGTGGCTGAATGATGACGTAGGCGTAGTCGTTGGGGCCGCCCGGGGCGCATTTAACCACCCAACCCGGTTGACCGCCGCCGGATGCATTCCCCGCCCGCGGCGTGGCCTCGCCGAACTCGCCGTTCGGATACTGGGGGTATTCCTTGAGCGGGCCGTGATCGAGGCGTTGCTGGTCGCGCATCTTCACGCGGCACAGATTCAGCACGCCGTCTTGCATGGCGCAGGACACGCGCTGGCCGCGCCCGGATTTCTCGCGCTGAAAAAGGGCCGTCACGATGCCGAGCGCGAGATTCAGTCCCGTGCCCGAGTCGCCGATTTGCGAGCCGGTTACCATGGGTGGTCCGTCATCGAAGCCGGTGGTGCTTGCCGAACCACCGGTGCACTGGGCGACGTTCTCGTAGACTTTGCACTCCTCAAAGGGACCGGGACCGAAGCCTTTCACCGATGCGTAAACCATGCGCGGGTTGATCTCCTGAATACGCTCCCAGGTAAAACCCATGCGGTCCAGCGCTCCTGGCGCGAAGTTCTCCACCATCACATCGCATTCCTCGATGAGTCGGGCGAAAATTTCCTTACCCTTTGCGTCTTTGGTGTTCAGCGTAATGCTGCGCTTGTTGTGATTCAGCATGGTGAAATAAAGGCTGTCCACATCGGGTATATCGCGAAGCTGACCGCGGGTTGCGTCTCCAACACCCGGTCGCTCGACCTTGATGACGTCGGCTCCGAACCACGCAAGGAGCTGCGTGCATGTCGGTCCCGATTGAACGTGGGTCATATCCAGAATACGGACCCCTTCCAGCGCTTTTGCCATTTCTTGACCTCTTTAACAGGTACCGGTGTTGCCTTATTTTCTTGCCTTATTGGGAATGTTTGACCTTCGGTCA
>JAACFO010000275.1 GCA_009937425.1 Gammaproteobacteria bacterium
CGCCAGAATGGCGCTCGTCTGCGTGGCGCCAGCACCATTTCCCAGCAGGTGGCGAAAAACCTGTTCCTGTGGCCGGGCCGCAGTTGGGTACGAAAGGGCCTCGAGGCCTATTTTACCGTGCTCATCGAGATGTGCTGGCCCAAGCAGCGCATTCTCGAGGTTTATCTCAACATCGCCCAGTTCGGCGATCGGACCTTCGGCGTCGGCGCCGCCAGCCGGCGATTCTTCGGCAAGCGGGCATCGGCATTGAGTGCACGCGAGGCGGCGCTGCTGGCGGCCGTGCTGCCCAACCCGGTGCGCATGCGCGCCGATGATCCATCCGCCTACGTGCGTAAGAGAGCGCGATGGATTCAGCGACATATGCGATCCCTCGGCGGTCCGGATCACCTGCGCGGCATTTGACCAGGAAATCAGGTGAGCACCGGCAAGCCCAGAGCATTCATTCTAGGAACCAGAAACGCGGGAGAGTTCCTGCATGCCGGCGCCAGGATTCTCAGCGATGGCGGTACTGCGCTGGACGCGGTGGAGGCTTCGACGCGACTGGTGGAAAGCAGTCCCGGGGATAGCTCCGTTGGAGTCGGCGGCATTGCGAATTTTCTCGGTGTCCAGGAATTGGATGCCAGTTTGATGTGCGGTCGAACTCTGCGCACAGGCGCCGTGGGCGCCATCAAGGGCTTCATCCATCCAATCAGTGTTGCCAGGAAGTTGATGGAAGAAGCGCCCCATGGATTGTTGGTGGCCGAGGGCGCGGAGAATTTCGCCCGGGTCATGGGCTGCGAGGCAGGCGATCTGGAAACCGAGGAAAGCAAAAAAGTTTACACGGCCTTCGTGCAAGACGCATTCGAGCACGCTGGTATCGATGAGTCTCAGAGTTGGGTGTTGGATTACGTGCGCAGTCAGAATCTGCGGGAGTGGTACACGCGTCTCGCCGTTGAACATCACGGCACCGTCAATGTTCAGGCTATGGACGCCGATGGGAACATGGCGTGCGCCGTTTCGACCAGCGGCACGGCGCTCAAGTTTCCGGGACGACTGGGAGACAGCGCCATCATCGGCGCCGGAAACTACTGTGACAACCGCGTCGGCGCGGCCGCGTGTACGGGCAGAGGCGAGCTGTCTATTCGCAACAGCACGGCGAGAACCCTCATTCATTATCTGGCAGAAGGATCCGGCATCGAGGCAGCGGCGGTGCGCGCCATGCAGGACATCCACGCATTGAACAGCTTCGGCGGCATGAACTGCCTGGTCATGGACGCCGCCGGCAACACCATGAGCGCAACAACCGTGACCGGCCGGGAGAGTATTCACTGGTACATGGACACCACGTCGAACGAACCCGAGAAACGCATCGGCATCAACGTCCCCAAACCCCAATAAGTCAAGAGTAATAAGTCAATGGTGCCCGGTACCGGTTTTTGTCTTGCTTATGTGTTCTGGCATTGGATTCGTGTCGGCGGGGACGTTGTGGGGTATGAGGATGCGTTGGCGGGGTTTCAGGAGGTTTTGCTGGCTGATGGGCCGCCGGGTTATCGGGGGGCTTTGGTGTTTCGCCAGGGTCCGGCTGCGTGGTTGCCGGGGCGGGGGCCGCATTATGTGGATTGGTATCTCACCGATGGCAGCGCGGCCCTGGATCCCTTGAACGACGCGGCGGTGTCTGCGGCTTGCCGCGGTGTGCACGATGCCGCGGCGGTGGGGGCGGCGGGAGGCACGGCGGGGCTTTATGGGTTGCGCCAGGGAGCGGTGCCGGCGGCCCGGGTGCGTTGCGCCACCTGGTTTTCGAAGCCTGCCGGGATGAGCTACGAGGCGTTGGATGCGCTCGTGGCGGAGCGTATGGATGGGGCCTGCGGGCAATTGTGGAGCCGCCGCATGACCCTTGGCCCGACCCCCGAGATGTGTGTGCTGGCACCGGAGGAGATCAGCTTGCCGGATGCCTTCGATGCCGTCAGTGTGTCCATGGAGCTGGTGTGGCCGCTGAGCCCGAGCCCGCTTCGCAAGGGTGATAAGAAGGAGGCAGCAAGGTGAGCGACAAGAACACATTCCCATTCATGCAGGTGGACGCGTTCACCGATCGCGCTCTGGGTGGAAACCCGTGCGCGGTGGTGTTCGACGCCGACACCCTGGACGATGGCATGCGCCAGAGCATCGCCCAGGAAATGAATCTTTCCGAAACAGCATTCGTGCAACGGGCGGCGTCCGCGGATGCAGGTGCGCGTTACTTCACGCCGGACCAGGAGATCCCGCTTGCCGGTCATCCCACCATCGCCACCGTGTTCGCACTTTTCGAGTCCGGACGCCTGACCCTCGACGGCCCGATCACACGTATTTCACTGGAGCTCAAGGTGGGCCCCATCGACGTGGACGTGCATGCCCGAGACGGCCGTGCGGAGCGTATCGTCATGTCGCAGATGCGACCGCAATTTCTTGCTACCTACGACGCCCGCGAGTTGTTGCCGGTATTCGGATTGACGGCCGATGATGCGATGCCGGGTACACAGCCCCAGACGGTCAGCACCGGTACGCCGCAGCTCATGATCCCCCTGAAGGATCACGAGGCGTTGCGTCGAGTCCGCATCGATGTGGACGCCTACGCGGCCTTATACGAATCCGGTGATTTCTTCAGTCCGCATACATTTACTCTCGGCGGCGCAACCGATGCCGGCGCGACCTTCGCCCGCCACGTGGGGGCGCTGCCCGGCGGTGCGGAAGATCCGTTTACCGGATCGGCCACCGGCGGCATGGCGGCGTATCTGTGGCATTACGATCTCGTCGACTCCCCAACATTTATCGCCGAGCAGGGTCACTGGATGGGGCGACCGGGAAAGGCGACGGTCGAGGTCGTTGGCGCGCGCGATGCTATCGAAACGGTGAAAGTGGGTGGCGAGGCGGTCACCGTGGTGCGCGGAGAGTTGGACCTCACGCGGGTCGGTTGAATTGAAGCGAATTGATTGCCGCCCGGCATGGTCTCATTGGCTCGCCATGGCCGGAATGCTGATCGCCTGCACCGCCGCCGCTGATTCCACGGCGCCGGTGGAGATCGGTTATTCCGTAGTCGCCACTTATCCCCATGATCGGAGTTCCTTCACCCAGGGGTTGGTGTACGCCGGCGGGGCGCTCTATGAGAGCACCGGTCTCTACGGTCGTTCGAGTCTGCGCAGGGTGGATTTAAAAACCGGTAAACCGAATGTGATACGACCGCTGCCCAGGCAGTACTTCGCAGAAGGGCTGACGGTATTTGGCGAGCAACTCATTCAACTCACCTGGCGCTCGGGCAGGGCATTCGTGTACACGCGCCAGGACTTGCGGCCCGCTGGGGAGTTTCGCTACGCCACCGACGGCTGGGGCATTACCCAGGACGGCGAGCACCTCATCATGAGCGACGGCAGTGCCACCTTGTACTTTCTCGATCCAAAACGCTTTACCGAAGTG
>JAACFO010000276.1 GCA_009937425.1 Gammaproteobacteria bacterium
CCCACGTGCGCCTGGAAACCGTGACCCTCGGCGGCCGCTCGCCCATCGTAGCTGACCGCCATGGGCAGGAAGTGATACTGCAGGTCCGGGTGGCGCACATTGTTATTGCGGCGAATGAAGGCGCCGGACTCGAAGTGATTGGTGGCGCCAAGGCCTTCACCGAACAGCAGCCATTGCAATCCGATGCGCAGCTGATTCCATGGCCGGGTGGCGCCGTAGAGGGTGATGGGCTGGGTGCAGGCGTGCTGCACGTAGACCTCCAGGTGATCCTGCAGATTACCCCCGACTCCCGGCAAGTGCGTGCGCACGTCGATCCCGAGTTTACCCAGGACATCACCATCGCCGACACCGGAGAGCATCAACAGCTGTGGCGAATTAATGGCGCCGCCGCACAGTAACACCTCCCGCTCGGCACGCACCGTGTGCAGATGGCCGCCTTTGGCGTACTCCACCCCCACCGCCCGATTACCGTCGAAGAGGATGCGGGTCGTCAGGGCCCGCACCTGGAGAGTGAGGTTGGCGCGCCCCAGGGCGGGCTTCAGATACGCCTGGGCGGTGCTCCAGCGCCGGCCCCGGTGGGTGGTCATGTCCATGGCGCCGAAGCCTTCCTGCTGATGGCCGTTCATGTCCTCGGTGAAGGGATAGCCCGCCTGCACGCCGGCTTCGATAAAGGCCTGGTAAAGCGGATTGCTGCAGGCGCCGGTGGACACGTGCAGCGGCCCCTCGGCTCCCCGGTACGCATCACCGCCCCTGGCCCGGGACTCGGCGCGCTTGAAGTAGGGCAGCACGTGGGCGTAGGACCAGTCGGGCAACGCGTTACCGGCCCAGCGGTCGTAATCCAGGGCATGGCCGCGCACATAGGCCATGCCATTGATGGACGACGACCCGCCGAGCACCCGCCCCCGGGGGCAGTACATGCGCCGCCCGTCCATGTGGGGCTCCGGCTCGCTCTGGTAGAACCAGTTGTACTTGGCGTCTTTCAGCGGCCAGGCAAAGGCCGAGGGCATGTGGATATAGATGCTGCGATCCCGGGGACCCGCCTCCAGAACCAGAACCCGAGTCTCGGCATCCGCCGACAAACGGTTCGCCAGGACGCCCCCCGCCGATCCGGAACCGATAATGATGTAGTCGAAACCCGGCTTGACGTCCGCCATCAACTGATCCCGCTGAAACAAAGTGGATAAAGAATTCGGAGGTGTGTCCGGTCGCCGCGCAATGTCGTTAACCGGATGGTGGATCTAAGGAGGAGCTCCCTTCATTTCATTCTCTATATGGGTAAGGAACTGCTCGAGAGTTACCGGCTCGTCCGATCCGGACGTCACAATACGATCGTCTGCGACTCCAAGGACGTCGAGCCCATTGATTGTCTGCACTTTCTCTGTCGACGCAGCGTCATCTCGCGTTACGATAAATGCACCTTGACCAATACCTACGAGCGGAAACAGGGTATTCGTATCGCCTGAAATGAACAAGACGTACCGCGCCCCAACCGATAATCGCGGCAATCCTTCGTAACTGTGAACTAAATCGCCAATTCGCCCTCCCACATGTCGGAATTCGTAGGTAGTCCCCGGAACATCTCCCTTGATCACGTCGAGATCATCGAATGTCAGGACGGTGAAGATCGTACCCGCCAACCTCTCCTCACCCCACTCGGAATAAGCGTCGTTCACAGTGCCAACGAGGATGACGTCAGCCAAATCGACCAGTTGACTGAAGGGGCGGTCGATCTGCATGAGTGAAAATACAGCGCTCGAGCATGCAAACATGAACACCACGATGGCCGTCAGATGGGTTAATTTGGGTTTCATCGCTATCTACTGCCAAAGGGCGCACTGTCGTCAGCCAACCGGGATGCTCTCCGCGTCATCGACTTCGCCGGTCCGGCAGTCTCTTTGAGCAAGACGCCAGAAAGAAGTCCCGCAACCACACCGAACATATGTGCGTCAACGACGATGGAACTGCCGACAAATTGCTCCATTGCGGCACTGGATCCAATTGTTTGCTCCACGACCACCTTGCCCACGAGAAACACTACCACTGCGACACTCAAATACTCGCCGGACATGGCGGATCGAATGGCGGCACAGGCAAACAAGGCATACAGCAGCCCGGAAAGCCCGGCGCTCCATTGGACTTCCGGGCTGAACAGTAACAAACAAAGGCCGATTGCAAATCCACTGCCAATTGTTGCACCGATCCATTCGCGCATGCGCATTGTCCGACCGTACAGCAGCCATAATGCTGCCAACGTGAACAGATTAATCAGAAAGTGATTCGTGGAGAGGTGAACAAAATGAAAGGTCAGCAGCCGATACCATTCACCATCGAGAATTGCCTGGCGGGCATAAATCAATGTATCCGACGTCTGGCCATGTTGCGTAGCCAGCAATGAGGCGATCAGAATGCAGATTGGCACAGCCCATCTTTTGCTCATGAATTTGGTCCGCGCCAGGGGTCTGGCTTTGGAATCGGACGATGCAGGCTTAGTCAACGACGTTTTCATTGGTAATTTCTACTGACAGTTGCCGAATAGCCCCTGCGCGTCCATATGCCACCAACAGGGTGGATCCGGGTTGTATCTCGTTCAGCACGTCTTCCGCATGCGCAAGCCCCTCGATGGCTTCACCCTGCATTGCGATAATCACGTCGCCGGCTTCGAGACCGAGACGATCCAACGTCCCGGACGGGTGAACATTCTTGATTTGCAATAAGCTCTCGTTGTCGGAATTACGGACTCCTACGAAAGAGTCTTTGCTCGAAGAGAGAGATGCCGCGCCAAGCATGTTACGAAAAGTGCCGTAGCTCATTCTGAACCGAGACGGAGTTTTCTGCTCAATCTCGATGGCGGGCAAGATGACAGCTTCTGCCGCGCCGCCGCCACTGCTCCCGGGGCTCACGCGAACAGCCATTCTTTTTCCGTCGACGAAGAATGTAACCGAATCCCGGCTCACGTCTTCTACTTTGACACCATCGAAAATCCAACTTCCCTTGCGAACCAGGACTGCGGCGCCCGTATCAAAGTCTTCGATTATCGCCAGCCAAATGTTCTGATCGTCTGCGCTGACCGTCCCGGTTGCTCTCCACCGAGAGTCACCCACCTCGAGAACTTCGACAAACTCCAGTGCCGCACCGGATTCTGTTTGACCCGCGGCGGAAACCCCCGGCATGGCACTTACCAAGGGTAAAACTAACCACATTAAGAATCTCTGAAGTGACATCCCGACTCTCATTCCCGTGCACGCGCCTTCAGGCTTCGCCGACCGCGCAGCGCGAACATCAGCACGATCAGAGCAATCAACCCCGCATCGAATGCGCTCGAGCCACCACCTCCGCCTTGCGGTTGGGAGCCCGCGTACAGGGCAATAATGCCGTTCTTATCGTCAGCCGTCAGTCGATCGGGGTCCGAGCCCGGCCCGAA
>JAACFO010000110.1 GCA_009937425.1 Gammaproteobacteria bacterium
GGCCTTCTTAAATGCTTCGAGCAACTGCTCCAGGGTCTCCGGGGGCACGCCCAACCTTCGCGCCAGCGCCACATCCGTCCAGGGATCGAGCCGATACTGGAAATGCTGCACAATCAAAAAGCACGCCAGCAGCGAAAGACGTTCCCGGACGCGGCCGCTGAAGTGCAACTCATGGGTGAGTTGCCCCAGATACTCTGGGTGCTGGTTATAAAAGGCAACGCTGCCACCCATCAGGAGAATCAACCATGAAACGTGCAGCCACATGATGAACAAGATCACGATGGCGAATCCCGAATAAACAGCCGTGTAGCGTGTGGAGCCGACAATCAATGCCGCGAATACCCAACCGCCAACAGCCCACAGGAACCCCGCTATTAACGCACCAAAGAATGCCGAACCGATACGCACTCTGGTGCTGGGCATGTAAAAGTAAACAAAGGTGAAGGCCACCACCACGAGCAAATAGGGAACCAACTTGCCGCCCAACGTTACCAGCGCTCCGATGTGGGCAAGTTCGGTCAACTGGGTCATGACCGACGAGTTCATCAATGAACCCGATATGAACATCGCGGCGAATACGAACACCGGGCCGAAAATGGCGACGTTCAAATAACCGCTGAGTCGCTCGAAGAAGCGACGCTGTGACCGCACCCGCCAAGTGGCGTTGAGCGCCTGCTCGACCTTCTGCACGACCCGCGCAACCGCAGTGAGAAGAAATACGAGCCCTATGAAACCAAGCTTACCGACGTTGACGCGCTCCACCGTCGCGATCAATTGATTGCCGAGCTCCACACCCCGTTCACCCAACGGCTCCAGGTAGCTTATCAATGCCGGCGCAAGATCGTGGTGCACGCCGAAGGCTTTGAAAAGGGCAAAGCTGAGCGCCAGCACGGGAACAAGGGACAGCAGCGTCGTGTAGACGAGACTCGCCGCGCGCACGTTGAGCTGACCGTCGGCGAGCTCGCGGATCAGCATGTGGCCGACACGCAGCATCCTCACGGCGCCGGCGCGCGCCGGTGACAGCGCGGTCAGATTGACCGCCCATACGGCATTCCATACGAATGCCTTGGTGCCTTCCCAGTACTGCTTGATCATGCTTTGAAAGGGCTAACGGTAAGAGTAATTAAGTGTATATCAGGAATCCGCAATGACCATGCGTTGCGGGCTTGGAAATGTCCTAAAATTGCCTAATCTGCATTCAGTATCGTTCACAGCGGAAACCCGGGCGCCCACCGCCATGGCCGCAATCAGGAGTTTAGGACAATGTCGCAGTTCCGCGCGCAGGAGCCGGATTCGGCCCGGTGGCATTCCGAGCTGGTCAAGCTGCAATCGGAAGTGGCCCGGGAGCACCCCCGGGAAGTAGCGCCCTCACCGGGTCCGATCCCCCGGCAGCGCCCGGGGCGCGGCTCAAAGCTGTTGCTGGCATTGGTGGCCGTGGCGGTAATCCTGGCGGTGTTGTTCGGTCCCGGAATACTCGGCAGCATTCTGGATCGCTGGGACTATGCCCGCAGCGTGCACCACGACCGCTCCAGTGCCAAACACGGTGTTCGACCTCAACTCGAACGCCAGGCCCTCATCGTCGTACGGGATGCCGATGGTAACCCGGTGCGGGCATTGGCAAATGCCGATGCTTTATCGGACTTCGTCCACCGTGAACTCAAGCGGGTGGAAAACGCGCGCCGCGACACCCACACCCGCGTGCGGGTGGCCCTCGATGCCCGTGCAGCGCCCGTATTCGCGAGCATGCGTACCCGCGTCCCGGCGTTCGCCGACTGGTACTACGCTTGGCCGACTTCCTATCGGTTAACCGGCAAAGCGATGTACTCGGCTGCCGCCAATGTCATTAAACCCAGCGTAATGCGTCTCGACGACGCCGTGGCCCACGACTTGGAACGCTATGTGGAGAAACGTTATCGCGACATCGTCATGCGCCCGGAATTATCTGATCCGTTGCTGCAGTGGGCCTACGTGCACGCTTTCGAAACGGGACACGGCGGATTTCAGTTTGCATTAAATGGCTTCGATGTTCGCTTCCAGCATTTTGTCGCCACGCAAACCACCTATCTCGACGGCGCACCGAATCTCGACAACGTCTCCGTCGTGCTCGACTGGGATCATCAAACCAAGAAACTCTCTATCGCCGGTGTCGAACGCGGCTCCCTTGAAGTCGCTCGTGCCGTCACTTTGGCCGCCGGCGGGGCGCTGATCGGACAGCGCGCAGGCGCGGCGCTGGGCGCGAAGCTCGCCCGGAGCATTTCCGCTCGCGCCACTGCAACCGCGGCGCGCGGTGTCGCCGTGCGTCTTGCCGGTCCGTATGTCGCCCGGGGATTGGGAACGGTAGCGGCCACCGCAGTCGGTGCCTCGGGCGGGCCCATGGGTGCGGTGGTCGGTGGCGCCACCGGTCTTGGTATCGACTATGCCATCAACGAAGGCATCGAATTCGCGCAACGAGACGCGCTGGAAGCGGGCGTTACCGAGGCTCTGAAGCTTCAACAGCGCCAGTGGCAACACACCATGCAGAGTTCACTGACCGAAGCGGTGGACGTCTGGTTCGACGACATGGCGGAATTACTTGCGGCTTACGAGCGGCCCCCTGACGACTGAACGACTACCGGGTAATAACGGGGACGGTATACTGATGCCGCCATGATCCCCGCCACCGCAAAACCGCTCTCGTGAGCCTCGAGGGGGATCCACAACTCTCCACCGGCCGCGTCACCTTCCTGGGACTATCGGCCGGACTGCTGAACGGTCTCATCGGCATTGGCGGCGGCATCATCATCGTGCCCGGCTTGATCGTTCACCGACCTGCCTCGCCGGAAGTCGCCGTGGGCACCTCCCTGGCGGCGGTGGTGGTTCTGTCATCGGTCGCTTTCGCGCTGCATGCCTCCTTCACCGGGCTGGGGATCGGTCCGTGGAAGCTGGCATTGGTGATCGCCAGTGGAATACTGGGCGCCCGGGTGGGGGCCTGGATGCTCGCGCGCCTCACGGTCCGTTGGCTGCTGCTGCTGTTCTCGGTATTCATTCTGATAATGTCGATACGCCTGCTGGGACAAGCCCTGGGCGTCGGTGGCTCTCAAGCCATCTGGACCGGCGCGCCGCCCCTGTGGAGCTATGCGGCCATCGGCCTGGCTTCCGGTGTGCTGTCGGGGCTTTTCGGTGTTGGCGGCGGCGCCCTGGTGGTGCTCGGATTCGCCGTGTTCTTCGGCATGCCCGTGCAACAGGGCCTGCCCGTCGCGCTGGCGGTCAACGTGACCAACGCACTGGCCGGCTGCGCGCATCACGGATTTGCCGGCCGCATATTATGGCGGGAAGTGGCGCGCATGGTGCCCGCGGCGATCTGCGGTATCGCCATCGGCACCGCGGTCGCCTTGTGGCTACCCGCCGACGGCTTGCGCAGCGTATTCGGTGCCTTCTTCCTTTTCATGGCGATCAAAACCGGTCGCCAGGCGCTGCAGCGTCCGTGACGATCATCCCCTCGGCGATACCGCTTGTCCCTATTGACTTTCTATCGAAATCGGGCAATTGATCCAGATCAATGGTTGCGGGTGCCCAAATTCTTAGAATGAGTCTAAGAATCCCTTCAATGCTCGCAAATGGAGTAAGAGAAATGTTCGCAGATACGCACGATCGCGCAGCCGGCATCCCACGGCTCGTCAAACCCATAGCCACCGCCACCATGACAGCCGTATTGTTCGCCTGTACATCGTTGGCCGCCTATGGCGCGGCGCCGGCAGATTGGTCCAAAATTCCTGTCACGACAATCAAACTGTTTTATCCGGGACAGTCCAGCTACGAGTGGTTGCACAGCAAGGACCACAAGCGCGCCGACAAGAAGGTCGCCCAGGGCGACAGCTGTTTCTCCTGCCACGAAGGCGAGGAGCAGGAGATCGGTGAACTCATCGTCTCCGGCAAGCGCCTCGAGCCGATGCCTGTTAAAGGAAAGCAACCCACCATCGACCTGGCTCTACAGTTTGCCTATGACAAGGACAACGCCTACCTGCGGGCCCAGTGGAAGACGCGTAATCCCTATCCGGGAGAGGCGCATCCCTTCAAACGCTATGACGGGAAACAGTGGAAACACTATGGTTATCCCAAGCTCGACAAGGTAGTGCAGGAAGGCAAGCAACCCGGCATCTATGAAGATCGCTTTTCGATGCTCATAGACGATGGCGATGTACCGAACTTCGACGTGCACGGCTGCTGGATTAGCTGTCACGACGGTCAGCGCGATATGCAGGACAAGGCGAGCAAGGCCGACGTCAAAGGACACGCGCTGCTCGGTGACAACGGCTTGAAGAAAAAGGACGTGCGCAAATACGTCCCATCGACGCGTACCGACACCAATTGGGCGAGTACCAAAAGCCGCGCGGAGATTGACAAGATCAAAGCGCAAGGCGGCTTCCTCGACCTCATGCAGTGGCGAGGTCACCGGTCGAATCCCGTGGGTATGGCCGACGACTTCAACGTCCTCGAGTATCGCCTGAATGATGCGGGTAAAGGTCCATTCAGCAAGAACTGGAACAAGAAAGCCAAACAACCGAAATACATGTACGACGCGGCCAAGTACGGCAGCAATGCAACCCGAGAGGATCAAATTCGCAAAAAGCCCACCGCACTGATCCGCGAGGCAAACGCCGTTCCCTTCGACCCGAACGCCAACTGGAAAGAAGGGGATATGGTTCCTGCGTACTACACCAGCAGGGCGGATGCCAAGGGATCGGCGGCGGACAACAACATGTCCACCGGCACCTGGAAAGACGGAATGTGGACCGTGGTGTGGGCGCGACCGCTCAATCTCACCAATCCTGACGACAAGGCCCTCAAAGCAGGAGGCGTATACACCATCGGCTTCGCCGTTCATGACGACAACATCACGACTCGCGGCCACCATGTATACTGGCCGACAACGGTCGGGTTTGGCGCCAAGGCGGATATCGAAGCGACCAAGGTACCCTGACCGCAGGGTAAATAATTCGTCTAAACCGATGATGTACAGACGCCAGCGAGCATGAAAATCTCACGCACAGTGTTGCTCGCTGGCGTCGTCGGCGCCCTCATGGCCGTGGCAGCAGTCCTCGTCAACGAGCAGATCGATGGCTATACATCCACCGACGCGTTTTGTGGAACTTCCTGTCACTCCATGCAGGCGCACGTGGCAAACGACCCGGTCTACCTGGAGTCGGCCCACCGCACTACCAGCAGTGGCGTGCGGGCGGGCTGTGCGGACTGCCATATCCCCCACGGCATCGTAGCGGGCACCTGGGCGCACGTAAAAGGTGGTGTCAAAGACATCATTTCGGAAACCCTCAACGACTTCAGCAAGCCGGAAGTCTGGAACAGCGGGCGCGCCGAGCGTGTCCATCGAGTGCGTGATTGGCTGCTGGAGACCGACAGCGCCACCTGCCGGAACTGTCACGAAGAAGCCGCGATCAAACCCGAGCGCAAGCGCGGCCAGCGCCAGCACGCAGACGCCCTCGAGCGAGGCCTCACATGTATCGGCTGTCACTACAACCTGGTGCACGCCGAGCTCGAAGCACGCCCGGAATTTCTGGAGAGGGCCGAAAAGGGAATATGAGTACCGATTTGTGAACCGGGATACGTGGGTTCGCGATTTGTTCCGTTGCGTGGACGCCAAGGACAGCGACGGGTGGCTCGAATTCCTGGCGCCCGATGCGTGCTTTCGATTCGGTAACGGGGCGGTCTTCGAGGGTAAGAGCGCGATTCGCGAGGCCGTCACCGGATTTTTCGCCAGCATTTCGTCATTGCGTCACGAGCTGGCGGAAACGTGGAATCACCCGGGTTCGGTGATCTGTCGCGGCGAGGTCACTTATACAAGACTGGACGGCAGTACGCTTACCATTCCCTTCGTCAACGTGCTGAAGCTCGACGGTAGCCTGATCGGTGACTATCTCATCTATGCCGACACATCAGAGCTATATTCGCCGTCCACCGGCTAACGGTAAATAATCATGAAAGAACTCTTGATACTGGGCGCAGGAACCGGCGGTGTGGTCGCCGCCAACATGCTGAACCACAAGCTCAATCTGAAGGACTGGAGGATAACTATCGTCGACCGCGCGTCGTTGCATGTTTATCAACCCGGGTTGCTGTTCATCCCGTTCCGGCTGTACGGCTACGAGTCACAGGATGACATCGTCAAGAGTATCGAATCGCCGGTCCCCAAAAACGTGCGCTTGGTCACCGGCGATGTGAAGCTCATCGACAGTGAAAGCAAAAAGGTCGAGACCGACGCGGGAAGCTATCGCTACGACTGGCTGATATCCACCATGGGTTGTCGCCTTGCGCCGGAGGAGATCGACGGCATGCAAGAGGCCATGGAAGACGGCGTGCACACTTTCTATGACCTGGATGGCGCGATCCGATTTCAAAAGGCATTGGACAACATGCAGGCGGGACGACTCGTGATCGATATCGCGGACATGCCCATTAAGTGCCCCGTGGCGCCCATCGAGTTCGCGTTCCTCGCCGACTACTACTTCCGTCTGAAGGGGATCCGAGAGCGAATAGATATCACCCTGGTAACGCCCTTCGATGGTGCGTTCACGAAACCGATTGCGAGCCGCGTGCTCTCCGGGATCGCGAAAGAGAAAGGCATCGAGATCGTTCCCAATTTCGCGCTGGAGCGCGTTGACGGTGAGGCTAAGACGATCCACTCCTTCGAGGGTCAATCGGTGGAGTACGACCTTCTTTGCGCCATTCCGCCGAACCTGGGACCCAAGGTGCTGGATGACTCGGAGCTCAGTGACGGCACGGGCTATGGCCTTACCGATCCGCGCACACTCAAGAGCCGCAAGGCGGACTTCGTCTATTTCCTGGGTGACAACACTAACGTCGCCACATCCAAGGCGGGGTCGGTGGCCCATTTCGAAGCCGAGACGGTGGTGGAAAATCTGCTGCGCGAGATGCGCGACGAGCCGCCATTGCCAAGCTTCGATGGTCACTCGAACTGCTTTATCGAGTCCGGTCACCACAAAGCACTACTCATCGACTTCAACTACGACATGGAGCCCCTGGAAGGAACCTTTCCGTTGCCTTTTGTAGGCCCGTTCTCGCTGATGGAAGAGTCCTACATCAATCACATGGGCAAAATCGCCTTTAAGTGGGTTTACTGGAACATGCTCCTGCCAGGGCATCTGCCGAATGTTCCCCTGCTGCCCTCTCACATGAGCTTTGTCGGCAAGGATCTGGAAACCGCGCCACAAATTCGCCACGCCACCCGGGTCAAAGTGGGTGAAATCATGCAACGCGAGGTGATTACGGTTCGCCAGGGCTCGGCCCTCTCGGCTGCGGCCAAGCTGATGACCGAGCAGCATATCAGCGGGCTGCCGGTGATAGACGTGGAGGATAAGGTGATCGGCATCCTGACCGAAGCCGACTTCCTGTCGGCCCTGGATGTCCACGGGGGGAGCGCTATTCAGGACCTGTTCGAGACCATTATTCGCAGGCGCCGCAGCCGCAAACAGATGGGCACTATCGTCGATGACATCATGACCAGGGATCCCGTGTGTATAGGCGCGGAAGATACCCTGCAACAGGCGTTGGAGCTCATGAACAGGAACCGGGTGAAGCGTCTCGTCATCACCGACGATGAGGACCGCGTCCAGGGGGTAATCTCCCGTGCCGATCTGATCAAACTGTATACGATGCGTTGATCGCGACGCCTGCAATTTGACTACCAGGCTCGCGCTCAATACCGTGACCGTACATGGATGCACTCACGGACATAAAGGGCGTCGAGTCCAATCCCGCAGACGATGCCGCCCTGGACGACAAAATCGGGGGCATTCTGGACGAAGCGGATCGGATGTTCCTCGCGACATCGGTGGACGGCATCAGTTCCGGCGCCTCGGTGTTCTTTGCCCGTGACGGGCACGACCTGCTGTTTTTCACCTTCAACCCATCCCGCAAGGCGGAGCAGATTGGCTGCAATCCCACGGTCCAGGCGGTGATCTGGCCGAAGGCTCAAGAGGGCATCCGTGGACTGCAAATCGAGGGCGAATGTCATCGGATCCGGGATCCCGATGAGCAGCGCCTTGCCCAGGACAAGATCCTGAACGTCACCGAAGCGTTTCGGTCCTACATGGACGATCCTTTTTTAGTCCAAAACCGGGTGGTGGGTTACTACCGCATTCGGCCGACATTGACGAAGTACGTGGACTTCCATGCCGATCCCCAGTTCCAATGGCGCGAGTATCCGCAGAACCAGGTTGGTGCGTTGCCATCGATGCTGGCTTCGACCCTCGGCCGGTTGCGGCTGTGGGTTCGCGCCGTACGCGCGCCGTTCTTCACCGCCACCCTGGTTCCGGTGCTGCTCGGATCGGTGATTGCTCATACGGATCTGGCTCACAGCGGCCACGCGCAGATGTGGAACTGGGCGATTTTCTGGCTTGCCCTGTTGGGTGGCGTTCTGGCCCAGGCCGGCACCAATCTCGCCAACGACTATGGCGACCACACTTCACGTAACGACGAATACAACAAGGTTCCGAGTCCGTTCAACGGCGGCAGCCGGGTAATCCAGGCCGGCCTGCTGGCGCCGTGGAAGGTTCTACTCGCGGCGCTGCTGTGCTTTGCGGGCACCATCGGGATCGGACTGTATCTGAACGATTTAATCGCCGGCGGGCCCTTCGCCAACACGCCGTTGCTATGGGCCGGCGTCGCCGGATGCGTACTGGGCGTGGCGTACACTTTGGGGCCGCTGCGCCTCAGCTACCGCGGCCTCGGGGAAATTGCCATCGCGGCGGGCTTCGGTCCGGTAATCGTGTTGGGCACCCACTACGTGCTGAGCGCAGGCGCGCTGTCCGACTGGCACTGGGGCAGGCCCCTGGGTGCCTCCATTCCCGTCGCGATATTTGTCATGTTGATCGTATGGGTCAATCAGTTCCAAGACGCCCCGGCGGACGCCAAGGCACACAAGCGCACCTGGGTTGTCCGCATTTGCGAACAACCCGGGCCCGAATTTCACTACGAACCGGCATTCGCCGTGTACCGGGTTCTGAATGGATTGGGATTTGCGACTATCGCCGCGCTGGGAGCACTGGGATTGGCCGGAAGTTCGTTCGGTACACCTTACGCATTCCTCGCAATGCTGACGATGCCGTTGTTTTTCTACGCGAATCGATTAGCGAACGCGTGGCTCGTGGAGTGGAACAAGCCCGAGGCCGACCGGCAGCGATTACCGTACGAGCTATTGAAGGTCAACGCGCTGACCATCGGTATCCATCTCGTGACCGGCCTTTTGATTGTCGCGGCCTACTGGATCTAAGTGGTCGAGTCTTAAACGAACAGGCTGACGTCTGCCTCGCCTGCAAATTCCAGGAAAGTCGCCGCACCGCCGGTCTCGATATCGTCGATCAGATCTTCACGCTTGAAATCAAATAAATCCACGGTCATCTGACAGGCAATCAGCTTCACTTCGGATTCGATGCAGATGTCGCGCAGCTCCTCGACGCTTGCAACACCCTTCGACTTCATTTTTTGTTTCATCATTCCGGTCATGACGGATTCCATTCCAGGGAGTGCCGTCCCCACGGTCGGAAACCACTTGTCCATACCCATGGGCATCGGCATTCCAGGATTTCCCAGCGGAGAAATCTTCAAATCCATCTTCTTCTTGAGCAGATTCAAACCGTAAAACGTGAAGAAAATCTGGGCTTCGTAGCCAAGGGCGGCCGCCGTGGACGCCAGAATAAATGGCGGGTAAGCCCAATCGAGAGTGCCCTTGGTGGCGATTAACGCCAGCTTCTTCTGATTTTCCGGCATCGGATTTACCTCCAGCTCGCGGGCGGACGCGGGACTGCGTTAGGATTTTTTCAGGAGGAAGTAGAATTTGTCGTCTTCCTCGTGGGACTCGAGAAGCGCGTTGCCTGTTTGTCTCGAGAAAGCCTCGAAGTCCTTGACCGAACCGGCATCCGTGGCAATGACGCGCAGCACTTCGCCGCTGGCCATAGCGCCAAGAGCCTTCTTGGCTTTCAGTATCGGCAAGGGACAGTTCAATCCACACGCATCGAGTTCTTGATCGAATTCGCCCATCTTGGTTTCCACCACCGTGGATATATTCAACTTTCCTTATATATTATTTCTCAAGAGCGTTCAATACGGTACGAGGGTCGTCGATCCTGACGATCCGCGCGTTTTCAGGCAGTCAGGGCCCTGGCCGCGACGCTCTTGCTCTTACGACTTTTTTTGCGACTGCGGCGTGCGCCCCTCGGGGCGCAATACAGTTCATAGAGCAATGCGATCAGCTTTCCGGCCTCGTCGCTGGACAGTCGATAGTAAATCGTCTTGCCGCTTCGGCGGCAATCCACCAACTTCTCGTAACGCAGGCGCGATAACTGCTGGGAAATTGTCGGCTGTCGAAGTCCAAGCAGCTCCTGCAACTCACTGACGTTTTTCTCTCCATCTGCCAGGTGGCACAGGATCAGCAGGCGGTCCTGATTGGCCAGGGCCTTGAGCAAAGCCGCCGCCTCCGCGGCCGCGTCGTCCATTCCTACTATGGTCTTCGTCTTCGCGTTCATGGATTGCCTCGGTCACGGGCCCAAAAAAATCAACAACAATAGCTTGTTCATTCTGGGTATCAGTCAGCCCTTCTATCACCTTATCGAACCGCAGTGAAAGTACTTTCGGAAAATTGTAGCTGTGTCCGAGAGCTGCCTGAATAATGCATCCCGTTGATCTATATCAATATTCGAATATGTCTATGTGAATATGACATATCCCCACTTGCATATGGTGTGCAGTGCAGTGCGCGTGCCAGTTTCAGCATACAGAAGAACCGTAACTCGGGGGCGGCCAGGGGTGTGATTACAGGCCGCGCATGAGGCAATCGGACGGCTCGTGGTTGCGGGACTCGGTTTTGGGCACTCAGTCCGTTCACGCAATTGGGGGGGACTCCGATGGTACAACTTCCACGAGTGATCGCATCGCCGGTGACGGCACCGGCCTCTTGGCAACGCTCCAGCATCGGTTTCGCAAGCGATGTGCTCCGAAAAAACAACCGCCGGAGGCGCTGGCTTCGGATCGGTATCGCCGCAGCCGGAATTGCTCTCGCCGCACCCGCCCTGGCAACCAACGGGTATTTTCAAATCGGCTATGGTGCCAAGTCCGTCGGAATGGGAGGCGCCGCCGTGGCGAACCCCCAGGACACCGTGGCGGCGGCGGCCAACCCGGCCGGCATGGCCCACGTGGGAGAGGGATTCGACATCGGCTTCAGGCTGTTCAGCCCCCAGCGCGAGGCCACCCTGGATTGCACCGGCACCGGCTGCAGCCAGCCGATCCACTCCACCAGCGCGAACGAGCTGTTCTTCATTCCGGATGGTGGTTACGTAACCAAGATCAACGACAAGATGTTCGCCGGCGTATCGCTCTACGGCAATGGCGGCATGAATACGAGCTACGGGACCAACCTTTACGCCGAGGCCGCTTTCCAGAGCGGCTTCCCGCCACTGCCGGGACCGGCGCCGCCGGGCGCCGGCACCGCGTTTTTCGGCGAGCTGGGCGTCAATCTCGCCCAGTTCATGATTGCTCCGACAGTCACCTACAACGTCAGCGAGAAACACAGCTTCGGCATTTCTCCGGTCATCGGCATCCAGCGTTTCCAGGCGAAGGGTCTGGGGGTATTCGGCGGGCTGTCCTCGGATCCCACCATGCTCACCAACAACGGCGCCGACTATTCCTACGGCATGGGTGTGCGCATCGGCTGGCTCGGAGAGGTGGCCCGCGGCCTCAAGCTCGGCGCTACCTACGCCAGCAAGACTTACATGACCAAGCTGGATGAATACAGTGGTTTATTCGCCGATGGCGGCTCCTTCGACATCCCGGCGAATGCCGGCTTCGGTATCGCCATCGAGCCTATGGAAAAACTCACCATCGCGGCGGATGTGCAGCGGATCTTTTACGGCGATGTGGACAGTATCGCCAATGCCGGGCCGACCGCCGCAGAGATGGGGGGCATGATCAGCGCCGATCGGCGTATGGGCGCAAGCAACGGAATCGGCTTTGGTTGGCAGGACACCTGGAACTTCAAACTGGGAGTCAAATACGACCTGACGAAGGCGTGGACCCTGCGCGCCGGCTACAACTATGGCGAGAGCCCCATCCCCGACGAAGAGGTGCTCATCAACATTCTCGCACCGGGTATAGTCGAGAATCACCTGACCCTCGGCTTCAGCTTTCGCTCCAGCAAGAACAGCGAGTGGAACTTCTCGTACATGCACGCCTTCGAAAACACCCAGAGCGATCCAATGACGTCCTTCGGGGGCGCTCCGGCGGAGATCAGCATGTCCCAGAACGCGGTGAACTTAAGCTATTCGATGCATTTCGACTGAGGAGCGGGTTGGTAGCCCCGTGAGCCGGCTTCGGCTGGAACTGCTGCGCTGATATAGACCGAGCCTGATTTCGGGACTCAAAGGCGGGGGCGCGTACCATTCTTGCCCGTGCCACCGGCATGGTATGACCAGTCGATTCCGGCCTGCAACGGCATCCAGGACTAACGCATTGATTTATATCGTCTAATTCATGTGGCATGGATCCTGCTCTGGATCCCGCAGGAAGGGCTCAAAGCCTGCGGACCCAGGAGCAGAACATGCCGAATGCACAGCCATCACCGACGGGCGCGTCGCTCAACGATCATCACTCGCAACTCAACGGGACACGGGTCCGGCGCATCGAATGCCCGGATTCGCTGGAGGCCCTGCGCCGCCTGGTGCGACACGCCGAAGCGGTCGACCAGCCCCTGTGCATAGCCGGCGGGCGACACGCCATGGGCGGCCAGCAATTCGCTGCCGGCGCGGTGCTGATCGACATGACCGCCATGAACCGGGTGCTTGGCCTCGATCCCGATAAGGGGCATGTGGAAGTCGAAGCAGGTATTTGCTGGCCGGAGCTGCTCGCCTGGCTGGCCCGCGCGCAAGCCAATCTGTGGCCCCAGTGGGGGATCCGTCAGAAGCAAACCGGCGCGGATCGTCTCAGCATCGGCGGGACCTTATCCGCCAACGCCCATGGACGGGGCCTCGCGCTGAAGCCGTTTATCGACGATGTGGAATCCTTCACCTTGCTGGGCGCCGATGGGCAGATCCGCGCCTGCAGCCGCGAGCAAAACAGCGAGCTGTTCGGCCTGGCCATCGGCGGTTATGGTCTGTTCGGCGTTATTGCCACCGTCAAACTCAGGCTCGTGCGTCGAAGGAAGATGCAACGCCTGGTGTCGATCATGGATCTCGCCGAGCTCCTGCCGGCCGTCGCGGACCGCATAACGGACGGGTGTCTTTATGGTGATTTTCAGTTCGCCATCGACCCGCCCTCGGATAGCTTCCTGAATAAGGGTGTTT
>JAACFO010000111.1 GCA_009937425.1 Gammaproteobacteria bacterium
AGGAGATCCGGGTTGTCGGTGAAGTCCAGGTCGGAACGCGTGACGGGAAAAACATCGCTGACGGCAAAAGTCAGATTATTTGCCTCATCGGCATGCGCCTGAATACCGGCCATCAGAATGCAGCAACCGGCAGCACTGGCCCTCAACAGCCGTGAAAGTGCCTCGGTAATAGGTGGCAGAGAATCGTTCATCGTGGACGTCCCTATCTTGTCCCGCGCGGCTCGAGTGTGGCGAGCCGCCTGATTATTCTGGATGAGCCCCGGAGCGCATGATGGCAGTAGCATTCTGGTTCTTCAAGTTGCACCCCGAGCCCCAGTGGGAGTATCTTTTGGGGGCTTAATAGAGACCTAAAACTCAGGAGATTTCCATGCTTCGTCGAACATTGATTGTCGCCGCCTCCGCGCTGGCGCTCACCGTCGCCGGTCTTGGGCAGGCGGCATGGGCGGGCGCTACCGAGCAAGATGCGAAAACAGCCCTGGCGGAATTCGAACGCACCAACGCCAAAATCAAACCATTTGTCCAGGCAGCCCACGGCTACGCGATTTTTCCCAGCGTCGGCAAGGGCGCCATCGGGATCGGCGGCGCCCACGGGGACGGACTCGTCTATGAGAAGGGCAAGCTCATCGGGTCGACCTCGCTCAGCCAGATCACCATCGGCTTCCAGCTGGGCGGCCAGGCCTACCGTGAGCTGATCTGCTTCCAGACCAAGGATGCCCTGGACCGTTTCAAGGGCGGAAACTTCGAATTCGACGCCCAGGCGGGCGCCGTCGCGGTGACCGCCGGAGTCTCCGTCGATGCAGCGTACGAGCACGGCGTCGCCATTTTCACCATGGCGAAGGGCGGGTTGATGTACGAGGCCAGCGTCGGAGGACAGAAGTTCAGCTTCGAGCCCAAGTAGCGGGCAGCATCTGACCGGAATATGCGCTGAACGGCCCCGTGGACCGGGGCGGTTCAGCGCGTTCGGGTGACCTGCCTCACCCTGAACCGCCTCATACCCACCTGAATACGGCGAAGCCGTAGGCAATGGACAGGACAAGCCCTCCCCACATGGGCGTCCCGAAGAATCCCAACCACGCCAGGAATATGAACGCGCTGCCGAGCAGAGATATGAACAGTCGGTCGCCGCGAGTCGTATCCAGTCCAAGAATACCTCTGCGGGGTGAGCCACCCGGACTGTAGTGCTCCCACACCGCCATGCCGGCGAGGCACGCACCGATAAAAACGAAAAATGCGGCGGTCGGCCATGTCCACGCCATCCATGAAAGATCCACAGCTCCCCCCTGCCCTGTCACACACGCCCGAGGGCAAAGCCCTTGGCGATGTAGTGACGCACAAAATAGATGACGAATGCGCCCGGTATGATGGTCAATGTACCCGCCGCCGCCAACAGTCCCAGCTCGTAGCCGGCGGTGCTCGCGGTACGCGTCATGGTTGCGGCAATCGGTTTGGCTGCTACTGAAGTCAAGGTCTTCGCGAGCAGCAATTCCACCCACGAGTACATGAAGCAGAAAAACGCAGCCACTCCGATTCCGGCGGCAATTGTAGGCACGAATATTTTCACGAAGAAATGCCAGAACGAGTAGCCATCCAGATAGGCCGTCTCATCCAACTCCTTCGGCACCGCAGACATGAAACCCTCGAGAATCCACACTGCGAGAGGGATATTGAACAGACAATGGGCCAGCGCCACGGCAAGGTGCGTATCAAACAAACCGATGGCGGAATACAACTGGAAGAACGGCAACGCAAAGACCGCCGGTGGTGCCATACGGTTTGTCAGCAACCAGAAAAACAGGTGCTTGTCGCCAAGAAATCGATAACGTGAGAAGGCGTACGCAGCGGGAAGTGCGACGGAAACCGAGATGACCGTATTAATGACTACATAGGTTATTGAATTAATGTATCCACCGTACCAGGTCGGGTCGGTAAAAATCTTTTTGTAGTTACTGAGTGTGAAGTCTTGTGGCCATAGCGAGAATACTCCGAGGATTTCGTTCGTTGTCTTGAACGACATGTTCAACAGCCAGTAGATCGGCAACATGAGGAATACGATGTAAAAGGTGGGGACCAGCCACTTGTATGACTTCATCATTGGTCCTCGTTGCGCATCATCAGGGTGTAAAAAACCCAGCACACCAACAGCACGATCAGAAAATAGATCAGAGACATGGCCGCCGCCGGTCCCAGATCAAACTGCCCAAGGGCAATTTTCACCAGGTCGATGGACAGGAAGGTCGTGGTATTGCCTGGCCCGCCCCCGGTTAGAACGAAGGGCTCGGTATAGATCATGAAGCTGTCCATGAAGCGCAGGAGAATCGCGATGGTCAGAACCCGCTTGAGCTTCGGCAACTGAATGTATCTGAAAACCGCCCAGGCACTGGCTCCGTCGATTCTGGCTGCCTGGTAGTAGGCATCAGGAATCGAGCAAAGCCCGGCATAGGCGAGAAGCACGACCAGCGATGTCCAGTGCCACACATCCATGATTACGGTAGTCATCCACGCGGATACGGGCTGCTGGGTGAAGTTGTAATCAATACCCATGCCGTTGACCACTCGACCCAGAAGGCCGATATCCGGGAGCGCAAAGATGTTCCACATGGCGCCTACGACATTCCACGGTATTAACAGCGGCAGAGCCATAAGTACCAGGCACACCGATACCCAGGGTCCTTTGCGCGGCATGGACAGGGCTACCGCGATTCCGAGCGGAACCTCGATCAGAAGAATCATCCCCGTGAACGCCAGCTGGCGAAGAAGCGATGCGTGAAATCGTTCCGAGTGGAGGACCTGCTGGAACCATTTAACGCCTTCCCAGAAAAACACGTTGTCGCCGAAAGTTTCCTGAACCGAGTAGTTGACTACCGTCATCAGTGGGATTATCGCGTTGAAGGCGACCAGCACTACTACAGGTATGACGAAAAACCATGCCTTCTGATTGGATGTTTTCTGACTCATCTTCTGAATCTCAACTGACGACCCACCCGTCCGCATAGATCCGCGTGTGATTCGGCTCGAACAATACCCGCGGATTCTCCGACGGAATGCGCTCATCCTCGCCGGCAATCAACTTGATCGAGTGGCCGTCACGTTGAACTTCAACGATTCGGTAACGCCCCAGATCATCGATCTTTACGATTTCCACAGGAAAGCCGCCGTCATCGAAGCGCACGAATTCCGGTCGCACACCTACTTCCAGCACGCCGGAATCCACGCTGGCCGTCGTTGAGGCCGTCTTGAGCGCGGCGCCAGCGAACATCGCCGATCCGCCGGATAGCTCGCAGGGGAGCACATTCATGCCGGGAGATCCGATGAAGTGGCCGACGAAAGTGTGCTTGGGTTTTTCGAACAATTCCACCGGCGTACCCACCTGCACGACGGTACCGTCATACATCACCACCACCCGGTCGGCGAAGGTCAGTGCCTCCGTCTGATCGTGAGTCACGTAGATCATCGTGGCTCCAACCTGTTGTTGCAGCTCTTTCAGCTTCGATCGCAGTAACCACTTGAGATGCGGGTCGATAACCGTGAGCGGTTCATCGAACATGATGACATTGACATCCGTCCGCACCAGCCCCCGGCCGAGGGAAATCTTCTGTTTGCCATCCGCGGTGAGCTTCGCCGCGCGCCGACCAAGCATCTCCTCCAGATCCAGCATCTCGGCGATGGCATTTACCCGTGTTCTGATCTGTTCTTCCGGCACTCCACGATTTCTCAGAGGAAACGCCAAATTGTCGAATACGGTCATCGTGTCGTAGACGACTGGAAACTGGAACACCTGGGCAATACTTCGCTCGCTGGTGGGAGTGAGCGTCACATCGACATCGTCGAAGAATACCGAGCCTTCCGTGGGTGTCAGCAAACCGGAAATAATATTGAGCAAGGTCGTCTTGCCGCAGCCCGATGGCCCCAGGAGCGCATAGGCACCTCCGTCATCCCACACGGCATCGATTTTCTTTAGCGCAAAATCCTCGTCTGCGCTTGAATCCGCAGCGTAGCTGTGCCGTATTTTTTCGAGTGTTATCTTTGCCATGGCACTTCTCCCATAGACCCTCAGCCCGCCAGCAGCTCGCCGTGGCTATCGAAGTACAGGCAGCGATCCACCTTCATGAACAAATCCGTCGTATCGCCGACTTCGTAAGGGTGCACACCGTGGGACTCCGACACCCAGTTGTTACCGTGCACGTTGACGTGGACGACACTTTCTGAACCGCTGATCTCCGCCACCAGTACCGTCCCGCTAATCTTCACGGCAGTGTCGGCAGTCCTATCGGGCGTCAGATGATGGGGCCGAATTCCGATGGTGTAGCTTCCGTCTTCGAGATTTGTGCAGGAGCCGGGTACCGGCCAGCTGACGCTTTCGCTCAAAACAAAACTATCGCCGTTTTTCGTCACGGTGGCCGTATTAATGGGAGGATCGGAAAATACCCGGGCGCTGAGCAGGCTGGTCGGATTGCGGTAGGTTTGCGCCGTTGGGCCGTACTGAATGACACGACCTTCGTGTAAAGCTGCGGTGAATCCGCCCAGCAAGAGTGCCTCCAGCGGCTCGCTGGTCGCATAAACTACTGTCGCTCCGGTATCTTCGAAAAGTCTTGGTAACTCTTCGCGTAGCTCTTCGCGTAACTTGTAGTCGAGGTTCGCCAGCGGCTCGTCCAGGAGCACCAGCGCCGCATTCTTGACCAGGGCACGGGCGAGTGCGGTGCGCTGCTGCTGGCCACCGGACAGCTCTTCGGGATATCGCTCGAGCATCGAGTCGATCTTCAGGAGCTCGGACATTTTCCTTACGCGCTCCTCGATCTCCGCCTTCGGCCTGCGGGCCACGCGCAGTGGCGAAGCAATATTGTCGAATACGGAAAAATTCGGGTAATTGACAAAGGCTTGATAAACCATCGCGACGCTGCGCTTTTGCACGGCCACCCCGGTCACATTCTCGCCATCGAACCATACTTCTCCGCGGGTAGGCCGTTCCAGGCCTGCCATCAAGCGCATCAGTGTGGTTTTTCCGGACTGGGTCGTACCCAGCAGAACGTTGAAGCCGCCCTTCTCGAGGGTGAGATCGGTCTCGTAGATGTGCGTCTCGGCGCCAACCTGCTTGATAACGTTTCGCAGCTCTATGCCCATGACCCCGCTCCCCGCGGATGCCGGCGGCCATCGGTGAGTCGATCTCGGTTCGAGGGAACGTGGTCGGCCCGGCCCGTGGGCACGGCCGCCGTGCAGGTGGCGTCGAGCGCCTCCTGCACGGCAACCATCACGGCAATCCGCTGGTGTGCCGCGCTGTTATTGCTGCCAGCGTTTCACCAGCAGGTCGTAGTCAATGGTCTCGCCCTTCGGCTTCTCATTGACTTTCGCTTTCGGCGAACCCGGCTGACCCAGCCAGTACGAGGCTTTCTTCACCTCGTTCAAGCGCGGACCGCAACCACCGTAGGTGCCAGCCTTCTCGTCCGCCGACTGCATGCGCGCCATGACCTGGTCCATTTCCGAGGCCAGCCGATCCATGGCCTGCTGAGGCGTGAACGCTCCGGAATTGACGTCGCCGATCTGCTGCCACCAGATCTGAGCGAGCTTCGGATAGTCCGGCACGTTGATACCAGTGGGGCTCCAGCGAACGCGGTCAGGTGAGCGGTAAAACTCGACCAGTCCACCGAGCTTGGCCGCGCGCTTGGTAAACGACTCGTGTCGAATGTCGCTGTCACGAATCGGCGTCAGGCCTACATGAGTCTTTTTCAGCGAAACGGTCTTGGAAACCGTGAACTGGGCGTATAACCAGGCGGCCTTACGCCGGTCCACCGGAGTGGATTTGAAAAGCGTCCAGGATCCAGCGTCCTGATAACCCAGCTTCATGCCATCTTCCCAATACGGGCCGTGGGGTGAAGGGGCCATGCGCCACAGTGGACTGCCATTATCATCGACGGTGTTATTACCCTCGCTTTTCGGGGCGACCATCGATGACGTAAACGCCGTATACCAGAAAATCTGCTGGGCGACGTTCCCCTGGGACAAGGCCGGCAATGACTGATAGAAATCATAGCTCGCTGCCCCGGGCGGTGCGTACTTGCGCAGCCATTCGTCCCACTTACGAATAGCGTAGACCGCGGCCGGACCGTTGGCGGCGCCGCCTCGCGTTACGGATGCTCCTGCCGGGTTGCAGGAGTTTTTCTCCATCCGAATTCCCCACTCATCCACCGGACGACCGTTCGGCAAACCCTTGTCGCCGGCACCGGCCATGGAAAGCCAGGCGTCCGTCATGCGCCAGCCGAGATCCGGTGCGCGTTTTCCGTAATCCATGTGGCCATAGATTCGAACACCGTCGATCTCCTTCACGTGTACGGAGAAGAACTCGGCGATGTCTTCATAGGCCGACCAGTTTACCGGCACGCCCAGATCATAGCCGTACATGTCCTTGAACTTCTTTTTGAGGTCGGCACGCTGGAACCAGTCGTAGCGGAACCAGTAAAGATTGGCAAACTGCTGATCGGGAAGCTGATAGAGCTTGCCATCCGGCCCGGTCGTAAACGATTTGCCCATGAAATCGTCTACATCCAGGCCCGGGTTGGTCACGTCCTTACCGTCGCCGTTCATCCAGTCGGTTAAGTTGACGGCCAGCTGCAGTCGGGAGTGCGTGCCGATTAGATCCGAATCATTAATGTATGCGTCGTAGAGATTGCGCCGGGTCTGCATTTGCGTCTGCACGGCCTGCACGACCTCACCTTCGCCGAGAAGCTGGTGATTTACCTTGATACCCGTGATCTCTTCGAAGGCTTTCGTCAGTACCTTCGATTCATACTCGTGAGTTGGAATGGTTTCCGAGAGCACGTTGATTTCCATGCCCTTGAAGGGTTCGGCGGCTTTAATGAACCACGCCATCTCCTCCGTCTGCGCGCTTTTTGAGAGCGTGGACGGTTGAAACTCGTCGTTAACCCATTTCTCCGCCTCGGCCTTGCCGGCGAATGCCGAGGACTGGAAGCACAATCCAGCGACCGCGGCCGCAATCGCGATTTGACGTTTCATGGTGAAATCCTCCCGGGTTTTTTTGTTATGCGCCATGCATACTAACAACCCGCATATACCGGAACAATCAAGGGATATTTTCCAACGAAAACAACGGGCTTATGACCGGATTCTCCGAAAAGGCCGTGCCTCATCACTTCAGTAAAAGGAGATCCCCACACCCAGGGTAAAGGTCTGGTGGCTCTGATTTTCAGCTTTTCCGAAGCCGTAGTTGAAAAACGGTGTCAGCGACCAGTTCCCGCCTAGAGGATAATCGTATCCGACTCCCACGGTGGCGCCCCATCCGTCGAGAGTCGATTTCCCGGTGGGACTGTTCGCCCACTGTCGCACCCAGCCGCCGCCGACTTTCGCGAACAGGTTCGAATCCCGCATTGGGTATATCCTGCTGATCAAGAAGACCTGCATGAGCCCTGCTCCTTTCGTGTCGTCATCCCAGTCGGTTGCCTGCTGATTCCAGCCACTCAACTCCAACCCGGCAAGCACCTGCGGGTGAACCACATATCCAGCCTTGATGCCCATGTAAAAGTCCGTGCTGTCGATGGTGAGGCTGCCGACGGAGCGTTCTACATAACCCGCGCCCACATCAACCCCGCCCCAGAAACCGTTGCGCTGCGTTTCTTCGGCGCTAACCAGCACCGTGCGGGACAGGAAAATTACCGCGATTGCTACCGATGCAAATAACCGAATGTCCACTGTATTCACCTCCTGCCAGCACCGAATTGCTGGATATCTGTCGAATTCGACAGCAGGAAGTTAACGCGGAGTATCTGTCAGGGGAGTTGCGAAGGCCTTACAGCTGGCTTACAACCATCAGACCTTCGACAGCACCATATAAATGTGTACGTAGTCCATGGCGTGTCCGATCGGATCCTTGCGCACCAGGTCGACATAGCTCTGATAAAAACCGTCGACGATGTGCCGACGCTCCTGCTCCGACCGGACCGTGTCGAGACTGTTGAAGAACACCGTCTCACTCCAGGTACGCAGGGTCGGTACATAGGATTCGGCGAAACTCTCCAGATCGCCGTCTTCGGCGAATCGTGCCGCATACGGACAAGGGACGACGCGGGTTTCCGAAGACTCGAGACGCAATCCCGACTGGTATACGGCGTTGGATGAATCGGTGAGCGGGGCGCAGTACTCTTCCACCGTCTTGTAGAACTGCGGAAATGCGGTGTTTAGAAATTCGGCCTCGGTAATCGTGCCGTCTTCGACGAGCCTTCGCCACAGCATCGCGAAGCTGTCGAACATATTGACACCTCCGGTATTCCCCAGGTACCGGCCCTGCTCGTCGATGCAAAAGTTGCTCATGACCAGCCGGGCGCCGGATTTCAGCTCCAGTGCACGATTAACAAGAATTCTCTCCCAATCCGCGAGCGCGAAACGCCGGAATGTTTCGAGTTCCTCGCCCTTCGCACCTACCGCGTGCACGTGATTGCTGATGCGGCCAGGCATTCCACTGGTCCAATGCATTGCGGTCGCGGAAAAACCGAAATCCAGGGTCTCCCTGGGGAAAATCGGCAGGTAAAAGCTGGTGCCGGACGCATAGACATGGACATTGTCATATTCATCGAGATAGCTCGTGACGTCCGCACGGCCGCCGTGAACCAGGTTGAACAATGCCGAGTAGTCGTTGCGCGGCAAGTCCGTGTAGGTCATGCAGATGGGTCGATCCGGAGCGCGCTCACGCACCCTGCCGATGATGCGCCTTACGAGGTCGATGGAGGTGCCACCGTCCGCCGCACCGAAGTCGGCGATCTGGAAGCTGCCGGCTTGCCCTGCGACATCGATGGCATCCAACGCCGCTAGAGCCAGTTCACCGGTATTGTCTATGACGTGCTTCGCGCCAATCGTATTCAGCGAATAATCACCTCCGCCCCACATGGAAACGGTGGAGCGGGATGTTCTGCCTTTATTCATGTATTGATCCGCATTCGCAGGGCTTGCAAAACATATTCCTCAAGAGATCGTCGCGCCGCTGTCGACCAGGATGACCTGCCCGGTAGTCGATGCCGATTCGTCGGAAGCGCGATACAACGCCATGTTGGCGATGTCGATGGCCTCGCACCAGCCAAGCAACTGACCCCGTTTCACCATTGCGTCGATAGCGTCGTTACCTTCGGCCAGCTTGACCACGCGCTCGGTCCCGGCTCCACTGACTTCATCGAATTCGAGGATCGCGACGCGCGCTCCTTGCGCGGCAAACAACTTGGCCGCGACGCGTCCGATGCCCGCTCCCGAACCGGTTATCAGTGCAACTTTGCCATCGAGTCGACCCATGGGAATGCCCTGCCCTTCGATAAGGTTGAGATGATATCGCCGGAATCACCTGAGAGACAGGGCGGGCTCAGGTCTGACATTCCGACAATACGGACTGTTAACAGCGGGCGGGACTTCCGCCCGGCGACTGGTCTGCTATAGGATATTGCCCTTTCGAATCCAGCTCGCCCCGAGGACTGTACATGTCGACAACCAAGGTCTCATCCTGGAATGATTTCGATCCGCTGCGGCACGTCATCGTAGGCCGAGCCGACCACACGTGTATTCCGCCGTCGGAACCCGCCACCGAGGCCAAGGTTCCCCAAGACAGCGACATGCGAGGCATGTGGGGCCCGCGCCCGCTGGAGACAGTGGAGAAAGCGAATGAACAGCTGGACTTCCTCGTGGGTATTCTCGAGAAGCGGGGTATTCGCGTCGATCGGCCAACGCCGCTGCAGTGGAATCAGGCCACAGTCACGCCGGATTTTACCACCGGTACCATGTTCGGCTGCATGCCTCCCCGTGATGTACTGCTTACGGTGGGCAAGGAAATCTTGAGCGCACCCATGTCTTTTCGGTGCCGCTACTGGGAGTACCTGGCCTATCACCCGCTGATGCAACGCTACTTCGACGAGGATCCGGAATTTCGATGGGAGCAGGCGCCGCGGCCCCGCCTGACGGACGAGGCTTATCAACAAGGCTATTTCGACGAGATCACCATCGATGAACGCCTGCGCAGAACCGCCGCGCTGGACTTCGTCACAACCGAACACGAGCCCTTGTTCGATGCGGCCGATGTTCTTCGATTTGGCAAAGATCTGTTCTGCCAGCACGGACTCACCACCAACCGCCGGGGCATGGAGTGGTTGCAGCGGCACTTTCCCGGCCATCGCGTGCATGCGGTCAACTTTCCCGGTGATCCCTACCCGATACACATCGACGCCACTTTCGTATCCCTGCGCCCGGGACTCATTATAAATAACCCCGTGCGCCGGCTACCCGATGAGCAACGCAAGATCTTCGCCGCCAACGATTGGGAAATCATCGATGCCGCGCCACCCGCCCACAACGAGCCGCCGCCGCTGTGCTATTCGAGCGTGTGGCTCTCGATGAACTGCCTCATTCTGGATCACAAAACCGTTTGCGTGGAGGCCAGCGAGCATCGTCAAATGGAACAGCTCGACAAACTCGGCATGGAGGTCATCCCGGTACCCTTTCGCGACGCCTACCCCTTCGGCGGGGGACTCCACTGTGCAACAGGGGACGTGCTTCGAGAGGGAAGTTGTGAAGACTACTTTCCGAAGCAGGTGCCGGGCACGCGGATTCGGCCAATCGGCTGACCGGAGGCTGATCCCCAACCAGGTTAGGATGCGTTGGGTTGGGTGAGCGGTTTGCTTTCGCGGCTCTGATCCGTGCGGCGCCAGTATTCGACGAGTTGCCCACGCTCCACCACCAGCGATGCTACGAGGCCGGCGACCAGCGCCCAGAAGGCGGAGGTGATCCCGAAAACGGCAAATGGAACGGCTGCAACGGCGAATGCGACGACTGCGCCGAAAGACAGCTGATTGGAGAATGCCTTGGTCATGGCATCTTGAAATGACGAGAGAATGGCTAACCCGGCCAAAGCAAAAATGAATGCTTTGGGCAGGATGCCCAGCAGGGATGCGACCGGCGCAGCGGCGACTGCGATCAAGATGGTCAATGTCGCGGCGACGATGTTGGCCCAGTAACGTGACTGCGCCGGACCGGCCTCCGGCGACGCCAGTATCGCCACACCTGTACGCGCGACGATCGCGGGATGCCCGCCGAACAGCGCATTGACGATTGAATTGAGCCCGAGCACCACGGAGACGCGATTAACAGGCACTTTATAACCCTGGGACATCAAGAATCCCAAGCCCTGGACATTGCCGAGACCCATGGCGAGGACCACCATGGGCAGGCTCACCGCCACGATTGCCGACAGCGAGAATGTCATCTGGGGAACGGCGATGGTCGGCAACGCCCAGGCGACAGCAGCCGGCGTATAGCTTTGCGTCAAGAAAACGGCGATCCCGCCGAAGATCATCGCCATGCCCACCGGGGGCACGCGCGGACTGGCAAAATGCCGGCTGACCAGATAAGCGACCACCGTGGTGCCGACGATGGCCGTGTCTGCCACGGTGGCGCCCACCACGCGCGTTACGTAGACGAAAATACTGCCGGCGAACATTCCCATGACGATGGGAAGCGGCAACCATTTCATTATCCGAGCACCGACCCCGAGAAAGCCCAGTAGCAGGATCAGCACGCCAGAGACGAGATTCGCGGCCACCAGTTCGGCGTAGCTGAACTGATCCGCCAATGTGCCCAGATAAATCAGGCCCGGTATCGTCCACGTTATCGGTAGTGGTTGTCGATAGTGAACCGACAGCACCACAGAGGAGACCGCACCGCTGGCCCAGACGATGAATATCCAGCTGGAGGTCTGGGCGGCGGTAACACCCAGCTGCTGAGAGACGGCGATGTGCAATGGTACCGTACCAAACGCATACCAGATAAATGCCGTGATCCCGGCCCACATGGCCGTGGCATTGAAGTCCCCCCAGAATCCCTGCCGGCCGGCAGGCTCTTCGCGATCCGACATCTGCCTGTGGTCGTGGTTCGCCATTCGATCACCTCTCAGTCGGCCGATAGGCCGCTGTTTCTGGATTGCGTGATGAAGGAAGGCTAGGCGGACGGGCGCTGGGAAGCTTGAAGTTAATCTTTATTTTTTCTTCAGATTTTCATGATTTACCGACTGCTGGGAACTCTTGTGCGGCGGTGGAAATCGCGCATCGCCCGTAGGCGATTTGAACGCGACGATCAGCTCGTGATGGTCTTTCAGGCCGTGCTCGCGTTTGAAGGCAGCGTCGTAATCATCGAAAAGAACATCCGTTCGTGGCCTGAATCCCGCGGCTTGCAGGCGTTCGAAGTAGTCCTGTCCGTATACCCACTGATCGCCGTTTTCCGCGAAGTAGTCATCGCCGAGCTCTGGATGATCGTGGCGATACTCGTCGACGGATTGCGTTTTCTCCTGGTCGTGACCGGAATCGAGCATGGCAAGCCCATCGGGCTTCAAGCATCGGAAGATCTCGGTGAGCGCCCGATGGTCGTCGCGAACATAAGCCAGGGTGTGATTACACAAGATGACATCGAATGTGTCGTCCGCGAAATCGGCATTCACCACGTCCATGGGGATGAAACGGTGCGGTGGTTCGATGCGGGCGTGAAAGTTGAGCGCCCTTCGGTCAATTACCGTACAGCGAGCGCTTCCGATAACGGATGGGGTGATGAATCGTTGCACGAAGACGCGGGAGCTGCCCACGTCCAGCAACTGCGAACCGGCCGCCAGCTTCGGGCGTATTATCGAACGGAGGTACCAGTGCACGGCTCGATTGCGTGGCTTTGCGCCGCAGTGGGGACAGCGGCCAGGGCGCGACGGAATGCCATACAGAAGAAACTGCTCGACTGGATTTCCGCATACCCAACAGATCACCCCGTGCAGTGTACGTGAGTAACACGTCACACGCACCCAGCTGTTCCTGGATTGCGCGATGAAAAAAGGCCAGGCAGACTGGAGCTGCGAAGCTCGAAGTTTATTTCGTTTCAGATTTCTTGATTTATCCACTACCCGGAATCGATACCCGTGATCTACGAGTTCGGCCTATACAAGCTCGATGCCGACCGCCTGGAGCTCTGGTGCGACGACGAACCCGTTGCCGTGGAGCCACAGGTCTTCAGCCTGCTGTTGTGCCTCATCGAGAACCGGGAGCGTGTGGTCAGCAAGGACCAACTCATCGAGCAAGTGTGGAACAGCCGCATCGTTTCCGACGCCACCATGAGCAGCCGTATCAACGCGGCACGCCACGCCGTTGGCGATGACGGCAAAGCCCAGACGGTCATTCGCACCATCCCTCGAAGGGGATTTCGATTTGTCGCGGAAGTTTCGGAAAACGCAGCCGCGCATGGAACTGCGTCGGAGCTGACGCGAACGGGGGCGGCGCC
>JAACFO010000112.1 GCA_009937425.1 Gammaproteobacteria bacterium
ATCGTCTCGACGAGCGCGCCGGCCTCGGCTTGGCTCATGCCGTGTTCCTGCACGGCTCGATAGAGTGCGCAACTCCACTCCATATATCGCATCAGGAGGTTGACCGAGGCGCTATGGCGGGGACGGTTGGGCGCCAACCGAGATTGCCACGTGCGCGTTGAGCGCCAGACTTGCACTGATCTGTCCGGAAAATGCGCCTGTAATCGACGACTGGCGGCGCGCCTAAAAGCGGCGGCCGGTGCGTAAAAGAGAAGAAAGCCAATGCCCACATTCGGTATCCCATTGGGCCAACCGGCCATCATTTAACAGCCTGACGGTACGACCGTCTTTGAGCTGGATCAAGTGCGCCGCGACCTGAATTTCGAGAGCGAGAACCGGGTCAACTTGATTTCGGTCATATCCTGCAGCCGCGAAGTCGTGGACGCATACATCGTGCGCACAGACATCCAGAGCGTCGGCATTTATGCACGCAACGAACACTGTTCTCAAACCCACATCAACGTCGTCTTGGGGTCGACAGTACCCATTCGAGTATTGCAGCAGGGAATGTCAGATTGTGGGCGAAATGCCGCCGTTGAATTCGAGCTTCTCTGACGGTGCCAGTCAGATCAAGTTGCAATCACTACAACTCCGGCACCGATCTGGGCACCGATCTGGCAACGCGTCAGTCCTTAAAACGTACTCAGCACCTGCCTCAAGATCCCACAAATCTCATCAATATGCTCTTTCTCCGCAACCAACGGAGGCGCCACGATTCCCGAGTCCCCCGTCATCTTAATGTGCAACCCTGCCTCGAAGAGCTTCTTCTGAGCCTCCAACCCGCGTACGCCCGGCGGTTGATCGGCAGGAGAGAGATCGAAGCCCGCCAGCATCCCGTAACCGCGCAGATCGGTGATGGATGCGACGTCGCTGAGTGAGAACATCGCGTCGAGAAAGTAGGGCGACAGCTCGGCGGCCCTGTCGAAAAGCCCTTCCCGCTCGTAAATGTCCATGGTGGCAATGCCCGCCGCACAGGCCGCCGGATGACCCGAGTAGGTGTAACCGTGGAAGAACTCGATCCCTGCACCGGAGGTAGCGTCGCAGATGGTGTCGTAAATCGTGTCGTCGACGGCCACCGCGCCCATGGGTTGGTTGCCGTTGGTGAGAGCCTTGGCCATGGTCATGATGTCGGGTTTCACATTGAAACTCTGTGCCCCAAAGGCGCTGCCGGTGCGGCCGAAGCCAGTGATGACCTCGTCGAATACCAGCAGGATTCCGTGCTTGTCGCAGATTTCGCGTACACGCTCCAGGTAACCCACCGGTGGCACCAGGGTGCCCGTGGACCCGGCGATGGGCTCGATGAATACCGCCGCGATGGTGTCCGGACCATACATGCTTGCAATGCGCTCGAGATCCTCGGCGAGTTCGGCGCCGTGCTCTGGCTGACCCTTGGTGAAACGGTTCTCCGCCAGCCATGTGTGGCGCATGTGGGCGACGCCGCCCATGCCCACACCGAAGGCCTCGCGATTTTTCACCAGGCCACTGAGACTGGTGCCACCGATGTTGACCCCGTGGTAGGCGCGTTCCCGCGACACCATGCGCATGCGCTGACCATCACCCCGGGCGCGATGATAGGCGAGACTGATCTTGATGGCGGTGTCGATGGACTCGGAACCGGAATTGGTGAAGAACACCTTGTCGATCCCTTCCGGCGTCAGCGCCGCCACCCGCCGGGCGAGCTCGAACTGGGCCGGATGACCACTCTGGAATGGAGGGCCGTAATCCAGTTCCATGATCTGATTGGAAATCGCGTCGGCGATCTCGCGGCGGCCGTGGCCGGCAGCACAGCAGAACAATCCCGAGGACCCATCGATGACCTGCCCGCCCTCGTGGTTCCAGTAGTGCACTCCCTCGCCACGCACGAAGATCCTCGGATGCGCCTTGAAGTCGCGGTTGGAGGTAAATGGCATCCAGTAGGATTCGAGTGAATTGGTCGCGTATTTCATTGCTTGTGTCACCTTGGAATTGCTGCCCCGGTGGGAACTCACTCCAGGGATCAGCAGCTTGTGCAGGTTGATGGCAGACAATAGACTGCCGTTGCCACCGTCTGATAGTGCCAGATGGGCCGATCGGATGAGACCAGCCCATGCGCGAACAACTTTTCCATCTGTCTTCACAAAGCGGCGCGAGTCTCCAGAGCCAACTCCGGGAGATGATGGTGCGCGCCATTCTCGGCGGGCATATTCTTCCAGGGAGCGCCGTGCCCTCTTGCCGGCAGCTGGCGAAACAGCTTGGGGTGGCCCGTAATACGGTGGTGTTGGCCTATCAGCACCTGGTGGACGAAGGCTATCTGGTGGCCCGCGAACGCAGCGGCTACTACGTCAATGAGGACATCCTCGCGGGCCGCGTCAATGCCGAGGCGGTTGAGCCTCACAGCGGCGACATGTTCGGACCCGACTGGAGCAGCCGCTTTCGCACCACACCCAGCCGCTGGCGCCAGATCGTCAAACCGAAGGATTGGCTCAACTATCCCTATCCGTTCATCTACGGTCAGTGCGATCTGGCCTTATTCCCCGTAGCGGACTGGCGGGAATGCTCGCGCCGGGCGCTCAGTGTTGGTGCTATTCGCGGTTGGGCGAGAGACAGTATCGACAGCGACGACGCGCAGCTGCTGGAGCAAATTCATACCCGTTTACTGCCGCGGCGCGGCGTGTGGGCATCCTCCGACGAGATTCTGATCACCGTTGGCGCTCAGCATGCGCTCTATCTGCTGGCGAACTTATTCTTTGGAAAGCAAACCGTCGTAGGTTTCGAAGACCCGGGATATGTGGACGCCCGCAGCATATTCGGAATGACGAGCGCGCGCATCCTGGGATTATCAGTCGACGAGTCCGGGTTGATACCTGACGAGAAGCTGGACCAGTGCGACTACATATACGTAACACCCAGCCATCAGTCGCCAACTACCGTGACCATGCCCCTGGAGCGCCGACACGAGTTGCTGGCCCGCTCGGTGGATTCGGACTTCGTCATTATCGAGGATGATTACGAAAGCGAGTTCAACTACGTGGGTCAGCCGACGCCTGCGCTCAAGAGCCTCGACCACAGCGGTCGCGTGGTCTACGTCGGCAGCCTGTCGAAAACCCTGGCGCCGGGACTACGGCTTGGCTACATGGTCGGCCCGAAGGAGCTAATCACCGAAGCACGGGCCCTGCGGCGTTTGATGCTGCGCCACCCACCGGCAAACAATGAGCGCGCGGTGGCGCTGTTCTTGTCCCTCGGTCATCACGACTCCCTGGTGCGGCGCCTCAGTCATGCCTACAAGGAGCGTTGGCAGGTCATGGGCCAGGCCCTCGCCCGATATCTTCCGGAATCGGCGCGCATGCCCGCATTCGGGGGCACCTCCTACTGGGTAAAAGGGCCTGATAGCCTGGATACCCGGGTCCTGGCGGAACGGGCCGCCGAGCAGGGCATCCTCATCGAGCCTGGCGATGTGTTCTTTCTCGGCGAGAATCCACCGAAAAATTACTTCCGGCTCGGCTTCTCCTCGATTCCGGTAGACCACATCGAGCCGGGCATTCAAACTCTCGCCGATATTGTTCACGACCTGGCCTAGGCCAAGGCCATCGACTGGCTCTATGCCAGCTCCGAGCTTGGCACTAAGTTAGGGTGTTGCATGGCCGCTGGGGCATTTAACAGTGCCGCGGCCACCCCTCTTTGACGATCGATAACTGGGAGCTGTCGTCATGTTGATTGGTGTACCCGCAGAGATAAAGAACCACGAATACCGGGTCGGCATGACCCCGCAGAGTGTCCGCGAAATCACCCACCACGGCCATCAGGCGTTGGTGGAAAGCAATGCCGGGGCCGGCATCGGCGCCAGCGATCAAGACTACGAACGTGCCGGGGCGACTATCGCCGCCAACGCTGCCGAGGTCTTCGACAAGGCCGAAATGATCGTCAAGGTGAAGGAACCACAGGCCAACGAGCGCGCCATGTTGAAGGCGGATCAGATCCTGTTCACCTATTTGCATCTCGCCCCCGACCCCGAGCAAACCAAGGACCTGGTGGAAAGCGGCGCGGTTTGTATCGCCTACGAGACCGTGACCTCGCCGCTTGGCGGATTGCCCCTGCTGGCACCCATGTCCGAGGTGGCCGGGCGACTTGCTGTGCAGGCCGGCGCGCATTGTCTGGAAAAAGTCCAGGGCGGCAAGGGAATTCTGCTCGGCGGCGTGCCCGGTGTGGAACCGGCAAAAGTCGTGATCATCGGCGGCGGTGTGGTAGGTACCCACTCGGCGCACATCGCCATGGGCATGGGCGCCAATACCTGGATAATCGATCGCTCGACCGATGCGCTCAAGGCACTGTGGCGTCAGTTTGGTCGCCCCCTGGATACCGTGTACTCCACCCGCTTCGCCATCGAGGAGCATGTTCTGGGGGCGGATCTTGTCATTGGCGGCGTGCTCATCCCTGGCGCCGCCGCGCCAAAGCTGGTCACCGCCGACATGATCAAGCGTATGAAACCGGGTTCGGTGGTGGTCGACGTGGCAATCGATCAGGGCGGCTGCTTCGAGACCTCCCATGCCACCACCCACGACGATCCCACCTACGTCGTCGACGACGTCGTCCACTACTGCGTCGCCAACATGCCGGGCGCCGTTCCGCGCACCTCCACCTATGCGCTCAACAACGTCACCCTGCCCTTCGTGCTGATACTAGCCGAGAAGGGTTATAAAAAAGCACTGGAAGACGACCTGCACCTGCGCAACGGACTGAACGTGCATAAAGGCCACGTGACCCAGAAGGAGGTGGCACACGATTTGGGGTATGAGTTTCGGGATCCGTTGGAGGCGATCTATGACTAGGGGTAAGGCGTATCGGAGGATAGGCGTTTAGTGGATACGGCTTCGCCGTAGCGCTCCTCTCTCTCACCCTCTCCCCTCGGCAACCGCTCCCTGCGTTGCTCTACCTCCTGCATCCCTGCGGTCGTGTCCCCTCTCCCATCAAGGGAGAGGGGAACCCTTCGTTTTGGTTTGTTATGCGGGAGGTGTTTAAAGCACTTTGCCGGGGTTCATTATGTTGTGGGGATCGAGGGTTTGTTTGAGGGTGCGCATTAGTTGTAGTTCGATGGGGGATTTGTAGCGTTCCAGCTCGTGCTTTTTCAGCATGCCGATGCCGTGCTCGGCGCTGAAGCTGCCGTCGAGTTCGGCAGTGATGTCGTACACGCGGGTGGTTATCTCGGTGCCCCGGGCCAGGAAGCTTGCCACGTCGGCGGCCTCGGGCTGCATGAGATTGAAGTGGACGTTGCCGTCTCCGATGTGGCCGAAGGCCACGACCCGCGCGCCCTCGATGGCTTCTTCACAGAACTTCGTGGCCCTCAGGATGAACTCCGGCACCCTCGAGACGGGCACCGACACGTCAAACTTGATACCGGCGCCCAGATTCTTCTGCGCCTCCGGCAACGATTCCCGCATTCGCCAGAGTCGCTTGGCCTGGGCGCCGCTGGAAGCAATCACCGCATTAACGGCAACACCGTCTTCGAAAGCACTTTCCAGGGCGCGTTCCAGCAACGGGTGCAGGTCGGCATCGCGGCGACTGGAGGTTAACTCCACCAGCGCATAGTGCTGGTAGGGTTCATCGAAGGGATCGGCGAGATCCGTGTATGCAGCAAGAACGTCCAGACATGCCCTGTGCATGTACTCGAAGGTCGTGATGGTATCGCCGCTCACTTCGCGCAACATCGCCAGCAATCTTGGCGCCGCGTGCACGTCGGGCATCGCCACCAGTGCCGTGGCACAGTCGGCGGGCAGGGGAAATAGTTTCAGCACCGCGGCGGTCACCACACCGAGGCTGCCTTCGGCGCCGAGAAACAACTGCTTCAAATCGTAGCCGGTGTTGTCTTTGCGCAAACGCCGTAGTCCGTTCCAGATCTCCCCGCTTGCCAGCACGACCTCGAGCCCGAGCACCAAATCCTTGGCATTGCCGTAGCGCAGCACGGCGGTACCGCCTGCATTGGTAGACAAATTACCGCCGATTTGGCAGCTACCCTCGGCGGCGAGGCTGAGAGGAAACAGGCGGCTCGCTTCGCGCGCGGCGGTTTGCACCTCGGCCAACACGCAACCGGCCTCCACGGTCATGGTGTAATTGATCGCATCGAGCTCGCGCACTTTGTTCATGCGCGCAAGAGAAACCACCACCTCACTTCCGGACCGGGTAGGCACGCTTCCGCCAACCAGACCCGTATTGCCGCCCTGGGGCACGATGCCGACGCGGGCCTCGCTGCACAGGGTCACGATGGCCGCCACCTCCCCGGTGCTGGCCGGGCGCAGAACCAGCGGTGAAAGGCCGTGGAACATGTCGCGCTCATCGTTGAGGTAAGCCGCCTTGCCCGCCTCGTCGGCGATATAGCCCCTGGGTCCGACGATGGCTTTCAGACGGTCCAGGGTATCGGTGGGGATGGCTGGGTCGTTCATGGTGGCCGGCCCATGATAGCCGAGGGTGCGGGTCCAGGTAGAGGCGAGGCCGCGAAGCGACCGGTGCCCTGAGGAGAGGCGAGCTTGCATATGACATAACGATATGCTTATATCCGTCTACCATTATTTCAGGTACCACACGCCATGGAGACCTTGCTGAACGGCCTGCGTGCCGCGGGAGAACACACCCGGCTGCGCCTGCTGGCCCTGCTTTCCAGAAACGAGCTGACAGTCTCGGAGCTGACGTGGATACTGGGACAAAGCCAGCCCCGGGTGAGCCGGCATCTGAAACTGCTCTCCGAGGCGCGCCTGGTGGAACGCATCCAGGAGGGTTCCTGGGCATTCTACCGCCTGGCCGACAGCGGTCCCGGCACGGAAATCCTCGCCGCCCTGGTGGCGCTACTGCCCCGGGACGACCCGGACCTCAGCCGCGATTTCCAACGCCTGGAATCCGTCAAGCAGAATCGCGCGGTGGCGGCGTCGGCGTACTTTCGCGACATCGCCAAGAGCTGGGACCGCATCCGCGACCTCTATGTGGCCGAGTCCGACGTGGAGCAGGCGATGCTGAGCGCCGCCGGCCCGGGACCCATCGGCACCCTTCTGGACCTGGGTACCGGCACCGGCCGCGTCCTGCAGGTCTTCGGCGAGCGCGTTGGCCGCGGTCTCGGCATCGACGCCAGCCGTGAAATGTTGTCGGTGGCGCGCGCCAACCTGGCCAAACAAAATCTCAGCCACTGTCAGGTGCGTCACGGCAATATCTACAACCTCTCGGTGCCCACCGGCAGCGTGGACGTGGTCACCATTCACCACGTGCTGCACTTTCTGGACGACCCGGCCACGGCCATTGCGGAAGCTACCGAGGCGCTGCGCCCGGGGGGCAAGCTTCTGGTGGTCGACTTCGCCAAGCACTCGCTGGAACTGCTGCGCAGTGACTACGCCCACCGGCGCCTGGGATTCGATGATGCGGAAGTAACCGACTGGTGCCTGACAGCAGGACTCGAGGACGTGCGCGTCAAACATCTGACCGTCAGCGGTCCCAGGGATGCCGAAAGCCTTACGGTGTCATTGTGGACCGGCGTTCAACGGGCCGATGCGCCCACCCACTATCAGCTGGATGTGGCCTAGAGCAATGACAAATTCATCAAACAAAGAAACACAATTCACGCCCATCAAATCCGGGCTGTCCGTGTCCTTCGAATTCTTCCCGCCGAAGACCCCGGCCATGGAGGAAACATTGTGGCGATCCATCGAGCGCCTTGCTCCCGTTGGACCGCGCTTCGTCTCGGTAACCTATGGCGCGGGCGGCGGTACCCGGGAACGCACCCACGCAACCGTCAAGCGTGTGCTCGATGAAACTGCGTTGACGCCGGCCGCCCATCTAACCTGTGTAGACGCGTCCCGGGATCAAGTGGACGCGGTGGCCCGGCGCTATCACCAGGCCGGTGTCCGCCACATCGTGGCCTTGCGCGGCGATCCTTCGGACGCCCAGTCGCGCTTCCATGCGCATCCCGATGGCTACCAGAACGCTGCCGAGCTGGTTGCCGGCCTGAAGCGGGTGGCGGACTTCGAGCTCACCGTCGGCGCCTATCCGGAAACCCACCCGGAGGCGCGTTCAGCGCAACACGATCTGGACAATTTGAAACGCAAGCTGGACGCCGGCGCGTCCCGGGCCATCACCCAGTTCTTTTTCGATTCCGACGCCTACTTCCGATTCCTGGATCGGGCGCGGGGCGCCGGCATTGGTGTGCCCATCGTCCCGGGGATCCTGCCGGTGACCAACTTCGCCGCCGTGCAACGCTTCGCCGCCACCTGCGGCGCCACCGTTCCCGCTTGGATGGCGGAACTGTTCGAAGACCTCGACGACTCCCCCGACACCCGCCAGCTGGTGGCGGCCACGGTGGCCGCCGAGCAGTGTCTGCGGCTCAAGGCTAAAGGAGTGACGGAGTTTCACTTCTATACCCTCAACCGAGCCGAGTTGACCCTGGCTATTTGTCACAGGCTCGGGCTGAAGGGCGGGGTGTCCCGTAGCGGCACGAAAGCCCGTGCGTCGGGCGTCTAACATGCTGAGCTGGTCGAGGGATTCCGCGAAGACTCTCATAGAGGCCCTGGGAGAGCGCATTCTGACCCTGGACGGTGCCATGGGCACCATGATTCAGGTGCATGCGCTGTCGGAGGCCGACTTCCGCGGACGTCAATTCGCCGACCATCACCTGGATGTGCGCGGCAACAATGATCTTCTGAGCATCACGCAGCCGGATTTGATTCGCGATATCCACGCGAGCTTCCTGGCCGCCGGCGCGGACATCATCGAAACCAACACCTTTAACGGCACCGCCATCGCACAGGCCGACTACGGTCTCGAAGACCATGTCCTGGAGCTCAATCTTGCCGCCGCCCGGGTCGCCCGGGAAGCCGCCGACGCGGCAATGGCCACCGATCCCCAGCGCCCTCGTTGGGTGGCGGGGGTGCTGGGCCCGACCAATCGTACCGCGTCGATTTCGCCGGATGTAAACGACCCGGGTTACCGCAATGTGAGCTTCGATGATCTGCGCGGGGCATACGGCCAAGCCTTGCAGGGACTCACCCGGGGCGGCGCCGATCTGATCCTGGTGGAAACGGTGTTCGACACGCTTAACGCAAAGGCCGCGTTGTTCGCCATAGACGAGTTCTTCGAGCAGACCGGTACACGTTTACCACTGATGATCTCGGGAACCATTACCGATCTCAGCGGACGCACCCTGTCCGGACAGACGGTGCAAGCATTCTGGCACTCGGTGCGCCACGCGCGGCCGCTGGCCGTCGGCCTCAATTGTGCTCTGGGCGCACCCGAGCTGCGGCCCTATGTGGATGATCTCGCCCGGACCGCCGAAACCCACGTCAGTTGTCACCCCAATGCCGGGCTTCCCAACGAGTTCGGGGGCTACGACGACACGCCGGAGAACATGGCGAAAGTGCTCGGGGAATTTGCAGCGGCCGGTTTTTTGAACCTGGTGGGCGGGTGCTGCGGAACCACACCGGAACATATTCGCGCTATCGCCCAAGCGGTCGCAAAGTCCAAACCACGCAGCATCCCGCAATCGCCGCGCGTGTGCCGACTGTCCGGTCTCGAGCCGGTCACCATCGACGCCGACAGCTTGTTCGTCAACATCGGCGAACGCACCAACGTCACCGGTTCGAGAAAGTTCGCACGGCTCATTATCGAGGGTGATTACGATACCGCTATCGGCATTGCCCGTGAGCAGGTGGAGAACGGCGCCCAGATCATCGACATCAACATGGACGAGGGCATGCTGGATTCCGAAGCCGCCATGAGCAAGTTCCTTTGCCTCATTGCCGCCGAGCCCGATATCAGTCGCGTCCCCATAATGATCGACTCTTCCAAATGGTCGATCATCGAAGCCGGCCTCAAGTGCGTTCAGGGCAAAAGCTTCGTCAATTCCATCAGCCTCAAGGAGGGAGAAGAATCCTTCATCGAGCAAGCGCGCCTGGTGAAGCGCTACGGCGCCGGGGTCGTGGTCATGGCCTTCAACGAGCAGGGTCAGGCGGAAACCGTGGAGCAGAAAGTCGCTGTATGCGAAAGGGCATACCGGATTCTCGTCGACGTGGTGGATTTTCCGCCAGAGGATATCGTATTCGATCCGAACATTTTCGCCGTTGCCACCGGTATCGAGGAGCATAACGATTATGCCCGGGCATTCTTCGAGGCAACCCGGATCATCAAGGAGCGCCTTCCCGGTGTGAAAATCTCCGGCGGCGTTTCCAATTTGTCTTTTTCCTTCAGAGGCAACGACCCGCTGCGCGAGGCCATGCACTCCGCCTTTCTCTACCACGCTATCGAGGCGGGGCTGGACATGGCCATCGTCAATGCCGGCAAGTTGCCCGTCTACGAGGATATCCCCGAGAGTCTGCGCGAGCGCATCGAAGATGTGCTTTTCAACCGACGCGACGATGCGGCGGAGAGATTGCTCGAGGTTGCATCTACGGTGAAGGGCCAGGCCAAGCAGAAGGCGGAGGACCTGAGTTGGCGTGAAACCGACGCCCACGGCCGCCTGGTGTATGCGCTGGTGCACGGTATCGACGACTTCGTAGTCGCCGACACCGAAGAGGCACGCACACTCGCACAACGCTCCCTCGAGGTCATCGAAGGCCCGCTCATGGACGGCATGAATGTGGTCGGCGACTTGTTCGGCGCCGGCAAGATGTTCCTGCCCCAGGTGGTGAAAAGTGCGCGGGTAATGAAAAAGGCGGTTGCCCATCTGGAACCGTACATGCAGTCTGAAAAATCCCCCGACGACAAATCTCGTTCCGCCGGCAAGGTGGTGCTCGCCACCGCCAAAGGTGACGTGCACGACATTGGCAAGAACATCGTCGGCGTAGTGCTTGCGTGCAACAGCTACGAGGTCATCGATCTCGGTGTCATGGTGCCCGCCAATCGCATACTCGAGACTGCCCGCGCCGAGGGTGCCGACATCGTCGGCGTCTCCGGCCTGATCACGCCGAGCCTGGACGAGATGTGTCATGTGGCCAGCGAGATGCAGAGGGGAGATTTCACTTTGCCGTTGCTCATCGGCGGCGCCACCACCAGTCGCGTGCATACGGCGGTCAAGATTTCACCGAACTATGGCGGACCGACCGTGTACGTCCCTGACGCATCCCGTGCCGTCGGTGTTGTCAGCAAACTCATCGGAGCCGACCGTCAGCAATACGTTTCACAAATCGCAACGGAATACGCGGCCATCAGAGAGCAACGGGCCGCGCAACGGCGCGATGCCCGCCGCGCGACCCTCGCCGAGGCACGCGCCAATCGGCACCCCATCGACTGGCGCAACTACACGCCATCACCGCCATCGTTCACCGGGCGGAAAAGCTTCGATGATTACCCCCTGGATGAACTGGTGGAGTACATCGACTGGGGGCCGTTCTTTCGAAGCTGGGATCTGGCTGGAAGTTTTCCGCGCATCCTCGACGACGAGACCGTGGGCGCGGCAGCGCGTGAACTGTTTGCCGATGCCGAAAAAATGCTTCACCGTATCGTCGACGAGGCTTGGCTGCGGGCACGGGCGGTCATCGGCATCTGGCCGGCGGCGAGCGTCAACGACGATATTGTCGTCTATGCCGATGCCGATCGCCGCGAGTCCCTCGCCACCTTCTACACCCTCAGACAGCAAATGGATCGTGGCCCCGGGCGCGCCAACCTGGCGCTCGCCGACTTCATCGCGCCGCGGGATGCCGGCTCGCCTGATCATCTGGGGGCCTTCACCGTCAGCACCGGATTCGGACTCGAGGACGTGGTCGCGGGATTCGAGTCCGCCCACGACGACTACAGCGCAATCATGGCGAAAGCACTCGCCGACCGGCTGGCAGAGGCCTTTGCGGAGCGCATGCACCAGCGCGTGCGCACGGAATTCTGGGGCTACGCAGCCGAGGAATCATTAACAAGCGAAGCGCTCATTCAGGAGCAGTACCGGGGGATCCGACCGGCGCCGGGCTATCCTGCCTGCCCTGATCACACGGAAAAGAAAACGCTTTTCGCGCTACTCGACTCGCAAGCTTCGGCCGGCGTGCGACTCACGGAAAGTTTCGCGATGCTGCCGGCAGCATCGGTTAGTGGGTTTTATTTCGCCCACCCCGAGAGCCGCTACTTCGGTGTCAGCAAGATCGAACGGGATCAAGTCCGGGACTACGCTGCACGCAAAAATATCAGCGTCGCCGAAGTGGAGCGCTGGCTGGCCCCGGTGCTCGGCTACGATGCAAACCCGGGAGAGGCCGCGGGAGAGGCCGCGGCATAGCCGTACACCGCATCGCGTGCCGGGACAGCTTCGTGCGCAACGCAAGCAGTCTTGCGGCTACAATAGCGCCATGATGACCTCCCAACTGTTTGCGTCGTGCCGACGGTTAATCGTTGTTGGCGCGATCTTGTTTTTGTCCGGTGCCGCGGAAGCTCAAAGCGGCGCACCCGGTTTGCTTTCCCACCGCGCGGTATACGGCTTGTCGAAGCATATTGGATCGGCAAGCAGCGATGTTACCGGCGTCAAGGGACGCCTGGAGATCACCTTCGAAGTCGCCTGCGACGGCTGGCGTATGGAGCAATACATCGGCTTTCGGCTCTACCACGCCGAAGGCGCGGGCTTTGAACACATCGCACACCTCTCCGGCTGGGAGTCGACCAACGGCGCCGACTTCTGGTTCAACACGCGCAGCTACCAGGACCGGGAACTCTCGGAAGAACTGGGCGGAGTTGCGCGGCTCGACGAACCCGGCGCAAGCGGCGAAACCCGTTTTGCGAAACCCGAGAAGGAAACAGTACCCCTGCCGGCGGGCACGATTTTCCCGGCACGGCATCTGGCGGAATTGATCGCCACGGCGAAGGCGGGCAAACAGCATCTCACACGCACCGTCTTCGACGGCAGTACGCTGGACTCGCCATACGAAATTACAGCGTTTATCGGTTTGGAGCGCGCCCCCGGTGACGAGAACGTGCCGCGGATCGTGTCAGAGAAACGCTCGTGGTCCTTTCGTCTCGCCTACTTCAAGCTGGAAGCGATGCAACCATCGCCGGAATTCGAGCTGAGCGCAGTACTTTATGAGAACGGCGTCGCCGGCGACATGATCTACGACTACGGCGACTTCTCCATCGACGTAAAGCTGCGCGAGCTGGAAGTCCTTCCGGTGAGGGAGTGTGTAAAGTAAACAATGCTTCCGATCCTTATCCCCTCTCCCCCAAAGGGGGAGAGGGGAAGAGGAGGAACTCCGGCACCGGTTAGCCCTTGCGACTATTGCCCCCTCTCCCCCTTTGG
>JAACFO010000113.1 GCA_009937425.1 Gammaproteobacteria bacterium
CTCATGGCGCGTCCGTCCGTCATTCTTCTGGACGAACCGTCCATGGGTTTGGCGCCGCAGCTGGTGGAGGAGATTTTCGAGATCGTTGCCCGCTTGAATGAGCAGGAAGGGGTTACATTTCTGCTTGCAGAGCAGAACACGAACGTGGCTCTGCGTTTCGCCAAGCACGGCTATATTCTCGAGACCGGCAGGGTAGTCATGGACGGCGAAGCGTCCGCGCTGGCAGAGAATGAGGACGTCAAGGAATTTTATCTCGGCGTGAGCGGCGAAAACCGTAAGAGCTTCAGGGACGTGAAGCATTATCGCCGACGCAAGCGCTGGCTTGCATAGACCTCAGGCTTGCCCGCCAGGCAGTCCCATGCCCGATCACTACGACGATCTCGAAACGCGAAGTCCACAAGCGCGCGAGAGTGCGTTACTGGGTGCACTGCCCGCGCACATTGAGCAGGCCAGACGCAAGGCGCCCGCCTACGCCGCGCTCCTGGAAAAAGTGCGCGCTGACAAAATCGACTCGCGGGCAGCCTTGGCGGAGCTGCCGGTTACGCGCAAAACCGAGCTGCTCGAGGGCCAGGCCGAGGCGCCGCCATTTGGCGGATTCGCGGCCACCGCCACCGGGGAGCTTGGACATATATTCGCGTCACCGGGTCCCATTTATGAGCCCGAGGCGCGCCGGGAGGATTACTGGCGCACGGCGCGGGCCTTGTTTGCCGCCGGATTGCGCACTGGCGAACTGGTCCACAATACATTCTCCTATCATTTCACCCCCGCGGGATTCATGTTGGAGTCCGGTGCTCATGCCCTCGGTTGCCCGGTGTTTGCCGCCGGCATCGGCCAGACGGAGCTTCAGGTGCAGGCCATTTCGCAGCTGGCTCCGTCCTTTTACGTCGGCACGCCGTCCTTTCTCAATATTGTGCTCGATAAGGCCGAGGAACTCGCAGCCGACGTTTCCAGCATCAAGAAATCGTTGGTGTCGGGGGAGGCACTGCCGCCGAGTCTGCGCCAGAGTCTTGCCGGTAGAGGCGTGGCCGTGCGCCAGTGTTATGCCACGGCGGATCTCGGTTTGATCGCCTACGAGTCCGAGGCCATGGAAGGAATGATTGTCGATGAGGGCGTGATTCTGGAGATCGTGCGCCCCGGTACAGGCGATCCGGTGGATACCGGCGAGGTGGGCGAGGTGGTTGTTACCACGCTCAACCCGGATTATCCGTTAATTCGTTTCGCCACCGGAGATTTGTCCGCCGTCATGGAGGGCCAGAGTCCCTGCGGCCGCACCAACCTGCGCATCAAGGGTTGGATGGGACGCGCCGACCAAACCACCAAGGTGCGCGGCATGTTCGTGCACCCTTCCCAGGTGGCGGCGGTCCTGGGGCGCCATCCGGAAGTATCAAAGGGACGACTGGTGGTCGCCAGTGTGGACAACCAGGATCGTATGACCCTGCACTGCGAGATTGCAGAAGAGCCATCGGAAGAGCTGCGCACGGCCATTACCGACTCCATTCGCGATCTCTGCAAGCTGCGCGGCGAAGTGAATTTCAGTTCGCCCGGCAGCCTTGCCAACGACGGTAAGGTCATCGACGACGTCAGAAGCTACGAGTAGGGCGCTCTGGTGGACCACGCATCGCTGTGCCGAGCGGTGGAAGACAGGGGTCTTCGGCCGCGGGGGGCGTTTCATCCGCGCCCCGAAGATGGCGTACCCGCAATGGCCGATGGCCGCGGCGTCGGGACCCTTTTGTTGGTGGGGGTGGTCGGAGGCAGCTGCTGGGAGGTGTTTCAGGCGTCGGAGGAATCCCATCAATCGCCCAATCCACTGGATCGATGGAGCCGCCGGGTGGTCACGGAGCTGGCGGCGGCGCTCGGCGCCGAAGCCCTGTTTCCATTCGGCGGTCCGCCCTTCCTGCCGTTCATTCGTTGGGCCCAGCGGGCCGAGGACGTTTATCCATCGCCTATCGGGCCGCTGATTCATCCCGAGTATGGGCTGTGGCATGCTTACCGTGGCGCACTGGCCTTCGCCGAAAGCATCGATCTTCCAGCGGTGGACGATCGCCCCAGTCCTTGCGACACTTGTGCGGACAAACCCTGTCTATCAGCCTGTCCTGTAGGCGCATTCTCAGGAAACGGTTACGATGTGCCCGCCTGTATCGCGCATATAGCCGAGGCTCGTGGCGCCGATTGCCTCGGCGGCGGTTGCCTCGCTCGACGCGCCTGTCCGGTGGGGGAAGCCTACCGGTACGTCTCTACGCAGATGGACTTTCATATGCGCGCCTTTCTTGCCGGGAATCGTGATGCCGGAACCTAGAAACAATTGAAACAGTTCTCGCTCCCGAAGAAGTATTGCGGACACGATCCCGGTGTAAGCTGGAATCGTCAAAGCCAGCAACCACGGAGTTAATGAGTCATGAGCACAGCCTCGGCGGCGGCGAGCAGCAATGAGTTCGTCGATTTCTGGAACGACATTCTCGTTCCCAAGTTCACCAAGTACCGCCACATTCTCGTGGGCGGCCTGACTCATCACAGTGAAAATATTTTCCCCAAGCTGGAAATCCGCCCGGGCGACAAAGCCGTGGATGTGGGCTGCGGTTTCGGCGATACGGCGATACAGCTCGCCAGGCGCGTCGGTCCCGAAGGATCGGTGCTGGGTATCGATTGCTGCGATGCGTTTCTGGAGTTCGGCCGGGCCGACGCCAAGGCCGAGGGTGTCGGCAATGTCACTTTCGTCGAGAGCGACGTGCAGAGTTATCCATTCGAGCCGCAGCATGATTTCTGCTTCTCGCGTTTTGGCACCCAGTTCTTCGAGAATCCGGTCGCCGGACTCAGGAGCATGCGCAGCTCGCTCAAACCCGGCGGCATCATGACCATGATTGTCTGGCGAACCATCGACGATAATCCCTGGTTGGGCATGCCGAAGCAGGTCATCCTCCAGCACCTGCCGCCGCCAGGTGAGGACGCCAGAACCTGCGGTCCAGGGCCGTTTTCCATGGCCGGCCAGGAAATGGTGACCAAGCAGCTGGAGATCGCCGGTTACGACGATATCCAGTTCGAACGCATCGATGCACCGCTGATGGTGGGTAACAGCCTGGACGATGCCGTCAATTTCCAGCTCGCCCTGGGCCCCGCCGGCGAGGTGTACCGTGAAGCCGGCGACCAGGCGATAGCCAAGCACGACGAGATCGTCGCGGCCCTCAAATCCGATCTCGGTAAGCACCTCACCGACGAGGGTGTTGTCCTGGAGTCGAGTTCCTGGAAGATCCGCGCGCGCAATCCCTTATAAATCCCAGGGTGGTCATCTGCGGCGCCGGCGTTATCGGCGCCTCTATCGCATACTACCTGGCGCTTCGCGGAATCGCGGCTACGGTTGTAGAGCGCGCCGCTGTGGCCTGTGCGGCGTCGGGCAAGTCCGGCGGCTTTCTCGCTCTGGACTGGTGCGACGGCTCGCCCCTGGGCCCCCTGGCCCGCAAGAGCTACGCGATGCATGCACAGCTCAGCCGCACAATCGGCAGGGACTGCGGCTACCGTGAACTGACGACCCTCGGCGTTTCGACCTCTGCCGCCGGCGGCGCTGACAATTCTTCCCTCGACTGCCAGTGGCTCGATGGTGCAGGCGCCGTGTACGCGCAACTCGGCGCCACCGACACCACAGCCCAGGTGCATCCTCGACTGTTCACCCGGGCACTCATGGAGGAGGCGCAGCGTCTTGGCGCCAGGTTCGTTACCGGCTGCGTGGAGGGCGTGGACATCGGCGGTGCCCCGTCTCAGGTTCGCGGTGTGCGTGTCGACGGCGCGCTGATGCCGGCGGACGCGGTGGTCATCGCCATGGGTCCCTGGTCGGGGATGGCGTCGCAGTGGTTGCCGCTTCCGCCGGTCGACGGTCTCAAGGGATTCAGCATTACCCTCGAACCGAAAACCCCGGTGCCGGCGCAGGCCCTTTTTGTCGAGTACCTGGACGAGGACGGTGCGCGCAGGGACCCGGAGATTTTCACCAGGCCCGACGGCCAGGTGTATCTTTGCGGTCTGTCCGACGATCGACCTCTGCCGGACGATCCATCCCAGGTATCAAGCAACAGCCAGGCGACGGCTACCCTGCAACGTATCGCCGCGGGCCTGGCGTCGGCAATGGATGGTGCCCCGGTGCTCGCGGAGAACGCCTGCTACCGGCCCATATGCGCCGATGGGCTTCCTTTGATGGGCGCCGTTGCCGGCGTCGCCGGAGCCTTCGTGGCCACCGGTCACAACTGCTGGGGGATTCTCAACGCGCCCGCCAGCGGCGCCGCCATGGCGGAACTCATCGCCGACGGCGCATCCACCACGGTGGACTTGCGTCCTTTCACCCCGGCACGATTCTCGACACCCCTGCGCACACGGAACTAGAGTCCCGGAATTCCACCGTTTCGGGAACAGAATTCCCGGGTTCTCGTTGACCCTGAATGCCTTGCCGGCGTTGTTCCTCCTCGCCCGTAGTATAGTAAGGCTGAGGATGGTAGGGATCGATCTTGTACTGACAACCTTGGCAAGATAGGGTCGAACGCCTGTAACGGTAAGCGTTCCTGCATGGGCAACAAGGGCAAGATCAGGAGCAATTCCTGTAACGGTGACGATATGTGTAACGGCAACACAGGCGTCATTCGCAAGGGCTCCTACAACTGAGCCCAGCTTCCAGTTCGTTTCGCTTCGATTCCAGATGCGCAGGGATTGCGCATCTGGCCTCACCGACTACACTGGCTGCGGCGCTTTCGCGTTACTCATGGTTTGGCGGTGCAGCCATAAACCCAGACCGAAGGCCAGAACAACAAACGGCACCATCACCAGATTGATGGCATTCCAACCGAAAGCATGATGCAAGGCTCCGGACCCGAGGGCCGTCATCGTCACCATTGCGAACACCAGAAAATCATTGAGTCCCTGAGCGACGGCTTTCTCCGCACCGCTGTAGCTGGTAGTCAGCAAGGTGGTGCCGCCAAGGAAGAGAAAATTCCAGCCGATGCCCAGAAGCATCAGGCCGGCAACGAAATTCCACTGCTCCTGCCCCTGCAGGTTGACGAGCACGCAGCCCAGCTGCAGGAGCGCGCCGCTCATTATGATCCTCAGCGCGCCGAATCGCTCGATCAAATATCCGGTAAAGAAAGACGGCACGAACATGGCCAGCACATGCCATTGAATGACGCTGGCTGTCTCGCCGAACTGGAAACCATGGTTCTGCATCGCCAGCGGCGTCGATGTCATGACAAGATTCATGACGCCATAGCCGAGCATTGCACTTGCCGCCGCCACCAGAAAGCGGCGCCGGGTCATCAGCAGCGCGAATGCGGCCGCGGTGATGCGCACCGTGGGTATGATCGCGGGCGGCATGCGAACGAAGGCAAGAACCACGAAGGACAGGATGTAGAGTGAAATTATCGCCGCGTAAGAGCCGGCGAAGGCGTCCAGTGGATATAGATCGCGGGTTACACGGGCTAGATTGGGTCCGGCGAAGGCGGCGATCACACCGCCTGCCACGACAAGCGAGATCGCCCGCGCCCGGTGTGTTTCTCCAGCGGCATCCGCCGCGGCGAATCGATACTGTTGCCCGAAGGCGTTGAACGCACCCACCAGCATGGAGCCGGCACAGAAGAGATCGAAGCGGCGCTGGAAGATTGCCAGCGTGCACAGGCTGCCTCCGAGGACTGCCGCCGTAACGCCGGTCATGAGGCCGGCCTGGCGCCCGACACGGCGCATCCACAGGGCGGCGGGAACCGAGGTCAAGGTGGTCATCAACCACATGAGCCCGAATGGAAGCGTCGCCAGAGCTTTGTTGTCGGCAAGCATCAGTCCCACCAGCGCCGAAGTGGCGACGATCAGCGTGCTGGCGGTCATCATCAGCGCCTGGCAGGCGGCCAGCAGGCTCACATTGCGAACTGCCCGGGGTGCGGTTTCGTTCACGGGTTTGCCCGCATGCGTTTTCCCCGGGGGTCGAAAAAGGCCGAAAGGGAAACGCTGATCGGATAGCGCTCGGCAGCGCATTCGATCTCGAAGCCGCCGGCCTCGATCATCGTCGCCGGGCGGCGGCCTTCGAGACTCACATAACCCATACCGACGCTGGCGCCGAGGCTGTGGCCGAATGCCGCCGATGTGGCCTGGCCCGCGACGCCGCCGTCGAGCAAGATGGGCTCGTCGCCCATGATGAACACATCCGGATCGTCCAGCTTGAAGTGAAGCAAGCGGCGCCGGAGGCCGGATGTTTGCTGCTCGAGCAATGCTTCGCGGCCGACGAAGGGCACACCGGAGCGCAACTTGGTGGCGAAAGCGAGGCCGGCTTCCAGAGGCGAATCGTCGGGAGTGACCTCATGTCCCCAGGCACGGTAGCCCTTCTCGATGCGCAGCGACGTCAATGCATGGGTTCCCGCGTTGATCAGACCGAAGGCCGCGCCCGCCGCCATCAACGTGTCGTAAAGCCCGGGGGCCATGTCCACCGGCACGTAAAGCTCCCAGCCGAGCTCACCCACGTAGGATAATCGCGCCGCTCTCGCGGTTGCGCTGCCGAGCTGGATCTCGCGGCTGGAGAACAGCGGGAACGCCTCATTGTCGAGGGCATCCGGTGTCAGTTCCTGGAGCAAGCGGCGGGATTTCGGACCCATGACGCTGAATACCGCCAGGGAGGAGGTCACATCCAGTACCGAGGCGCGATCCGTGGATGCGATAGCGCTGCTGATCCAGTCCAGATCACGAACCGCCTGGGCCGTGCCTGTGATCAACAGATAACGTTCCCGGGATAGCCGCATAACCGTCAAATCGCTTTCATAACCGCCGTTTTTGTTGAGCATGCCGGTGTACACAATGGTCCCCGGCGTCACGTTGACATGGTTGGCGCACAGCTTTTGCAGTATGCGTTCCGCATCCGCGCCGTCGACAACGAGTTTTGCAAAGGAGCTTTGGTCGAACAGCACCACATCGTTGCGCGCGGCGCGGCATTCTCGCTCTTCTGCATCGAACCACGCCGGCTTTCCGAAACCCAGGGGTGCCGGTAGAGGATCGTTTTGTCCGGCGAACCAGGCGGCGCGTTCCCATCCCATGCGGGTGCCGAACTGGGCGCCAGCCGCAGCCAGTCGATCGTGAATCGGGCTCTTGCGCAGTCCCCGTGCCGTTTGCGGTTCGCGCCCCGGATAGCCGACCGCGTAGTGCAGGCTCAGCATCTCCGGAATGCGCGCGCGCAGAAATGTTTCGTTGGCGTGAAAAGGCGCGAAGCGCCGGATGTCCACTGACCACAGATCCGTTGTCGGCGCGCCCGCCACGATCCATTCCGCCAGCGCCCTGCCTGCGCCTCCGCCGCTGGCAACGCCCACCGAGTTCATGCCGCAGCCAACGAAGAAGCCTTTCAGCTGCGGCGTCTCACCCAGGAGAAATGCGCCGTCCGGCGTGAAGCTCTCCGGCCCGTTCACGAGCATCTTCACCTGGGCCTGCTCCAGGGCCGGGATCCGGTGCATGGCGTTGTGCATCATGGGTTCGAAGTGATCCCAGTCCTCGTCGAGAAGATCGAAGGCGAAGCCGGCGGGCAATTTGTCCAGAGACAATGCTTTGGCACCTGGTTCGAAGCAGCCGGCCAGGATGCCGTCCACATCGTCGCGAATGTAGAGATAACCATCATGGTCGCTCAAGGTCGGCAGATGTCGCCCGAGTCCCTCTATGGGTTTGGTGAGCAGATAAAAGTGCTCACAGGCATACAGCGGCACGGATACGCCGGCCATGGCGCCCACCTGCCGGCCCCATAGCCCGGCGCAGTTGACCACGGTCTCGCAGCTCACGTCGCCACGCTCGGTCTGGACGCCGGATACTCTGCCGTCGTGCACGTGGAATCCCGCCACCGCGGTGTCCTCGAAGACCCGGGCGCCTCTCGCCTTCCCCCCCTTGATCAATGCCGCGCACAGATCGCTGGGATTCACGCGGCCGTCGTCGGGGGAGTAGACCGCGCCGATGATGTCGTCGCTGCGCATCATGGGCCACAGCTCGGCGGCTTGCGCCGGTGACAATTCGTGGGTCTCGACGCCGAATACCGTCGCCAACGACGCCTGGTGGCGAATGTGTTTCAGGCGATCGGCATTGGTGGCAATGCTCAAGCTGCCGGTTCTGGTCCAGCCGGTGGACTGACCGGTCTCTTCTTCCAGGGATGCATAGAGCTCGGTGCTGTAACGGATCAACTGGGTCAGGTTGTTGGTGGAGCGCAGCTGGCGTACCTGGGCCGCGGAATGCCAGGTAGTGCCGCAGGTGAGTTTCTTGCGTTCCAGCAGGATCAGGTCGCGCACGCCGAGCTTGGCAAGATGGTAAAGCGTGCTGCAGCCCATGACTCCGCCGCCGATGACGACCACGCGTGCGTCCACGGGCAGGGAATCGGTCATGGAGAAACTCGCGAAAAACGCCGTTCAGGCAGCCGGCACCGAGCGTGCTCGCTCGCTTGCCCCGCGGGTCGCCCCATGGTCGCCGACCGCCCTGTGGTCCTCATACAGGCTCATCGTTCGATCAACAGTCGAGCTTCTCGACACGCTCCCGCAATTTGAACTTCTGGACCTTTCCGGTGGAGGTTTTCGGCAGTGCGCCGAAGACGACGGTCTTGGGGATCTTGTAATGCGCCATGTTGTCTCGACAAAAATCGATGATGTCCTCGGCGGATGTGTTCCCGGCACCGTCTTTGAGCGTTACGAATGCGCAGGGCGTCTCACCCCACTTCTCATGGCTGCGTGCGACCACGGCGGCCTCGAGCACCGCCGGGTGTCGGTAAAGCGTGTCTTCTATTTCGATGGAAGAGATGTTTTCGCCCCCCGATATGATGATGTCCTTGGAGCGATCCTTGAGTTGCAGGTAGCCATCGGGATGCATGACGCCGAGATCACCGGAATGAAACCAACCGTCGGCCAGGGCAGCACCGGTGGTGGCGGGGTTCTTGAGGTAGCCTTTCATGACGACGTTGCCGCGAAACATCACCTCACCCATGGTCTCGCCGTCTCGGGGCACGGGCTGCATGGTGGCCGGATCGAGAACGTCGAGTCCCTCCAGGGCATGATAGCGAACGCCTTGACGTGACTTGCGTATCGCCCGCTCCTGGGCGGGCAGTGCGTCCCACTCATCTTTCCAGGCGCAGATCACGGACGGGCCGTAGGTCTCGGTGAGCCCGTAAACGTGGGTCATGTGAAAACCGCTTTGCTCCATGGCTTCCAGCACCGCCGCCGGCGGTGGCGCCGCTGCGGTCATCACTTCCACCGTGTGCTCGAAATCGCGCCGCTGCCCGGGATCGGAATTGAGGATCAGGCCCAGCACGACGGGTGCGCCACAGAAATGCGTGACGCCTCGATCGGCGATGGCATCGAAAATAGCGCCCGCTTCGACTCTGCGCAGGCAGACGTTGGTCCCGGCGAGGGCGGCGACGGTCCACGGGAAACACCAGCCGTTGCAATGAAACATGGGCAGTGTCCACAGGTACACCGGGTGATGGCCCATGTCCCAGCCAACAGCGTTACTGAGGGCATTCAGATATGCGCCCCGGTGGTGGTATACGACGCCCTTGGGATCACCGGTGGTGCCGGATGTGTAGTTGAGCGAGATGGCGCGCCACTCATCGTCGGGCAACAGCCATTGGAAGCTTGGATCGCCTTCGCCGAGAAAGTCCTCGTAGCACAGCTCGCCGAGCAGCTCTCCCGTAGGCGCCATGGGGTCGTCGATGTCGATGACCAGGGGCGGCTGGTCGAGCTCGGCCAGCGCGCTCGCCACGCTGCTCGAGAACTCCCCATCGGTAATCAGCACTTTGGCTTCCGCGTGCCGGAGGATGAATGCGATGGTGCGCGCATCCAGCCGGGTATTGATGGTGTTGAGCACTGCGCCCAGCATGGGTACGGCGAAGCTCGCCTCATAGATGGCGGGCACGTTTGGCGCGATAATGGACACCGTGTCGCCCTTTCCGACGCCCCGTCGCGCCAACGCCGACGCCAGGCGCCGGCAGCGGGCATAGGTCTGGGCCCAGGTATAGTGGCTGTCGCCATGAACGACGGCCGTGCGCTCGGGGTACACGCTGGCGGTGCGCGCCAGAAAGCTCAGCGGTGTCAACGGCGCGTAGTTGGCCGGAATTTGCGGAAGTCCGTCTTCGTAGGGGTTGGCGGCGGAATTCTTATCTGGCATTTTTTTCCATCTCGCGGCCCTGTGACAGGCTCCTGCGGGCAGGTACAACGCTAGAGCCAACGGACTGCGATTACAATACCCCGGGTCGCGAGCCCCCTGTGCCCGCGAAGGAGATTGTTTATGCCTACACAGGAACAGCCCCCGCGAGTCGAGGCGGAGCTGCGCACCGTCGCCATGCCTGCCGACACCAACGCCTATGGCGACATCTTCGGTGGCTGGCTGCTGGCGCAGATGGATCTGGCCGCCGGCAGCTACGCCATCATGCGTGCTCGCGGGCGGGTGGCCACGGTGGGTATAGAGGCCATGAGCTTTCATCGCCCGGTGTACGTGGGCGACCAGGTAAGCTGTTTTTGCCGCACCGAGGCGGTGGGTACTACATCTATCAGGGTGCACGTGGAAACCTGGGCGCGCCGTCGGCTTGCCCACCAGTTCGGCGAGACGGTCAAAGTTACCGAAGGAAGCTTTACTTTCGTCGCTCTCAACGAAGACGGCAGCAAGCGCAAGTTACCCCAGGACGCGCGGGAGGCGTGACGGAAATGGCTGAGCCACTCTGGAGACCCTCCGAGCAGCGCATTGCCGCGGCGGAGATCACGCGTTTTACGGCATTCGTCAATCAATCATGGGATGTCGGCGCCACGGACTACCAATCGCTGCATCGCTGGTCGGTGGAACACCCGGAGCAGTTCTGGGATGCCATGTGGGGTTTTGCCGAGATTGTTGCCGATCGCAAGGGTGACGTGGTGTTGGAGGACGCCGAGCGTATGCCGGGGGCACGTTGGTTCCCCGAAGCCTGGCTCAACTATGCGGAAAATCTGCTGCAGCGACGGGACGACGCGCTTGCCATCGAATTTCGCGGCGAGGATCAGGTACGCCGCAGCCTGAGCTACGCGGAGCTCTACGACGCGGTATCCGTGCTGGCCATGGCATTGGCCGATGCCGGCGTAGCCCGGGGCGACCGCGTGGTCGGCTACCTGCCCAACATGCCCGAGGCGATCATCGCCATGCTCGCCGCCACCAGTCTGGGTGCCGTGTGGTCGTCCTGCTCACCGGACTTCGGCGTGCGCGGCGTCGTTGATCGCTTCGGTCAAATCGCGCCCAAAGTGCTGTTCACCGCCGACGGTTACTTCTACAACGGTAAGAAACACGACTCCCTCGCCCGGGTCACGGAAATCCTGAAGGAGCTTCCGGACGTGGAGCGGGTCATCGTCGTTGCCTATACGCAGGCGGCACCGAAAATCCATGGGGTGCCAAAGGCGGTGGACCTGGCGGCGTTCACGGCAGGCTACACGCCGGGAGATATCCCATTCGAGCAGCTGCCCTTCGACCATCCGTTGTTCATCATGTACTCCTCCGGTACCACCGGTGTGCCCAAGTGCATGGTGCACGGCGCCGGCGGCACGCTCATTCAGCATCTCAAAGAACACCAGTTGCAATCGGACATCCGCACCGGTGATCGCGTGATGTACTTCACCACTTGCGGTTGGATGATGTGGAACTGGCTTGCGTCGGTCCTGGCGTCTGGCGCCACCCTGTTGCTGTACGACGGAGCGCCCTTCTACCCGGACGGCAATGTGCTTTTCGACTTCGCGGACGAAACCGGAATGACCCATTTCGGCACCTCGGCCAAGTTCATCGACGCCCTTAAAAAGGCCGGATTGAAACCCGCCGACAGCCACTCGTTGAGTTCGCTGCGCGCGATGCTTTCCACCGGCTCACCGCTGGTGCCCGAAAGCTTCGACTTCGTCTACGAGCACATCAAGAGCGACATCTGTCTTTCGTCCATCACCGGCGGCACCGACATCATCTCCTGCTTCGCCCTCGGCAATCCGACCCTGCCGGTGTACCGGGGAGAGATTCAATGCATTGGTCTGGGCATGGACGTGGCCGCTTTCGACGATGAAGGCAACGCGGTGTTGGGCAGTAAAGGCGAGCTCGTCTGCAGGAGGCCGTTTCCATCCATGCCCATCGGGTTCTGGAATGACCCCCACGCCGCCAAGTACCACGCCGCCTATTTCGAAAAGTTTCCCGGTGTCTGGTGTCACGGTGACTATGTGGGATTCACGGAAAACGGCGGCATGATCATGTATGGACGGTCCGACGCGATTCTGAATCCCGGCGGCGTGCGCATCGGCACGGCGGAGATCTACCGTCAGGTGGAGCAACTCGACGAGGTGGTCGAGGCTATCGTCATCGGCCAGGAGTGGGACGACGATGTGCGCGTGGTATTGTTCGTGGTGCTGCGTGCCGGACTCGCGCTGGATGACGCGCTGCGCCAGCGCATAAAAGAACAAATTCGTCGCAACACGACGCCACGCCACGTGCCTGCCAGGATCGTCCAGGTGGACGACATTCCGCGCACCAAGAACGGTAAAATCGTCGAGATCGCCGTGCGCGACGTGGTACACGGCAAGCAAGTCAAGAACAAGGATGCCCTGGCCAATCCGGAGGCACTGGAACTGTACCGCGACCTCGCGGCACTACAGAGTTAAAGGCATGAATCCACGCTACACAGGCTTGCTCGAGGAGCTTGACGCCCACGTCACATCCCACTCGCGGCGCACGCTCCTCGCACACCTGCAGGGTACGCACGATTTGCTGGTGAAGTGGGGAAACCCGCCGGCTGTATGCGTAGCAGGTCTTTTTCACAGCGTATACGGGACTTACGTATTCGATAGGCAATCCGCCGATATGAGTATGCGCGCACACATCCGTGACGTCATCGGGATAGACGCGGAGCGGCTGGTGTACGCATTCTGTGTGACCGACCGGCGGTGTTTCTACGAACATCTGGGCGAGCCGCGTTTTCATCTTCGCGACATCGTGCATGGCGGCGACCTGGAACTCGACAGGGATAGCCTGGCAGCACTGATCGAAATCGAGGTGGCGAATATCGTCGATCAGATCCCTTACCGCTCAAAGAAGAAAGCGCTACCTGCGGTCCAGTATTACGGGGAGGCGTTTGCCAGCAGCCGGGACTATATCTCCA
>JAACFO010000114.1 GCA_009937425.1 Gammaproteobacteria bacterium
AGGGTGATGGGAATGGGCCAGAAAACGCCGTTGCTCATGCGCATGTGATCGCACACGCTGCGCCAACCCTCGGAGCCCATGAAGCCGGCCAGGGGCGTGAAACCGCCGATACCCATCATGACCACATCACCTGCCTCCCGGGAGCTGATGCGTACGGCCGGCAGCGATTCGGCGCGGGTGCGCTCGGCGTCGAGCACAGCGCCCTCGAGGAGCAGCGGGCGGAGCTTGGCGGAGCCGTGGGGACTGACTAGTGTCGACATGAAACTTCCTCTGGTGGCCTGACCGGCGGGGAACCCAAGTCGCATGGGTGCTGGAGGGTCTGTCCCGGCGCAGTCCTGCGGTAGACCATATCCGGGCAACGGGCGGAATCCAACCAGGTTCCACTTTGGAAGCCATAGATTTGGCTTATTCGAGCCGGTACCGATGCTTACAAATCTGGTGCTGACGGCCCGGGACGCGGCCCCAATCAGCTGGTACCATGATTTGTCCACCGCAGCCGCGATGCCCTTCGCCCGGCACCGGCGACTTCGGCCACGGGCGCCGCGGACCATACGACGCGGCAGCGCATCCACAGCAACGCGAACAGGGAGCAGCATCGGTGCGGCGAATCCTGCCAATTCTCATCCTGCTGATCGGCGCCGGCGGCCTTGCGGCGCTGGTCAACAGCAAGCCCCAGCGCGAGGCGCTGCAAGCCGAGGAGAAGGCCTGGGTCATAGGAGTCATGACCGTCGAACCTGCCACGGCCACGCCTCAGTTGGGTCTCTACGGGCGGGTGCGATCGCCACGCACCGCCAACATGTCGGCGGCCGTGACCGCCGATGTGCGCTCGGTTGATGTGCTTGAAGGTCAGTATGTGAGCTCCGGAGAGACCATGGTGGTACTCGACGATCGCGAGGCCGAACTGCTGCGCGCCCAACGGGCGGCGGAAGTGGCGGACATCAGCGCCCAGATCGACAACGAGCGGCAACGGAACCAGAACGACATCAAGGCCCTCGAGCACGAGGAGATGCTGCTCGCTCTCAACCAGCGGGAGGTCAAGCGTGCCGAGAAGCTCGCCAAGAGAAAGGTTGGATCCGAGGCCCAAATCGATCAGATGCGCCAAGCGGAAGAGCGCCAGGCCATGGCCGTGGACCAGCGGCGTTTTTCCATCAACGAACATGCCAGCCGCCGTGCGCAACTCGATGCACGCCTGGCGCGCGCCAAAAGCCTGCTGCGAAGAGCAGAGCTGGATCTGGATCGCACCCGGGTCAAGGCGCCATTCGCGGGACGTGTCTCCCGAGTCTCAGTGTCACCCGGTGATCGCGTGCGTGGCGGCGACGAGATCCTGACCGTTTACAACACCGCCGAAATCGAAATCCGCGCGCAGATCCCCACGCGCCAGGTGCCTCTGGTGCGCGATGCGCTGGCACAAGGCAATGCCCTCGAAGCGAATGCGCTGGTGGACGGACGTCGCCTTCGGGCCAGGTTGGATCGTTTCACCGCACAGGTGGAACGCGGCGGCGGTGGTGCCGACGCGTATTTCCGTGTTATCGAGGGGGGCAAGGATTTACCTCTGGGGCGCACGGTGGAGTTGATCGTCGACCTGCCGGAGGTGCACGGCAGCATCGCCCTGCCCTACGAAGCCGTATACGGCACCAATCGCATTTATCGACTGGACGGCGACCGCATGCGCACCCTCGACGTGGACCGGGTGGGCGAGCGCCGCAGCACCGACGGCAGCGCCCAGGTGCTCGTGCGGAGTCCGGAATTGCAAAGCGGTGATCGTATCGTGGTGACCCAGTTGCCGAATGCTATGGACGGATTGCGGGTTAGGGTTGCGGAGCCGTAGTTTTCGGTTGGTCGTTTTTTTATGGGGGAGATCTTGTCGGCTGGAGATTTTGGCTGGCGCTCCTCTTTTTCACCCTCACCCCTCGGCAACCGCTCCCTGCGTTGCTCTACCTCCTGCATCCCTGCAGTCGTGTCCCCTCTCCCATCAAGGGAGAGGGGGACCCGTTGTTTTCTTGCTGTGCCAGATTGTTGGCACCATGGCGCACTAGGGTCTTGTGAAGCGATCTCTGAGGATGTTTTTTTGGACTTTTCCCATGGCGTTTCGGGGGAGTTCGTCTACGAAGCAAACGCTCTTGGGTAGTTTGTAGGCGGCCAGCAGGGGACGGAGAGCGGTGATTATGGCTTCTTCGTTGGACTCGTTGGCCTGGGCCACTACTACCGCTGTCACGCGTTCTCCGAAATCGGGATCCGGGACACCGATGACGGCGGATTCGCTGATGCCGTCCAATTGATCGATGCACAGCTCCACTTCCTTCGGGTAAACGTTGTAGCCGCCAGTGATGATCAAATCCTTGTCGCGGCCGACGATGCTGACGTAGCCGTCTTCGTCCAGCATACCCAGGTCGCCAGAGCGGAAGTATCCGTCTTCGCTGAACTCCTCGGCAGTTTTTTCCGGCATGCGCCAGTAGCCTTTGAACACGTTCGGGCCCTTGAATTCGATCTGACCGATTTCTCCCGTGGCCACCGGACTGCCGCCATCGTCGACGATGCGCAAGCTCACACCCGCGAGCGGCAGACCCACCGTGCCGGCCTTGCGTTGGCCGTCCAGGGGGTTGGACGTGCTCATACCGCACTCGGTCATGCCGTAGCGTTCGAGTATGGTGTGACCGGTGCGCTCGAAGAAGTCACTGTGGGTTTGTTCCAGCAAGGGCGCCGAGCCGGATACGAACAAGCGCATGTTGGCACACTGCGCACGCCCGAAGTCGGCGTTCGCCAGCAACCGCGTATAGAACGTCGGCACACCCATGAAGACACTGGATCGTGGCAACAGATCCATGACCTGGTCGGGATCGAACTTCGGCAGCAGCAGCATGGGAGTGGCGTTCAGCAACGAACAATGGCAGGCGACAAACAGTCCGTGGGTATGAAAAAGGGGCAGCGCGTGCAGCAGCACGTCGCTTTCACAGAATCCCCAAGTCTCGTGCAGGGTTACGGCGTTGGATCCCAGGTTGCCATGGCTCAGCGCGGCGCCCTTGGGCTTTCCCGTAGTTCCCGAAGTGTAGAGGATGGCGGCGATGTCCTCATCCCGGGAGACCACGGTATCGAATTCATCCCCGGGGTCGGGTAACTCCATCAAGCTGCCGTCGCCAGCTTTCCCCAAGGTCAACACTGCATCGACGCCGCACTGATCGGCGAGATCGGCGACCAGATCCAGGTCCTGTGGCCGGCATACGACGATCCGTGGCTTGGCATCTCCGAAAAAATGTTCGAGCTCGCGCGCCGGATAACCGGTGTTCAACGGCAGATAGATGAGACCTGCCCGCACGCAGCCCAGGTAGAGACAAAGCGCCTCGGGGGATTTATCCACTTGCACCGCGACCCGATCGCCGGGGCGCGCCCCAAGAGCCAGCAGGCGGTTGGCGAATCGCGCCGACTCGCGCTCAACATCAGCGTAGTTCAATCGCTTACCGCCGGGAGACTCGATGGCGACGGTATCCCGCCTCTCCTTGAAACGGCGGCTCAGCAATGCATAGAGGTTGGCGTTTTCTTGCTTAGTCATTCAGGCAAAGAATTTAATCGGGTGACTTAATCACCCAATCAAGCTGCTCGTTCGTCGGCGACGGCTTCTACTTTGGCAGCGCAGAATTTGAACTCCGGGATCTTGCCGAAGGGATCCAGCGCAGGGTTGGTAAGCACGTTGGCCGCCGCTTCCGCGTAACAGAAGGGGATGAAAACCATACCCTCGGGAACGCCGCCGTCGGCACGGGACTTGAGCTCGATGGCGCCTCGCCGGGTGCGGACCCGAACACGGTCTCCCGGTGTTACGCCGAGAGCCTTCAAATCACCGGGTGACAGACTCGCCACGGCCTCCGGCTCGAGCTCGTCGAGGACCTGAGAGCGTCGCGTCATGGCGCCCGTGTGCCAATGCTCGAGCTGACGGCCGGTGGTGAGCACCATCGGGTACTCGCTGTCCGGTTGTTCGTCGGGGGGAATAATGGATGCGGGCACGAGCTTCGCGCGCCCGTCCGGTGTCGGGAATCCGTCGCCGAAGACGATGTCATTTCCGGGACGATCCGGTGCGTCGCAGGGATAGGTGACGGCGCTCTCGCGCTCGAGGCGATCCCAGGAAATATTATTCAGCGACCGCATGACGGTCTTCATCTCGGCAAACACGTCGCTCACGGTCTCGAACTGCCAGTCGCAGCCGATGCGCTCGGCCAGCGCCTGGATGATCCACCAGTCCTGGCGCGCATCGCCGGGAAGAGCCAACGCCTTTCTGCCCATTTGCACCTGACGGTTGCTGTTGGTGACCGTGCCGTCTTTCTCGGGCCATGCGGAAGCCGGCAATACCACGTCAGCGTGGAAAGCGGTCTCGGTGAGAAAAATGTCCTGTACTACCAGGTGCTCGAGCTTGGCCAACGCTTCACGGGCGTGGTCCGCATCCGGATCGGACATGGCGGGGTTCTCCCCCATTACGTAGATGCCCTTGATAACGCCGTCGTGCACGGCATCCATGATCTCCACCACCGTGAGACCACGCACCGGATCCAGGCTCGTGCCCCAGGCGTCCTCGAAACGTTTGCGAATATCTTCTGCATCCACGACCTGATAATCGGGAAGCATCATGGGAATGAGTCCGGCGTCGGAAGCACCCTGAACGTTGTTCTGTCCGCGCAATGGATGCAGTCCCGTGCCCGGGCGCCCCACTTGTCCCGTGATCATCGACAGTGCGATCAAGCAACGGGCATTGTCGGTGCCGTGCACGCTCTGGGAGATCCCCATACCCCAGAAGATGATGGCGCGCTCTGCATTCGCGTACTTGCGCGCCACGGTGCGAATGGTGTCCGCATCGACGCCACAGATATCCTGCATGGCCTCCGGCGTGAAATCCTTTATGTGATGCTTGAGATTCTCGAAGCCTTCGGTGTTCGCCTCCACATACTGACGATCGTAGAGGGACTCCTCGATGATGACGTTGAGCATTGCGTTCAGAAGCGCCACGTCGGTTCCCGGAGTGAACTGCAACATGTGGGTGGCGTGGCGCTTTAACTGCTGGCCGCGCGGATCCATGACGATAAGGGTCTTGGTCTTGGCAGCCTGCTTGAAGAAGGTCGCCGCAACCGGATGGTTTTCCGTCGCGTTGCTGCCGGTGATGATAATGACATCGGCATCCTCACAAGCGGTGAAAGGTGCGGTCACGGCACCGGAACCGATACCCTCCAATAGCGCCACCACCGAGGATGCGTGACAAAGCCGCGTGCAGTGGTCCACGTTGTTGGTCCCAAAGCCCGTGCGCACCAGCTTTTGCACCAGGTACGCCTCTTCGTTGGAGCCTTTCGCGGATCCGAACCCGGCCAAAGCCTTGGGTCCCTCGCTGTCGCGAATGTTTTTGAGCCCCGTGGCGGCCACATCCAGCGCCTCTTCCCAACTCGCTTCACGAAAATGGGTGAGGGGATTTGCCGGGTCCACCTCACAATCAGCGCTCTTGGGCGCATCGTCGCGGCGGATGAGTGGCTTGGTGAGCCGATGGGGGTGCGCCACGTAGTCGAATCCAAAACGCCCCTTGACGCACAGCCGCTGGCGATTAGCCGGCCCATCGCGGCCCTGCACAGCGACGATGGCGTTGGCGTTGGTCTGATAGGTAATCTGACAACCGACACCGCAATAAGGGCACACGCTGTCCACTTCCTCCAGGGCAATGGACCGCCCGACGCCCTTTTCGTCCACCAGCTTTGCCTCCATGAGTGCGCCGGTGGGACAAGCCTGCACGCACTCGCCGCAGGCGACGCAGGTACTGGAACCCATGGGGTCATCGAAATCGAAGACAATCTTAGCGCCATGGCCCCGGTAGGCCATACCGATGACATCGTTCACCTGCACCTCGCGGCACGCACGCACACACAAAGTACAGTGAATGCAGGCATCGAGATTGACGCGCATGGCCGTGTGGCTCGGGTCCGGCAGCGGTGATTTGGGTCGCGCCGGCAACCGCGCTTCGGTGACCGCCATGCGCTCGGCCCACTGCCACAGGTGTGAATCGGGATCGTGCGCCGCCGCCCGCTTCGGCTGGTCCGCTACCAGCAACTCCATGACCATGGCCCGCGCGCTCTTGGAGCGATCATTGTTGGTCGTCACCTTCATGCCTGGCGTCGGCGTGCGGATGCAGCTTGCCGCGAGCACCCGCTCACCCTCGATTTCCACCATGCACGCCCGGCAGTTGCCATCGGCCCGGTAGCCCGGTTCGTCGGCGTAACAAAGATGCGGGATGGCCGTAGCATGGCGTTTCGCCGCCTGCCAGATGGTTTCCCCGTCGCAGGCATCGACCTGCGCGCCATCGAGTTGAAAGGTGATCATCTGATTCGGCGACGTGCTCATGAGTGTTCCTCGGGGAAAAACTCCAAAACCGATTTCAGAGGATTGGCTGCCGCCTGGCCGAGACCGCAAATGGATGCATCCGCCATGACGCGACCGACTTCCACGAGAAGCGGCGCGTCCCACTGGGGACGGGACATCAGAGCAACCGCTTTCTCCGTGCCGACCCGGCACGGTGTGCACTGGCCGCAGCTTTCGTCTTCGAAAAATCGCATCAGATTCAAGGCCGCGTCCTTCATGCTGTCCTTGTCACTGAGGATGACAACCGCGTGGGAACCGACGAAACACCCATACTTGTCCAGCGCCCCGAACTCCAACGGTAAATCCGCCATGCTGGCGGGCAGAATTCCACCGGACGCACCGCCGGGTAGATAGCCTTTGAACGCGTGTCCTGCCTGCATGCCGCCGCAGAATTCGTCGATGAGTTCGCGCGCGGTAATTCCCGCCGGCGCGAGCTTCACTCCGGGCTCCGCTACCCTTCCCGATACCGAGTAGCTGCGTAAACCCTTGCCGCCATTGCGACCGTGGCTCGCGAACCACTGCGCGCCCTTCTCGACGATATCGCGCACCCAGTACATGGTCTCCACGTTCTGCACCAGAGTCGGGCGGCCGAACAAACCCACCTCCGCCACGTAGGGCGGACGGTGACGCGGTAATCCGCGCTTGCCTTCGATGGACTCGATCATCGATGACTCTTCGCCACAGATGTAAGCGCCGGCGCCGCGGCGCAAATGCACTTCCGTATGCGCCGTTAGACCCGACTCGCGCAGCGCGGCAATTTCTTCAAGAAGAATTTCCCGCACCGCCGGATACTCGTCACGCAGGTAAATGTAAACCGCCTGTGCTTCCACCGCCCATGCGGCGACCAGAACGCCTTCCAGAAAACGGTGCGGACTGCGTTCCAGGTAATGGCGATCCTTGAAGGTCCCCACCTCGCCCTCGTCCGCGTTGACCGCCATCAGACGCGGCCCCTGGTAGCCGCGCACGATCTGCCATTTGCGCCCGGTGGGAAACCCGGCGCCGCCCAGTCCGCGCAACCCCGACTCGTCCAAGGCTTCGATAATAGCGTCTAGTTCGCGCTCGCCGTCCAGACAGCTGCGCAGCAGTTGATAGCCACCGTCCTCAACGTAGGCAGCGTAATCTTCGTAATCCGGGATCTGCGGATGCACATGGCCGGCGTCCGCCGCCGCCATGACGGTTTCGACGCGGGCGTGATCCACATGATGGTGCCCTACCTCGGCCACCGGCGCGGTGTCGCAGCGGCCCATGCAAGGGGCGCGCGCAACCCGCACCCGTTGCGGATCCGCTGTTTCGGCAAGAGCGCCGAACAAGGCTTGGGCGCCCTGGAGCTCGCAACTGAGGCTGTCGCACACGCGAATGGTGACCGGGGGCGGCGGGTCGCCGTCCACTACGACGTCGAAGTGCGCATAAAAGGTCGCGACTTCGTACACCTCGGCCATGGGCAAGCGCATTTCATCGGCCAGAGCCGCCAGGTGTGCCGCCGACAGCGCACCATGAGCGTCCTGTATGAGATGCAGGTACTCGATGAGAAGGTCACGTTGCCGCGGCCTGTTCTCCAATAATGCCCGCACCGCGTCCCTTGCCGCCGGATCCACCTGGCGGCCCTTCGGCGTCGCTCTGGCGCGCCCGCGTCGGGCGCCGGGATGTTGACGTCGTTTGACCTTCTGGGAGTGTTCGGACATTGCTGAATTGCGCCCTGTTATTCTTCCTGCACAGCGCACGATGTGGGCGCCCGTTGAGTGTCGTCCTCAGTTGGCCAGGGCTTTCGCCATGGTCGAGGCAATTGCGGCCGGTGATGGCGGAATGTGCACACCAGCCCGGCGAAAGGCTTCGAGCTTTTCTTCGGCGCCGCCGGTGCCACCCGCGATTATGGCACCCGCGTGGCCCATGCGTCGGCCGGCCGGTGCCGTTATCCCGGCGATGTAACCCACCACCGGCTTGTGCGCGCCCTGGCTCGCCAGGAACTCGGCGGCCTGCTCTTCCTCGGTGCCGCCGATCTCGCCGACCAGAACAATGCCCTTGGTTTCCGGATCGGCGAGCAACAGCTCGAGGCAATCGATGTAGCCCATGCCGTGTACCGGATCACCGCCAATACCCACCACCGTCGACTGGCCGAGCCCTGCGCTGGTGGTCTGGGTCACGACTTCGTAGGTGAGGGTCCCGGACCTGGAGACGATGCCGATGCAGCCGCGACGATGTATGAGTCCCGGCATGATTCCGATTTTGCATCCGTCGGGGGTGATAATTCCCGGCGTGTTGGGCCCGATAAGCCGGGTCTCTGTGCCCTCCAGGGCGCGCCGCACGCGCACCATGTCGAGCACCGGAATACCTTCTGTAATGCACACCACCAACGGAATTTTCGCGGTAATGGCTTCGAGCATGGCGTCCGCGGCCCGCGCCGGCGGCACGTAGATGACGCTGGCCTCGGCGCCAGTGGCCTCCACCGCCTGGTCGACGCGATCGAACACTGGCAGATAAAGATGTTTGCTGCCGCCTTTGCCGGGGGTGACACCCGCCACCAGGCGGGTGCCGTAGGCGATGGCGCGCTCACAATGAAAGCTTCCCTGAGCACCGGTAATGCCCTGGCATATGACCTTGGTTTCGCTGTCGATGAGTATCGCCATCTATCCGGTCCTTCGAGCCGCACTCAGGCGGCCGCCACCGCTTTCTCAGCGGCTTCCTGCAAACTGTCCGCGGGCGTGAACACGACGCCCATGTCGCGCAGGGTCTTTTTACCCAAATCCCGGTTGGTGCCCTCGAAGCGCACCACCAGCGGCACCTTCCTGCCTAATGCCTGATAGGCCGCGCCCATGCCTTCGGCGACGGCGTCGCAACGGGTGATGCCGCCGCCTATGACATTCACTAGAACGACGCTGACATCGGAATCGGAAAGCACCAGCCGGAAGGCGGCGGCAATCTCCTCGCGGCTCGCCACCGGTGGAACGTCGAGAAAATTCGCCGGCTCCCCGCCGCACAGCTTGATGATGTCCATGGTCGCCATGGCCAGCGCCGCCCCGTTGACCATGCAACCGATGTTGCCGGGGAGTTTCAGGTAGTTGAAGCCGTGGCGGGCACGCTCGAGTTTCCCCTGCTCCTCGGCGTCGCGTAAATCCTCGATTTCCTTGTGACGGAAAAGCGCGTTGTCGTCGATGCTTATCTTCGCATCCAGGGCCAGCACATCGCCAGCCCGGGTCACCACCATTGGATTGACCTCCACCAGGGATGCATCGTAGTCGACGAAAGCCGCATACATGCCAATCATGATGCGCTCCGCCGTATCCACCTGCTCGCCTTCCAGGCCAACGGCCTCGGCCTCGGCGCGCGCCTGGGCGCTCAAAAGTCCTTCGTCGGGATCGATGGCAAGCTTGCGAACGCTCTCCGGCCGCGCGGCGGCCACCTCCTCGATGTCGGTGCCGCCTTCGGTGGAAGACATGAGCGTTACTCGGGATGTAACGCGGTCCACGGCCATTCCCAGGTAAAGCTCCCTGGCGATATCGCAGGCTTGCTCCACATAGACCCGGGTGACGCGCTCGCCGTCAGCGCCGGTCTGGGGTGTGGTCAGGGTCGTACCGAGCATGGCCGCAGCGGTTTCGCGTACGTCCGCCACCGAGCGCACCAGCTTCACACCGCCCGCCCGGCCCCGATCGCCGGCGAGAATCTGCGCCTTCACGGCCCAGCCGGTGCCGCCGATGTCGCCGGCCACCTTTTCCGCCTCCTCGGGGGTAAAGGCGACGCCGCCCCGGGGCAACGACACGCCGTACTTGGCGAGCAATTGCTTGGCCTGGTATTCGTGAATGTTCATCCTTCGACTGCCCTGTGGCGGCCCACGACCTCTGCGGTAACGAGCTCCCAAGCGAACCGGCACCGCCGCCGCCGCGCCCCGTCGAGGGACGCGAACTGGTCGCTACCGAGCTTGGTATACCGTATACCAGACATCCTGGGCGTACAAGACAGGCGCCTCGGCAAGGGCGCCACCCCAGGCTTCTTCCACCGGCATCCCCGGTTTTTGGAAGCCGCTCGCGTCCTCAGGCATTGTTGCCGTTTGGCGTGTTTGGTATTCTGTATACCAAATACCGGCGGCGTTTTATGGCGCGACCCTTACCGGTGACAAGGTGGGTGTCATGGCAACAGTAGCACTTTCGTTAAGCCCAGTGGACGGCGGCCTGGTTCTCAAGGATCGCATCTACGAAGAACTCAAGCGGGCCATCATATCGGTGAACGTGTACGCCGATTCCGAGGAGTATCGACTGGACGAACGCCAGCTCTCGGAAGATCTGGGCGTCAGCCGTACGCCCATACGCGAAGCGCTGTGCCGGCTCGAAATCGACGGATTCGTACGCACCATTCCGCGGCGCGGCGCCTTCGTGGCGCGCAAGAGCAAGAAAGAGATACTGGAAATGATCACCGTGTGGGCGGCGCTGGAAGGTATGGCGGCACGCCTCATCACCGAACAAGCCAGCGACGAGGATATCGCGACCCTGCGCAAGATGTTCGCGACGTTTGACGAGACCAAAGTGCAGGCGAACATCGATGAGTATTCCGAGACCAACATCAATTTTCACCAGGCACTGCTGAACCTCGGTCACTGCGAGCTACTCAAGAAGATAACTGACAATCTCTTCCTGCACATGCGCTCCATTCGTATGCGCACGATCTCCGAGGACAATCGGGCCGACCGCTCGATCATCGATCACATGCACATCATTGAAGCACTGGAAGCAAGAGATACGGAACTCGCCGAGCGGCTCGTGCGTCAGCACACGCTTGATCTGGCGGCCCACGTAGAAAAGAACGTCGACTGGCTCGATTAAACGTCAGCGAAAATCGTAAGCCGGTAACGACCACTGAACAGGAGTAAAGCTAGCCATGTCCACCGTAGCGAAGGAAACGGGCCGAAAGTCAGACACGGCCACTGACACACTCGCCGAGAAAAGCCGATCCGCGGATGTCGTCTCCGGCGGACATCTCGTCGCCAAGGCACTCAAAAACGAAGGCGTCGACACCATCTTTACCCTGTGCGGCGGCCACATCATCGATATTTACGACGGCTGTGTCGACGAAGGCATCCGCGTTGTCGACGTACGCCACGAGCAGGTGGCAGCCCATGCCGCCGATGGTTATGCGCGACAGACCGGCGGACTCGGTTGCGTCGTAACTACCGCCGGACCCGGATGTACCAACGCAATCACGGGCATCGCCACGGCATTTCGCTCGGAGAGCCCGGTGCTGCACATCGGCGGTCAGGGAGCTTTGACCCAGCACAAGATGGGATCGCTTCAGGATTTGCCTCACGTGGACATCCTCGCGCCAATCACGAAATTCTCCGCCAGCGTGAGCTCCACCGAACGAGCGGCGGATATGATCTCCATGGCGGTACGGGAGTGCTTCAACGGCGCCCCCGGCCCAAGCTACCTGGAGATCCCCCGGGATATCCTGGATCGCGAGGTGCCGCTGGACAAGGCGGTCATCCCCGAGCCGGGCATGTACAGGGCGTCGACGCGCTCCATCGGCGATCCGGCGGACATCGAGAAGCTCGCAGATATTCTGGTGAACTCCGAAAGGCCGGCAGTACTGCTCGGCAGCCAGGTATGGTCCAGCCGCGGGCATCAGGAAGCCATCGACATGGTGCGCACTCTCAACATACCGGCCTACTTCAACGGAGCCGGCCGCGGAATCTTGCCGCCGGGTGATCCACATCACTTCCACCGCACCCGCCGGGACGCCTTCAACAAGGCGGATGTGATACTCATCGTCGGCACGCCCTTCGATTTCCGCATGGGCTATGGCAAGCGGCTGCGCCGGGACGCCACCGTAGTGCAAATCGACATGGACTATCGCACGGTGGGCAAGAACCGCGACGTATCCCTGGGCCTCGTAGGCCATCCGGGCGCGATCCTGAAAGCCGTCGGCGACGCCGCCAGCGGACGCAGCGACAATCGCGCCAAGGCCCGCGAGTCGTGGCTCGAGGAACTGCGCGGTCTGGAAGCCGATAAGACAGAGAAGCTCATGCCGTTGTTCAAATCCGACAACAATCCCATCCACCCTTATCGTGTGGCATGGGAACTCAACGAGTTTCTCACCGAGGACACTGTTTACATTGGCGACGGAGGCGACGTAGTCACAATCAGCGCCCAGGCCGTGCAGCCACGCGCACCTGGTCATTGGATGGACCCCGGCGCTCTCGGGTCCCTGGGCGTCGGCACCGGCTTCTCCCTGGCGGCCAAGCTCGCACACCCGCAACGCGAAGTGTTGTGCTATTACGGCGATGGCGCCTTCAGCATGACCGCCTTCGACATGGAGACGGCCAACCGGTTCGGCGCTCCCTACATCGCGGTTGTCGGCAACAACTCCGCCATGAACCAGATCCGCTACGGCCAGATTGCCAAGTACGGCAAGGACCGCGGCGATATCGGCAATTTACTCGGCGACGTGCCCTACTCTCAATTCGCCCACATGCTTGGCGGCTACGGCGAGGAAGTGCGCGAACCGAGTGAGATCGCACCAGCGTTGCAACGCGCCCGCGAAGCAGTAAAGAGCACCGGCAAGTCCGCGGTCATCAATATCTGGGTGGATCCGAACGAGTACGCACCGGGCACCAAAAACCAAACAATGTACAAATAGTCAACAGGTACCGGTGTTGCCTTATTTTCTTG
>JAACFO010000028.1 GCA_009937425.1 Gammaproteobacteria bacterium
TGTGCTTGAAAGTAACGTCGATTCCCGCAGCGACGCATTTCGCGCCAATACGCAGGCCATGCAGTCGCTGGTCTCGGAGTTGCGCGCAAAGGTCGCAGAGATCGCCCGCGGTGGAGGCGCAGCGGCCCGGGAAAGACATATCGCCAGGGGTAAATTACCGGTACGCGAACGTATCCACCTGCTGCTTGATGCGGGTTCGCCCTTTCTCGAGCTCTCCCAGTTCGCCGCCTACGGCGTGTACGACGAGGAAATACCTGCGGCGGGAATTGTTACCGGAATCGGCCGGGTAGCCGGGCGCGAATGCGTCGTTATTGCCAACGATGCCACGGTGAAGGGCGGCACGTATTTCCCCATCACGGTAAAGAAGCATCTGCGCGCCCAGGAAATCGCCGAGGCAAACCGATTGCCCTGTATATATCTCGTGGATTCCGGCGGAGCCAACCTGCCCAATCAAGATGAAGTGTTTCCGGATCGCGATCACTTCGGCCGCATCTTCTACAACCAGGCGAACATGTCGGCCAAAGGCATCGCCCAAATCGCCGTGGTTATGGGATCGTGCACCGCCGGTGGCGCCTACGTGCCGGCCATGTCCGACGAAAGCATTATCGTGCGCGGCGAGGGCACGATATTCCTTGCCGGGCCGCCGCTGGTGAAGGCGGCGACCGGAGAGGAAGTGAGCGCGGAAGATCTGGGCGGCGCCGATGTGCATTGCCGCACATCCGGGGTTACGGATCACATGGCGGCAGACGATGCGGATGCGCTGAGCATTGCACGTCGTGCCGTGCGTCACCTGGGAAGCAGCAAGGCGCCGACCTTGTCACCTCAGACACCGCAAGCGCCGCGCCACGATCCGGCCGAGCTTTACGGAATCATTCCTGTGGATGCGCGGATTCCCTACGATGTCCGTGAGGTCATTGCCCGGGTTGTCGACGCCTCGGACTTCGACGAGTTCAAGCAGCTCTACGGTTCGACACTGGTTTGCGGATTCGCCCGTATCCTCGGTTACCCGGTTGGTATCGTCGCCAATAATGGAATTCTATTTTCTGAATCCGCTTTGAAAGGCGCGCATTTTGTTCAGCTTTGCGCCCAGCGCGGCATTCCACTCGTGTTCCTGCAGAATATAACCGGCTTCATGGTCGGCCAGAAATACGAGTCCGGCGGCATCGCAAAGGACGGCGCCAAGATGGTGACCGCCGTATCCTGCGCGCGAGTGCCGAAATTCACCGTCATCATCGGCGGCAGCTTCGGCGCCGGAAATTACGGCATGTGCGGGCGCGCCTTCGGACCACGCTTCGTGTGGATGTGGCCAAACGCACGCATCTCCGTAATGGGCGGCGAGCAGGCAGCCAATGTCCTGGCGCAAGTAAAGGGCGACAATCTCGCGCGCAAAGGTGAAGCCTGGAGCCCCCAGGCACAGGATGACTTCAAGCGCCCGATTCGCGAGCAGTATGAACGTCAAGGTCACCCATACTTTGCCAGCGCGCGATTGTGGGATGACGGCATTATCGACCCCTGCGATACCAGGGACGTCCTGGGGCTCGCCCTATCGGCATCGTTAAATGCACCTATAGAGAAAACCGACTTCGGCGTATTCAGGATGTGACATGAACACTGCACCAATATTGACCGAGATCGACGGACGTGGCGTCGCTTCGCTGATTCTCAATCGCCCCGATGTGCACAACGCGTTCGACGATGTGCTCATCGGCCGACTCAGTGAAGCACTGGATGAGCTGGCCGGCGACGACCATGTGCGGGTGGTAAGGGTCATCGGCCGCGGCAAGAGCTTTTCCGCCGGCGCCGATTTGAATTGGATGCGGCGCATGGCCGAGTACTCGGAAGAGGAAAATCTGCAGGATGCGCGCAAGGTCGCTCACATGTTCCACAAGCTCGCACGCTTCCCGCGCCCAACACTGGCTATCGTCCACGGCAACGCCTTTGGCGGCGGCGTCGGATTGATTGCCTGTTGTGACATCGCGGTAGCAAGTGTTGATGCGCGTTTTTCGCTCTCGGAAGTCAAGCTCGGCCTGATCCCCGCCACCATCAGTCCCTTCGTCATCGAGGCTGTCGGAGCCCGCCAGGCGCGTCGCCTGTTCTTGAGCGCCGAACGCTTCGATGCGAGCGCCGCCATGAGTTTCGGCCTGATTCACGAAATAAGCCCCGGGGATCGGCTCGATGAATGCGCCGATGTGTTTGTCTCCCAGTTGCTGGAAAACAGTCCCCATGCCATGGCGGCCTCGAAGGAGTTGGTATCGACGGTAGCCAATCGACCCATCGACGAGGCGGTGCTCACCGACGTCGCCGGGCGTATCGCGCGCCAGCGCGCCAGCGCCGAGGGCCGCGAGGGCGTTGCTGCATTCCTCGGCAAGCGGCCACCCGGTTGGATGCGTGATTGAGCGCGCGCTTCAATAAGATTCTGATCGCCAATCGCGGCGAGATCGCGTGTCGCGTCATCCGCACGGTCCGACGTCTCGGCATTCGCAGCGTCGCCGTCTACTCGGATGCCGACGGGGGTGCCATGCACGTGGACCTTGCCGACGAGGCTTTGCGCATCGGACCGGCAGCAGCAGCCGACAGCTACCTTAACGTACATGCCATTGTCGACGCCTGCCTTGCCAGTGGCGCCGACGCCGTGCATCCCGGCTACGGATTTCTCGCGGAGAATGGCGAGTTCGCCGAGGCCTGCGAACAGGCCGGTGTAAACTTCATCGGCCCGCCGGTCGCGGCCATGGGTGTTATGGGCAGCAAGGACGCGGCTTTGGATCTCGCCGCCAGCGTTGGCGTGCCGATTCTGCCCGGGTACCGGGGCGCCGATCAATCCGATACGGCCCTCGCTGACGCGGCCGATGACATCGGTTACCCATTGTTGATCAAGCCGGTGGCCGGCGGCGGCGGCAAAGGCATGCGCACGGTGGAGTCTGCACCGGCGTTGCAACAAGCTCTGGCGTCGTCGCGGCGCGAAGCGCGCTCGGCCTTCGCCGACGAACGGGTGTTGCTGGAGAAATTTCTGCTACGGCCCAGGCATGTGGAGCTGCAGATTTTCGCCGACGATCACGGCAACGTCGTGCACCTGTTCGACCGCGATTGTTCGATCCAGCGCCGGCACCAGAAAATCGTCGAGGAAGCGCCGGCCCCGGGATTGACGAAGAAGCTGCGCGAGCACATGGCGCGCACCGCCGTTACCCTCGCCCGCGCCATCGACTACCGCGGCGCCGGCACCGTGGAGTTCCTCGTCGACAGCGCCGCGCCCGGCGACTACTTCTTCATGGAGATGAATACGCGTCTTCAGGTGGAACACCCGGTAACAGAACTGATCCTGGGTTCGGATCTGGTGGAATGGCAGATACGCATCGCCCAGGGTGAACCGTTGCCCGTCGAGCAGCAGCGCTTGCGTGCATCGGGTCACGCCATCGAGGCGCGCATCTATGCCGAAGATCCGGATCGCGATTTTCTCCCGGCCACCGGCACGCTGACACGCTTCAGAATGCCGGCCGTCGACAAGCGGCTGCGCATTGATACCGGCGTGCGCGAGGGCGACGAAGTGGGCATTCATTACGATCCCATGATTGCCAAAATCATCGTGCACGGGGACGATCGGAAAGACGCCGTCGCAGGGCTGCGCCGCGCGCTGAGCGAATGCCGCATAGCCGGGCTACCAACCAATCTGTCCCTGTTGAAGCGTGTTGCGGCCAGTCCCGCGTTCGCGAAGGCAGAAGTCGATACGGCTTTTGTCGATTCGCTGGGAGACCGCCCTGCCCACATGGACGAAGAGCTCGGGCTCGCGGCGGCGTGCTTATTCGTGCTCCTGGAACAAGCCGCCGCCAGCCGGCGCCGGGGCAACAATACCGAGGATCCCTACTCGCCCTGGCATACCCTCGCCGGGTGGCGTCTCAATGCAGAGGCCGAGGACGTCGTGATTCTTCACACGCACGAGCGCGAAGTTCGCGTGCCGATACGCTACGAAGCAAGCGGCTTCAGGCTGACACTTCCTTCGGGGACCATTGCCGCATCCGGAAAACTCGTGGATCCTGACCGCTTGATCGCAACCATCGGAAACCGGCGGTTGCCTGCGGAGGTGGTACGTGACGGCAGCGTTCTCGACGTTTTTATCGCCGGACAGCATCTGCACGTGCGTTGTGAAGATCGCGACCAACCTGGCAGCCGCGAGGACAGCGTCTCGGGATTGCTGGTAGCGCCGATGCCCGGGCGGGTGATTTCAGTTCCGGTGGAACGCGGCGCCAGCGTCGAGAAGGGTCAAGCATTGATGGTCATCGAGGCCATGAAGATGGAGCACACGATCCACGCACCCACCAGCGGCACCGTGACGGCGATTTCCTACGAAGAAGGCGACCTGGTGGAGGAAGGCGTGGAACTGCTCGCTATCACCCCTTCCGGAGACGACTAATTCGTAACTGGCATACCTGGTGCCGGAGTTGACCTAATTGCCCTATCGCATGTGGTGGTTGTGAACGGCACGGAGAAATTGATTGCGACAGGGCAATTAGGTCAACTCCGGCACCGACGAACGACGAGCTAGCCGCCGCCGATCTTCGGGATGACGTGCACTTCGCTGTCGGGGCCGATGGCCGCGAACCAGGCATCTTGAAAGATCTCACCGTCGATGGCGACGGCGATGCCTTCCTCCAGGTGCGGCGCGAGTTGCGGATAACGTGCACCCAGCTGCGCGAACAGCTGACGCACGTCGTTCACATCGAGATCGAATTCACTCCTGCCGTCGCTGTACTGCTTCAGATTGCCGTTCAGGACTACCCGAGCCACACGCCTATTCCGCCGCGTTCGCCAACGCGCTGCGCGCCGCGTCGATGGCCGCCAACACCTTCGGCGGCGACATGGGTAACGCGTTGAAGCGGATGCCGGTGGCCTGCTCGATGGCATTGGTGATTGCCGCCATGGGCGGAATGATGGGCGTCTCGCCGACACCACGCACACCATAACGGTGTGTAGGATTCGGTACCTCGACGATGACCGTATCGATCATGGGAACGTCGGAGCATACGGGAATACGATAGTCGAGAAAGCCGGGGTTCTGCAGCCGGCCGTCCTCACCGTACACATACTCCTCGTTGAGCGCCCAACCGATACCCTGCACCGCACCGCCCTGCATCTGGCCTTCCACGTAACCCGGGTGCACGGCCTTGCCGGCATCCTGGATGGCGGTGTAGCGAAGAATCTTCACCTGTCCCGTCTCGGTGTCCACCTCGACATCGACTATGTGCACCCCGAAACTGGGGCCCGCGCCCTGAGCATTGATGGCGGCGTTCCCCACCAGCGGTCCGCCGGTTTTGTTGGCCATCGCGGCTATTTCGGCGATGGACATGGGTTCGAAGTCACCGGCATTGCTGCTCGCGGGCCTCGCATACCCTTGTTCCCAGATAACGGCGTCCACGGGGATATCCCATATCTTCGCCACCCGCTCGCGCATCTTGTCGATCACGTCGCGGGCCGCCTCGATGACCGCCATACCGGATGCGAAAGTGGCGCGGCTGCCTCCGGTCAAAAAGGTGTAACCGAGAGAGGCCGTGTCGCCGATGATGGGATGCACCTTGTCCAGATCCATACCCAGCTCCTCGGCGGCCATTTGGCAGAGCGACGCCCGCGAGCCGCCGATGTCCGGCGTGCCCACCACCAGGTGGGCGCCACCATCTTCGCTCAGGTTCAAGGTGGCGCAGCTTTCGCCGCCAATATTGAACCAGAATCCCGATGCCATGCCGCGACCCTGATTCTCGCCAAGGGTTGCCTGGTAGTGAGGGTGCGCCTTGGCAGCTTCGAGGCATTCGATCATTCCGACGGGACCGAACTTCGGACCGTAAACCGTTTGCGTACCTTCCTTTGCTGCGTTCTTCAGACGCAGCTCCAGAGGATCCATGCCGAGCTTCTTGGCGAGCTCATCGACGACGCACTCGGCGCCATACTCGGCAATGGGTGCACCGGGCGCCCGGTATGCAGCCACCTTGGGCCGATTAACGACGACGTCATAACCGACGGTGCGAACGTGTTCGAGATCGTAGGGTGCGAAGGCGCACATGCAACCTAACTGTACCGGTGAACCGGGAAACGCACCGGCCTGGTAATGAAACACTCCATCCGCGGCGGTGATGCGTCCGTCCTCTGTCGCGCCAATCTTGATCCTCATATGGGAACCGGAGGTCGGGCCAGTGGCGCGAAACACTTCCTCCCTGGTCATGACCATCTTCACCGGGTGACCCGATTTGCGCGACAGCGCCAACGCCACGGGCTCCAGATAAACCACGGTCTTGCCGCCAAAGCCGCCGCCGATTTCCGACGCAGTGACACGCAACTTGGAAATGTCCATTCCCAGCAGCTTGGCGCAGTGACCGCGGACAATGTAGTGCCCCTGGGTGGTGCACCAAAGCTCCGCATTTCCGTCGTTCGCGACATTGGCAAGACATGCGTGGGGCTCAATGTATCCCTGGTGCACGGGATTGGTGGTGAACTCGCGCTCGACGATCACGTCGGCCGCGGCGAAGCCGGCCTCCAAATCACCCTGGGAAAATTCGATGCGCTTGGCGATATTGGATGGCTTCGTCGGCTCCGGTTCTACGCCGGCTGTAATCAAGCTCTCATGGAGCAGCGGCGCGTCCGGCTTCATCGCGTCCATGACATCGATAACATGAGGCAACACCTCGTACTCCACCTCGATTAACGACAACGCTTTGTGGGCAATGGATTCGCTGACGGCGGCGACGGCCGCGAGGGCGTGACCTTCGTAGAGCACTTTCTCCCTGGCCATGACATTGCGGGTGATGTCGCGGTAATTCACCATCATCTCGCCCGCCGGCACCATTTCAGAAGGCAGGTCGCGGATATCGTCCTTGGTGACCACCGACTTGACCCCCGGCAGTGCCTCGGCCTTCGACGTATCAATGGAAACGATGCGTGCGTGCGGGTGGGGGCTGCGCAATACTTTTCCGAAGAGCATGTTCGGCGCGTACAGATCGGCGCCGAAGCTGGCCCGCCCCGTTACCTTGTCGACACCGTCCGGGCGCACCTGGCTGGTGCCCACCCACTTGTATTCATTGCTCCCGGCGCCGTTCTTGTTGCTCTCAGCCATGATCAATTCGCCCTCATTTCAGCAGCCGCATCCAGTACGGCGCGTACAATCTTGTCGTAACCCGTGCAACGGCAAAGGTTGCCGGCCAGCCAGTATCGAACCTGGGTCTCCGTCGGGTCCGGCTCGGTTTCCAGCAGAGCCTTCGCCGCAACGAGAATGCCCGGCGTACAGATGCCGCATTGCAGCGCAGAATGCTCCAGGAATTTCTGTTGCAGGGGATGCAGCTCGTCGCCGTCAGCCATGCCTTCGATAGTTTCTACACGGTGCCCATTGGTTTCTACGGCGAGCACCAGGCAGGCGCATACCAGGCGCCCGTCGAACATTACGCTGCAGGCACCGCAATCACCGGAAGCGCAACCCTCCTTGCTGCCGGTTAAATGCAATTCGTCGCGCAACACGTCCAGCAACGTTTGTTGCGGCTCACAAAGAAACTCGACGGCATCATCATTGACGGTCGCGGATACGTGAAGCTTCGTCTTCGACATTAATTAATCCTCGCCCTTTCCAGCGCGATACCGCAGGCGCGACGCGCCAGGACACCGGCAACTTTCACTCGGTATTCAACGGTGCCGCGCTTGTCGTCGATGGGGTTGCAGGCGGCACTGGCGGCAGTGGCCATGGCTTCGAGATCGGCATCATCCAAGCGCGTCCCGACCAGAGCTTCGCCCGCGGCAGGCACGAGCATTGCCCTCGGGGCGACCGCACCAAGGGCGACACGTGCCGCGGTGCAAACACCGGATTCGTCCAGTGACAGATTAACGCCGGCGCCAACCACGGCGATGTCCATCTCGGTGCGTGGAATAAAACGCAGGTACGCATCTCCGGATCGCGGCATTCGTTCGGGGAACATGAACGAGACAACGAACTCCCCCTTCCCTAGAGACGTCTGGCCGGGGCCGGTGCAGATTTCCTCCACCGCCACCTCGCGTCGTCCGCCGGGACCGGCGACCGTACAAACAGCTGCGGCGGCGATCAACGCCGGGACACTGTCCGCGGCTGGTGATGCATTGCACAGGTTACCGCCCATGGAGGCACGCCCCTGGATCTGGGTGGAACCGATCAGCTCGGCGGCCTCCACGACACCGGGCCAGGCTTTTTTCAACGACGGATGCTCACCCAGCTCGGCGCCGGTGACGGCGGCACCCACACGGTATCCACCATTCTCGGCGCTGATTTCCCGCGCTTCGAGGATGTTCTTGATATCGACGACCAGGTCGGGGTTGACCACTCCGGCACGCAGCTGCACCAGCAGATCCGTGCCGCCACTGAGAACGCGGCAGTCACCGGCCCCGTCGGCGAGCAGCGCAACGGCGCTTTCGATTGATTCTGGAGATTCGTATCGCATGATTCACACTCTTCGGGATTTCTCCCACAGCTGCCCAGAATGCCCGAGATCGGCACCACATCTCAAGCCGAAGTGCCGAAGGCGATCTCCGCCCGGGGGTAAGCGTCGGAATAAATCAGCCGGGGAAGCCGTTTTCCACTTCTACGAAGGTATCGGCGAAAAAACCGTTGAATCGCGTCGCAACGGCATTGCTGTAGGCCCCGACCTGGCCTATCTCTATCCAGTCGTCCTCGCGCACGTCGGCGGGCAGACGGAATCGGCTCGGCAACACATCCACGGAATCACAGGTGGGTCCGTAAACGGTGAATTCCTCCATCTCCCCTGACGGCTCGCCGTCGAGGCGGATAAGACGAACCGGCAGCTGCATTTTCGCCACGGCCATCTCCGATAAGCTGCCGTATATGCCGTCGTTGATGTAAATCTCGTCTTCCTTCCTGAGCAACACCTGAACCAGCAGCGAACAACCGTTCGCCACAATGGCCCGGCCCGGCTCGCACATGAGCACGCAATCGTTGCGCAGGCCCAGCTTGTCGATGCCCTTCTTGATAGCGGCGACGTAGTCCTCGAGGGGGGGCGCGTCCTGGCCCGGGTAAGCGATGGGAAACCCGCCGCCGATATCGAGAATGTGCAAGTCCACCCCGGACTTCTCGATAACCTCTCCGGTGATGGCCAATGCCTGGCCGTAGGCTTGCGGTGACAGGCACTGGGAGCCCACGTGAAAAGACAGGCCCGGGCGCAAACCCTCGTCCTGCACCTGGCGCAACAGCTCGGCCGCCAGCTCGGGCTCGGCGCCGAACTTGGCAGATAAATTGTAAAGGGCCGCGACTTCCGGCGTTTTCAGACGCACGACGATGCTGACCCCCTCACCGCCGGTGGACTCGAGCACCTTGGCAAGCTCGGCGGGATGGTCCACCACGAAGCACTTAACGCCATAGGCCCGGTAGGCCATGCTGATAACGGCGCGGCTCTTTACCGGGTGCATGAAATAGGCGGAGGCATCGCGGAAGGCTTCCCGGACCTGGGCGATCTCAGGCAGCGAGGCGGTGTCAAAGTGATGAATGCCGGCGTCGTAAAGCGCCGTCAGCACCCGCGGGTGGGGGTTGCACTTGACCGCGTAAAGCACCCGTCCCGGAAAATCCTCGAGGAATCGGCGCGCCGAGCGCTCGAGCACCCGGGGCGCCAGGCAATATACGGGATAGCTGGGCGTGAGCGCTTGCGCGACCGCACGGGCGTCGGCGTAGATCTTCTGTTTAACGGGTTGTACGCAGGCCATCTGTGACTCGCACCAGTGCTGGCAACAGCAATATGAATATATCGGATCACGCTACCGGGCCCTTGAGGGCACCAAGGTAGTCAACCGGGATTTCCGCGCAGGAATCTACTGGCGGGGCTGGCACCGCAGGTACTGATTAGGATAGGTCACTTCGGCGCCGAGTTCCGCCGCCGCGTGCCAGGCCCAACGCGGGTCGTATAACATGCCCCTGGCGAGCGCCACCATATCGGCCTGGCCACTGGCGACGATGGCCTCCGCTTGGCGGGCTTCGGTAATCATACCCACCGCCATGGTCGTCAACCCGGTTTCCCGGCGGATTTGCTCGGCGAACGGCACCTGATATCCAGGTCCGGCGGCAATTATTTCGCCGGCGGCAATGCCGCCGCTGGACACGTCTATCCAGTCGCATCGGCGCTCGGCGAGCCGCTGGCCCAATGCCACGCTGTCTTCGATCCGCCAGCCACCGTCCAGATAGTCCACCGCCGAGATGCGCATCCCCAGCGGTTTATCGTCGGGCCACTCGGCGCGCACGGCATCGAAAACCTCCAGCGGGAAGCGCATACGGTTTTCCAGAGATCCGCCATAGTGGTCATCGCGCTGATTGCTCACCGGTGAGAGAAACTGATGCAGAAGATAACCGTGGGCGCCGTGCAACTCGACGGCGTCGAATCCGGCGCGGTGGGCACGGCGCGCGGCGGCGGCAAATGCATCGACCAGATCCGCGATCTCTTGACCGGTCAGGGCGCTGGGCGGCGGTGATTCATCGCTGCTCCTGATTGCCGAAGCCGACACCGTCTGCCAGCCACCCTCCCCCGCCACCAGTGCCTTACGTCCTTGCCATGGCGGCAGGGTCGATGCCTTTCTACCGGCGTGGGCGAGTTGCACTGTGATCCCCATCTTGCTGTGTTGGCGGCAGAACGCCAGTACGCGGGCCAGGGCGCGTTCGTTGTCGTCGTTGTACAAGCCGACGCAATTGGGCGAGATACGCCCGCGAGCTTCGACGTTCGTCATCTCCACGATCAGCATTCCGGCCCCCGACACGGAAAACTGACCCAGATGCATCAGGTGCCAGTCACCGACGTTGCCGTCGTGAGCGGAATACTGGCACATGGGAGAGACGACGATGCGGTTGTCCAGACGCAGCCCGCGAAGGTCGATGGGTGTAAATAACGCACTCATTCTCGACAGCTCCCTAGAAGTTTCCATGAACGGCGTACACGCGGGTTGGTTCGGCTTTACCCGACAGCGCGAAACCGCCCATGTCCTCGGCGCGCACGTCATCTGGTAAATGCATGTGCTCGAGTAGTGCGGCGGAGATCACCAGAGTTCGTTGAATCTTCTTGGCGAGCCCGCGAAGCCGCGCGGTGGTGTTGATGGTGTCGCCGAAGTAAACGATTTCACGCCGGTCGTCGCCGATTTCACTGACCACTACGGGCCCGCCGTGCAGGGCTATACGCAGGCGTGGTGCTTCCCCGTATACCTTACGGTAGTGCGCGGAGTTTGCCCGCAGCAATGCGGCAATTTTCAGGGCGCATTTTACGCAACTGGCATTCTTTATGCCGCGGCGAAAAGGCCAGGTGACCACCAGCTCGTCACCGATGTAGCGATGGATCTCGCCGCCATATTCTCGAATTGGCGCATCGATGTCGAAAAACACCGCAGCGATGAGCGATTGCGTGCGCAGATCACCAAGCCGATTCGATAAGCCCCTGGCGTCGAGAACATCGACGAACATGAACACCTGTTCCTCGCGCAAAGGCCGATGATAGCGGCCCAGCAGAAAATTGAGCAGTACCCGCGTTCCGACGAGACTGTGGACACGTACCGAAAAGTTGACGAGCAGCATAACCGCCAGAGCAAAAGTCGCATCCTGCAAGAACCAGCTCTTGTCGTACCACGCTGGAAGGGCCTCCATGTTCAGGATGGCCGGCGTGATAATCAGAATCCCCGCGACGATGCTCAGAATCCAGACGGCCGTGGATACGAGCATCATTCCCCATAACGGCAGGTGCCGGAGCGGCGCACCGATCCGCCCCTGCAAAACGAACATTTCGAAGGCGAAAATGGGTGCCGCGATAACTACCCCTGCCACCGCGCCAAAAGTCTTGCTTCCGCCTATGAGCGCGGCATAGGCGGCAACGAGAACCGCCGATGCAAGGCTGGCGGCGATACATACGATTAAGGCGTTAGCGGAACGTCGCTTTATCGGCATACTGCTCTCCGCTACCCGCCACGGCCTTCCCGGGACAACGCGTAAGTATCGACCGTCGTGCCATCCGGGAACAGTTCCACAGGGCCGAGAAAACTGCTGGTGAACTCTTCGCCGATCCTCAACCTGTCCATGAGCTCGGCACTGACGAGAAAATCGTGCTCGACCAGCTTGCAGGCGCCCTGTAGCGCCACCGCTCGACTGACGGTCTCGCCGAAGTAGACGATGGCGCGGTGAGAATCCCCGACTTCACCGATCACTACCGGGCCGCCGTGCATTCCGACGCGGAACTTTGGAACCACACCGAACTCTCGCCGGTACTCCTCACTCTGCTCGTCGAGCAACTTCTGTACGTCGAATACGCAGCGCACGCATTGCGCATCCTTGACCGCCTTGGCCAATGGCCAACTCACGACTACTTCGTCACCAATGTAGCGATAGGTTTCCCCGCCATGCTCGGCGATGGGCCGGGCAATGTCGAAAAAGAAACGGCCGATGAGCGCTTGTATCTTTACGTCGCCGAATTGCTCCGACAAGCGCGTGGAATCCGCGATGTCCAGGAACATGAAAACGCGCTCATCGCGGCTCGGCTTGTGATAGCGGCCGATAAAAAAATTAAACAGCACACGTCCACCGATGAGGCTCTGAACGCGGAGAAAAAATGTCGACAGAAAGGTCAGGCCGAATGCGAAGACCAGGGCTCTGGCATCGCGAGCGTCAAGCTCGTAGGGATGGATGTCGATGCCCAGTAAATAAGGCGCCGCGATGTATATACTGAAGCCGATGAGCAGCGCCCAGACCAGGGTCGCGACGGCGACAAAGAGAATCAGGGGCAGGCGACGCAACCAGGCGCCGGCGGGCGTCTGGACGAAAAAGAGCTCGAAGCTGCCGAGGAAAAATCCAATGAGAAGGCCGGCTACGGCTCCGTAGCGGGGCAGCCCGCCGGCGGCGACGGAGTAGCCGGCGCCCAGGGTAGCCGTTACCGCCGCAACCCCCAGGCAGGCGGTAATTTTGCTCAGATGTCGGGGAGAAATCGCCATTCTCAGGAATTCGGCCCTGGCGGGTGAGCATCACACCCGACGTGAAGCTTGTTCTGCCGGTCCTTTGAGTTCGACGGTGTTGCCGTCTGGATCGTTGATATAGATAGACGGGCCGCTACCTTCGGCACCGTAGCGCTGCTCGGTTGGGCCCGCTTCGATGCCCAGTGCCTGCAACTGCTCACGGATGGCGGCGGCGTCAAAGGGGTCGACGCGAACACAGAAATGATCGAGATTGCGGCCGTGGGCACCGGGCGCGGCACCGCCTTTTCTGCCGAGCTCGCTATCGACAGGGACCAGATCCAACAGTGAGCGGCCGGCACGCAGTTGGATGAGTCCGATCCCATCCAGCCGCCGCTCCACCGACATGCCGAGGACACCGGTGTAGAACGCGATCAGCTCCTCCAGGCGCTCGGTGCGCAACACCAGGTGGTCGATCTCGCGTATCCGAATCATTGCGGCAGGAAATCAGTCGGCTCTTACTTTCACGTAGGATCCGGGCGCGTCCTCGATGGCCTCCAATTTGCCATCACCGGGCACGCGCGCGGGAACTTTCTTTCCATTGTATCGCTGCACCCACTTCTTCCAATCCATCCACCAGGAACCCTCGTGGGATTGGGCACCGGCGAGCCATTGGTCGGGTTGCTGCGGCAACTCGTCGTTGGTCCAATAACCGTACTTCTTCGCTGACGGCGGGTTCACGATGCCGGCGATGTGACCAGACATGCCGAGCACGAACCGTACCGGCCCGGACAACAGCTGGGTACCGGCATAGGTGGATTTCCACGGTGCAATATGATCTTCTTTTGTCGAGATGAAATACGCCGGGATTTTCACCTTGGCGAGATCAATACCCACGCCATCGAAGCTGATGCCGTTCGCCTTGCACAACAGATTCTGCTCGTAGAGCTTGTGCAGATAAGAGCTGTGCATCCTGCACGGCATGCGCGTCGAATCGGAGTTCCAGTAGAGCAAGTCGAACGGAAAGGGATCTTTCCCCATGAGGTAGTTGTTAATCACGAAACCCCAGATGAGATCATTGGCACGCAGCAGATTGAATGCCTCCGCCATGGAAGATCCGTCGAAATAGCCGGTTCTCTCCATCTGCTCGTCCATCTTCGCAAGCTGATCGTCATCGATGAACACACCGAGCTCGCCCGGCTCGGAGAAATCGGTCATGGTAACGAAGAATGTGGCAGCCTTGACCCGTGTATCACCCTTCTCGGCCATGAAGGCAAGCATGCTCGCAAGCAGTGTGCCGCCCAGGCAGTAGCCGATGACCTTGCATTCGCGTTCGCCGGTAGCCTGCTCGATGGCGTCGAGGGCTGCCAGAGGACCTTCGAACATGTAGTCCTCAAAATCCTTGTGAGCGAGTTTCTCGTCTGGATTCACCCAGGAGATGACGAACACGGTGTGGCCCTGGTCCACTGCCCATTTGATAAACGAATTCTTGGGCCGCAAGTCGAGGATGTAGTACTTGTTAATCCAGGGCGGAATGATCAGCAGGGGACGCTTGTAGACGGTCTCGGTGCTGGGCGAGAACTGCAGTAGCTGCATCAGGTCATTCTGGAAAACCACCTTCCCCGGCGTGACCGCGACGTTTTCGCCCAGCTTGAAGCGATCGAGATCCGTCATCTTTACCCGCAGCTTGCCTTTGCCGCGTTCCAGGTCGTCCAGCAGATTGCTCAAGCCCGTGAGCAAATTCTCGCCGCCGGTTTCCACGGTGCGGCGCAGTACTTCCGGGTTACTCATGGCGAAGTTGGTGGGCGCCACGGCGTCGATGTACTGGCGGGTGTAAAAATCCACCTTCTCCGCCATGCGGGGGTCCAGGCCCTCGGTATCGCGCACGGAGTCGTGCAGGTACTTCGAAGCGAGCAAATAAGATTGCTTGATGTAGTCGAACACCGGGTTCTCGGTCCATTGTTCGTCCTTGAACCGCCGGTCCCCCTGGTCAGGCTCTATGACCGGCGCGCTTTCCTCACCCATCATGCGCTTGAGATTCGATTGCCAGAGATTCGTATACTCCTGCCAGAGCTTCAGCTGGCTCTCGATGACCTTGGCGGGATCCGCCATCATCTTCTGCATGAGTTCCTGGAAGCTGCGCGCCATGTCGGCAGGATCCAGCACCTGGAACTCACCGGCGCCGTCGCTCTCCTGGCGCTCGACGAACTCCTGAAGCAGGCGCTGACTCTGCTCGGCAATCTTACTGACCGTTTCACCGACCTTTTCGGGGTCCGGAATTTTCAGCTCGGCGGGCTCACGCTCGCTCATGATGGTGTCCTCGTATGTCCCTGACGCTCAACGGTATGTTGCAGTGCAGCAAACAATAAAGGTAGCGCCATTCGGCACTCGGCGCAAGGCGCACCCCGCAGTTTACGGGGCATCAACGGGCCCCGCCGGGACCTTGTGGAGGGATGGAGTAGGTGGCCGTAACGTGGGCGACCAGATCCTCTTCGTCACCGCCGTGCATAAACACCTCCCCCACCGCCATCAGCACAGCACCGGAGACGGTGCCGCCGGGACGGATGAACTCGTTCCGATAGGGTACGCGGATGGTTACCGCACCGGGCAACACGGATTCCACCTGCATGGCCAGCATGCCCACCAAGGGCACGTTTTCCCGGGCCATTTCCGCCAGTTCCGCGACGCTCACTTTGGCTTCCTTCACCCGCTCCCCCTTCCGCACGTCAGTCCATAGGTAGAACTTGCAATGAATCACCGGGGATGTTTCATTGCAAGTTTGTGCGACCCATTGAAGAGGACTGAATGAGCACTCCCGCCACGAATCTGAGCCAGGATGCCGTGTTGCTGCGCGAGGACGCGGCGGGTATCTGCACGCTGACCCTCAATCGGCCGCGCCAGTACAACGCGCTGTCCGAGGAGCTCATCGATGCTCTGCAGGTGACTCTCGAAGCAATCGCCGCGGACCAATCCGTGCGTGTCGTCGTCATTACCGGGGCCGGTCGCGGATTCTGTGCCGGTCACGATTTGAAAGAGATGCATGCGCAGGCCGAGCAGCGCTATTTCGAGGATTTATTTTCCCGCTGTAATCGCATGATGCTGAGCATCGTCTCGCTTCCCCAACCGGTGATTGCCAGGGTACATGGGCTGGCCACGGCAAACGGCTGCCAGTTGGTTTCGATTTGCGATCTGGCTATCGCCGCGGAGAACGCGCAATTCGCCCTTTGTGGCGTCAAGCTCGGGCTGTTCTGCAGCACACCGAGCGTTGGTGTAAGCCGCAATGTCACGCGCAAACGGGCCTTCGAGCTGCTGGTCACAGGCGACTTCATCGATGCGCCAACCGCGGTCAGGGACGGGCTGATCAATCGTGCCGTACCCGAGGAGCAGTTGGAAGCCGAGGTCACGAGCCTTGCGCAGAGCATCGTCGCCAATCCCGCCGTTGCTATTAAAACCGGCAAGAAAATGTTTTACCGCCAGCTGGAACTGGGCCTCGCGGAGGCCTACGACTACGCCGGCGACGTGATGGCCGGGAACATGATGGCGGAGGATGCACAGGAAGGCATCTCCGCATTCCTCGGTAAACGCGAACCGAATTGGCGCGGTAAATAATCCCGGCGTCTCAGCTGCGCTCCACCCCCATGGGCATACTGCTGATGCGGGCCATCTCGCCGCGGGAAAAAAGCTTCGGATCGGCGAGATAATCCAACAGCATATCCGTCGTATCCGACCCCCAGAAAAGCTCGTCTCTCACCGCGAAGGTGGGCACGCCGTACACGCCGCGCCCTGCAGCGTCCCGGGTGTTTTCCCGCAGCGTGCTTTTGACGTCGGGCCGGGACACCAGGGCGTCGGGGTCGTCGACTTCCAGACGCGCGGCAAGCTCCTGCCAATCGGTATCGGACTGAATGTCGCGGCCTTCCGCAAAAATGAACTCGAATATGGCGCCGACCACCGCAGGCTCGGTGCCCAGTGCGATACACAGGCGCAGCGCTCGCAGCGGGTTGAAGGGGTGCACGCCGGGTAACTTGAAGGGGACGCCGGCGCGGTCCGCCCGCCACTGGCACTCGCGATAGGTCTGAAGGCGCTTGGCCGGGATCTCGGCGGGACCCAGCTGACCCCAGTGTTTGAGAAGTCCCGCGAACAGCACCGGACGGTAGCGGATTTCCAGGGAGTCCGGCAGCCGCTTGAACGCCATCAGCTGCAGGTAGGCATAGGGCGAGACGAAATCGAAGTACCAATCCGCTTGCATTGAGCTCTCCTGGCTGCCGGCCGGGCCCTATTGCCACCCGCACCCGGAAACGATTGAAACAAAAATCCGCGTTGCCGACATCTACCGGAAACCCGACGGGGGCAGAATCCCGTGACAGGACTCGGATACCCTGACTGATTTCCCCGAGTCGAACGAGGAGTGCCTGAGAATGACTGAGAAAAATGCACGGGAGACATCAGCCGATCGCTGGTCGTCATGGCGCCGCGGCGCCACTGTGTCGGTTACCCCCGCCGGCACACGCCTGTATCGGGTCCTTGGCTGTGACGCCGAGTGCATTATCGGGTTGTGTACCACGCAGCTGTCACTCATGGGCGCGGCACCGAAGGCCTCGGCGGGCGATGTGTTGGCGTACCTGGACCGCACCGGCTATTTGCGCACCTGGGAGTACCGGGTATCAGGAAGTGACCGGCAAGGGTGGAACGCCGAACCCACCCGGCAGATACGCCTGTTTGCCCACCGGACCATACGCATAGCGCCCTTCGACCCAGCGACCGATGTAAAGCGTCTCGCAAACGCAGCGTGAACCGGCGGATCCCGGGGACAGGTTTGTCCCCGGGATCCGGGGCTCGGGTTTCAATCCTCACCGACCACGTAGATGTAGCCGGCTCCCCGCACGGTCTTGATTATCTGCGGTTTGGCCGGGTCCGGTTCGATTTTTCGCCGCAATCGCGTGATGCGGATGTCGATACTCCGATCGAAGGGTTCCCAGTCGCGATTGTGGGCCAGGTTGAGCAGTTGGTCCCTGCTCAGCACTTTATTCGGGTGATCGGCGAAGGCTTTGAGGAGGTCGTACTCCATGCTGGTGATGCTGACTTCCTCGCCGTCCTGGTCGAACAAGCGGCGCGCATCCAAATCCAGGCTACAGGCGCCGAAGGGCATACGCCCATCGGCGGGCCCGGGCGGAGCAGTCGGTGAAGCACTCTCCAGGCGCCTCAACACGCTTTTGATTCGCGCCAACAGCTCCCGGGGCTCGAAGGGTTTGGTGATGTAGTCGTCCGCCCCCACTTCAAGCCCGACAATGCGGTCCACTACCTCGGCGGCGGCCGTCAGCATGATGATCCCTACAGGGTGATTGTCGCGCAGGAACCGCGCCAGGCTGATGCCGTCCTCGCCGGGCATGTTGAGATCCAGGACCACCAGATCGAAGTCCTGCTCACCGATAAGCGCGCGCAAGCGCGCGCCGTCCTCCGCCACCTCCACGTCATAACCGTGGCGGCCCAGATAGCGGTGCAGCATGAATCGCACGTCCGAGTCGTCGTCGACGACCAGGATGCGGGGTTTGCCGGAGTCGCTGTCAGTGCTCACTACCGCCCCCTCGGAGGACCTCACACAGCCCGGAGTTTACACTGACCGATGCGTCGGCGAGAGGGGGTATCGGGACAGAAGTCAGTAGCCTTCTTCCAGCAACGGAAACGCGCTCACCACATGGGGCGCCACGACGGGCGACGCCATGTGCAGATAGGTCGCGTCCAGGTCGCTGAACGCGCTGGCGCCCAATAATCCGAGACAGGTTCTGATCTCGTTCTCGAGAAGCTCTAATACACGCACGACACCCTCCTCCCCGGCGGCGGCGATGCCGTAACCGTACATGCGTCCGATCCCCACCGCGTCGGCACCGAGAATCATGGCTTTGACGATGTCCGTGCCGCGCAGAAATCCACCATCGACCATCACTGCAGCCCGACCCCTTACTTCCGCCACCACTTCGGGGAGTACTTCGATGGCGCCGCGACCGTGATCCAGTTGGCGACCACCGTGATTGGAAACGTAGATGCCTTCGACACCGTGCTCACATGCAATAGCTGCATCCTCGGCGGTGGCGATACCCTTGAGGATCATCGGGATGTCGTGGGTATCTTTGAGGCGTTTGACGTCGTCCCAGCAGAACGCCATTTGATAGTCGTCCCCGGTGACGGTCTGACGCGCAGTGGTGACGTGGCGTTTAGCCAGGTCGCGTTCGCGGCGGCCGTAGTAGTCCAGGTCCACGGTCAGGGCGAGGGCGAAGTAGCCGGTTTGCCTGGCGCGGCTGATGTGATCGTCTACCCAGGCGCGATCACCGCGCACGTAGAGCTGATAGATGTTCGGACCGCCACTGGTCTCCGCCACCGCCTCGAGGCCCGGTTCGGTGCGCGAGCTCAACATGCAGGCGGTGCCGAATCGGTTGGCGCCTCTGGCGGCGGTGGCGCCACCGCCGGGTTGCAGGTCCTGAAGTGAGCCGATGGGTGCGAGAAACACCGGTATTCGAAGCTTTTGGCCCAGCAGGGTCGTCGAGCAGTCCACCTGGGAGACATCGCGAAGCACCCTGGGGCGGAACGCAATACTGTCAATGGCCTGGCGATTGCGCTTGAGCGTGACCTCGGCCTCGGCGCCGCCAATCAAATAGTCCCAGACTTCCCGGGACAGCTTGTCCTTCGCGCCCTTGACGAATTCGTGCAGCACGAGAAAGTCGTCATTAACACTGCTCATTGCATTTCTCCCCGGATGGCAATGAATGGATTTTGCCCTAACAGCCGTCGCTCTGCTAAAAGGTATTCAAACAACCACGCTCTGATTCATTATGTCCATATTGTTGATTCGCCACGGCGAGACCGCGCTCAACGCGGCGCGTATTGTGCAGCATCCAGAAACGCCGTTGAACGAACGTGGCATGGGCCAGGCCAGGAGGCTCGCCGAGCGCCTGGCGGATTTTCCTATCACGGCGATTGTCTCCAGCGACTACAAGCGGGCGCATATGACCGCGGAGGCAATATCGAGGGTCGCGGGATTGCCCATCGTCATTCAGGAAAGTTTGCGCGAGCGGAACTTCGGAGATGCTCGCGGGGTCGCCCACGCGGATCTCCCGGTGGAGCTGTACGCACCAGATTTTCACCCTAATGGTGGAGAGAGCTGGTCCATGTTTCATGAGCGGGTAACGGTAGCCTGGGAAGAGGTACGCGAGCGGGCGGCAAATACCGAAGGGGATTTGGCGGTGGTCAGCCACGCGCTGGTGTGCCGGTCACTGGCGGAGAATCACCTGAGCCTGGGAGAAGGCATTAATGCGAAGGTTGCGCGTTGGCCGAATACTGCACTGACGGTAATCGACCATAAGGCTCCCTGGCAGGTGTCGGTATTCGCCTGCGGCGCGCATCTGGATGGGGATGTGGCGGATGACTCGGGGGCTCGGTCTTAGGTGATCGGTGATTTTTCCCCTCACCCCGGCCCTCTCCCCCGGAGGGGGAGAGGGGGGGAAGAGCGTTAGAGTCTGACTTTTACGTAGGAGCCCGGGGCGTCTTCGATGGGGGTCAGGTTGCCGTCGCCGGGGGTGCGGGCGGGCACCAGTTCGCCGGCGTAGGGTTTTAACCATTCCATCCAATGAGGCCACCAGGAACCGGCATGCTCCGTAGCACTATCGAGCCAGGTGTCCGGGTCGGCGGGGAAAGCGTCGTTGGTCCAGTAACTGTATTTCTGCTTCTCCGGCGGATTGACGACGCCGGCGATGTGACCGGATGCGCCGAGCAAGAAGGTCGTGGGTCCCGCGAATAATTTCGCCGACGCATAGCCGGTCTTCCACGGCGCGATGTGATCTTCCTTGGTGGAGAGCACGTAGGCGGGCGTATCCACGCGGGTAACATCGATGGGGACGCCGGCGAGGGTGATGCCGCCGGGCTCGCGCAACCGGTTCTCCAGATACATATTGCGCATAAAGAACGTGTGGGTTGCGGCCGTCATGTTGGTGGAGTCGGCGTTCCAGTAAAGAATGTCGAAGGGCTTGGGACTCTTACCCAGCAAATAGCTGTTGATAAAGAACGACCAGATGAGATCGTTGGCGCGCAGGGTGCGGAAGGTGACGTCCACCAGCTTTCCATCCAGGAATCCACGCTCGTTGATGTGCTCTTCCAGGCTGTCGATGCCGTCCTCGTCGATGAACAAACTGACCTCGCCGGTATCGCAGAAGTCCACCATGGTGGTGAGGTAACTGGCACTCTTGATGCGGTCGTCGCCCTTGGCCTTGAGCCAGGCGGCGACGGCGGACAGGAGAATTCCGCCGAGGCAGTACCCGGCGACATTGACCTGGCGCTCGCCGGTGGCCTCCTGGATGGCGTCCAAGGCAGCTATGGGGCCTTCCAGCATGTAATCCTCGAAGCCCTTATTCGCGAGCCGCTCATCGGGATTGACCCAGGACACCATGAACACCGTATGGCCCTGATCCACCAGCCACTCCATCATGGAGTTACCCGGGCGCAAATCCATGATGTAGAACTTGTTCATCCACGGCGGCATGACCAGCAGCGGCGTGCGATACACCTGCTCGGTGCTCGGCGCATACTGAATCAGCTGCATGAGGTCGTTCTGGAAGATGACCTTGCCGGGTGTGACGGCTAGGTGTTCTCCGACTTCGTAAGCCTCGAGATCGGCGGTCTTGATGTCCAGCTGACCGTCGCTGTCGGCAAGATCCGACATCAGGTTTTGCATGCCGTCCATGAGATTCTTGCCGCCGGACTCGGCAATCGCCTGCAACACCTCGGGATTGGTGAACGCAAAGTTACTCGGCGAAAGAGCGTCAGCCGCCTGGCTGATAGTGAACGCGAGCTTGCGCTGGGTGCGCTCGTCGAGCTCGTCGAAATCCTTGACCAGATCCACCCAGGCTCGGGAGGTCAGCAGGTAAGCTTGCTTGATGACGTCGAACGCCAGATGGTCGTCCCAGCCAACGTGCCGGAATCGCCGGTCGCCAGCTTCGGGCTCGATGACCGAATCCGCTTGCCCGCCCATGAGACGCAGCGCGGTGCGCTGCGCGAGATTCGCGTAATCCCACCACAGGGTCAGCTGAGCCGCGGCGATTCGCCCGGGATTTGCCCAGGCGGCCCGGGACAGCTCGAGGCTGGCCTTAGCTAAACCCAGGGGGTCGTCCAGCTTGGAGCCGGTGGGCCCATTATTGGGATCCATGCTCTTGGAGAACAGCTTCAACCCCAGCTCGGTCAGCTTTCGCGAGGTCTCCACGAGTTCGTCACTATTCATGGATTCAAACAAGGGGGTGACGCGTTGCAGCATGCTGTGAATACCCCCGGCTGGGGCCTCATACTGAAATTGTGCGGTGCATCATAATGCAGTCCACAAGACATTACAATTGGCGCCACTTGACGCTAATCAATACCCCACTATATCGTCCGCCGCCTGATTTCCCTTAACGGAACCGACCATGCCCCTTTCCCCGCCCGCTTCCAGAAAGCACCTGCATACCCGCACGGTCACTTGTTACGGTTACCAACGTGACGACGGCCTGTGGGATATCGAGGGACATCTGGTGGACGTCAAAACCTACGGATTCGATAACGATCACCGGGGTGTCATTAATGCCGGTGAGCCGGTACACGAAATGTGGCTGCGCTTGAGCATCGACGACAATCTGGAGATCCAGGAGTGCGAAGCTGTCACGGACCACGCGCCCTACGCCATGTGCCCCGACATCACCTGGCGATTTTCGCTCCTGAAGGGGCTACGCATCGGGGCGGGATTTCACCGTGAGGTCCACAAGCTCCTGGGCGGGGTCCGGGGGTGCACTCACCTGGTTGAGCTTCTGAGGCCGCTTGCGACGGCGGCATATCAAACCCTGGTGGCCAAACGCAGAAAGGAAGAAGCAGATCCGGACGCGCCGCCCAAGCGGCCCCTGTTCATCAATACCTGTCACGCCCACGCCACCGACAGCCCCGAGGTGAAGCGGCGCTGGCCTGCGTTCTACACGGGACCAGACGGCGCCAGTTGATCTCCGATGGCCAGTCGGATGCCTTGGGCGTGCACCACCCGCCGGCGGACGACGGTGCACGCATCGTGCCATTAACCGCACCGTCGAAGGCTTACGCTATTTGGGCGAACTCACCTCTCGTTTCGCGCGACATCCATCGGGATCTCCGGCAGCTCGCCCGCCGGTGTGAAATCGAATACGCGGGCGTAAAAAAGCAATTCCGCCTGCAAGGTGCGCTCGATGGTTTCGGCCTTGCGAAATCCATGTTGCTCACCCTCGAACGCCAGGTAGGCCACCGGTAAGCCCTTACTACGCAGAGCTTCGACCATGCGCTCGGCCTGGGACGGCGGTACTACCGCGTCATCCAGCCCCTGGAAGAAAATGACCGGGCAGGACAACCGATCCACCGCATGGATCGGCGAACGTGCCACATAGCGGTCGCGTTGCGCCGGATAGGCGCCGATCAAACGATCCAGATAGCGGGATTCGAACTTGTGCGTATCCTGGGCAAGAGTCTCCAGATCACTGATGCCGTAGTAGCTGGCACCGGCGGCGAAATCGTCGTGGAAGGTGAGGGCCGCAAGCGTCGTGTAGCCGCCGGCACTGCTGCCGCGAATGACGAGCCGCGCGCCGTCCACGCGCCCCGTATCCGCCAGGTGGCGCGCGCCCTTGATGCAATCTTCCACATCCGCAATCCCCCAACGTCCCACGAGTAGTTCGCGATAGCCGCGACCAAAACCCGTGCTGCCCCGATAGTTCACATCGAGCACCGCAAAACCGCGGCTGGTCCAGTACTGGAGCGACAAATTCAGGGTCGCCGAGGTGGCACCAGTGGGCCCACCGTGACCGATGACGATAAGCGGTGGGCGCTCGTCCTCGGGTCCGCAGTAGTCCGGATTGCAAGGTGGATAGTAGAAGGCGTGAGCATGCTCGCCATCGCCGGTGGCAAAATCGATCGCCTCCGGCAACGAGACGAAATCCTCATGGAAGGCTCTTGGTGCGGATTCGCGCAACACACTGGTGGCGCCATTTGTCGTATCTACCATGGCGACCACCGCCGTGCGCGTGGCGCCGCCGCCGATGACCAGCGCCCGATTGCCTGCCACGGCGATAGCCTGGATGTCCGTGAATTCGGTGTCGATGGGTTCTAATTTGCCGTCTTCAACACTCAGCTGCGCCAGGTGCCAGAAGCCATCCAGGGAATAACAACAAATTATTCCCTGCCTGCTGTCGAAGCCGTAGGTGGACATGCCGAACTGCCATTGAGGCCTGCCAAACTCCGCCTGCATGGGCAATACGCAGCGGACATCATCATCCCGGCAGTGCAGATTCCACCAGCCGTCGGGATCTGAGACGAAAAACAAAACGCCGTCTTCTCTGAAGGCCGGTTGAAACACCGACTCGCCGTTGCCTCCTGCGATCCGTTCCGGCACCGCCAGGGTGCCATCATCGCTGACTTCAGCCAGCCACAAACGGGCCGAGTCCCAGGGCATGTCGGGATGATCCCAGGTAATCCATGCAATCCGCCTGCCGTCACCACTCAAGCAGGGACTGGCGTAAAAATCGTGCCCTTCGGCAAGCACCTGCACGGCACCATCGTGAAGCCCGACGGCCACCAGCGTGTTGATCGCTTCGCTTCCATTCCCGCCATGGTCTTCGCGCACGCAAATGAGTCGCCCCCGATGCGGATCCAGAATCATGTCGGCGTAGCGCCAGGGCCCGATCCCGGTCAATGGCCGCGGCGGTGTCGCGTCGCGACACTGGTACAGACGTTGATCCTCATAATTCGAGAACCAGATGCGACCGTCGCTGACCAGAAATGCGCCACCCCCGTATTCATGGGCCCGGGTACGAACGTTGAAGGGCGCGGGCAGTACATCCCTGGTAAGACCCGCGCCATCCCGACAAACCAGTGCGTTGCGCCCACCTTCCGAGGGCCGGCCTTCCAACCAATAAGCACAGTCGCCGTCGAGGGCGATGCCCCCGAGGCGCACGCTGTCCGCAATCAACAATTTCGTGGTGATGGGAGAGGCCCATTCACCGAAAGGCATGGTGGTGCTCATTCCTTATCTCTGTTGGAACTCTCTACATAGACGAGAGCGAACTCTGAATCGACCTGTCCAGGGAAGTCACCCATTGTTTATAGGCCTTATGAATGTATTTGGGAGGTTGGTTTCCCGGACAATCCGTTCGGCCGCTTACCACCATGTTCCTGTGACTCTTCTTGTCCTGCTCCAGGCAAAACATTTTCATTTCATTACTGCTTTTATACTGAGTGAGGTAATCACTACTCGTGTAGCTGATTTCCACATTGACGGTATGCGTTTTAAAGAGAAAAGATGCGAGTATCGTGTCGTCCCCAAGATCTTTCGCGCGCCAACCGGCATTCGCCGCGCCTTCCATAATCGCTTCCTTGACCTGCTCCTTGGTAAGTTGCTGGTTGACCATGTGCTCGCCATCGATTTCATCCAGTGGAACCATAAACGGGGCACAAGCGCCGAGAACGAATGTCATCACCAAGACCAACAATATGCGTAATTTACCAGTCATGATTTCTTCCTCCCAGTACGACTCCCGATGTACCACCGGCCACAATGGCTCGGCGTTCTTCGATTTCTTGCAATACGCTTAAGCATGATATCGGAATGTTAGCATCGGAAGCATAACAACCTGAGAATCGCGCCGCCTTACAGATGGCATACAAGTCGGACATTCCACCACCACAATACGAATCTCGATGACATCCATTCACCTCTACGCTAACCTCGCCGGTCTTACGCTGGCTATTGGGTTGACACAATGATTCGAATCACCGTTAAAGCATGGACGCGCGAATGCGGATCGTGGCTTGCCGGACTCGTCGTTGCGCTGCTGCTAATCGGTACCGATGCCGTTGTCGCCAAAGACACCCCGATAATCTCCGGGCGCGACATCTTCCATCCGGTATTCGCACGCCACGGCATGGTCTCCACCCAGGAGGTCACGGCGACCGGCATCGGCGTCGACATTCTCAAGAAGGGCGGCAACGCCGTGGACGCGGCGGTTGCGGTGGGATTCGCGCTGGCGGTCACACTACCGCGGGCCGGGAATATCGGTGGCGGTGGATTCATGATGGTGCACATCGCCGCTTCCGGGAAAACCGTCGCCATCGACTACCGTGAGATGGCGCCGGCGGGGGCCACCGGAAAAATGTACCTGGATTCCCAGGGCAACGTCGACAAACAGCGTGCGCGTTTCAGTTATCTGTCCGTGGGCGTGCCTGGCACTGTGGCGGGTATGGCGTTGGCTCTGGAGAAGTACGGCACCATGAGTCTCGCCGAGGTCATGGCGCCGGCTATTTTTCTGGCACGCAACGGCATCACCGTCACATCGCAGACGGCGGGTGCGCTGCATCGGCGCCAGAAGCGATTGTCAAAGCACCCGGCGACGGCACGGATTTTTCTACACAGCGACGGCACTGCATTGGCCGCCGGTGAGCAGCTCGTGCAGGCCGATCTGGCCGAAAGTCTTACGCAGATCGCTGAGCAGGGACCCGATGCATTTTATCGTGGGGAGATCGCCAGAAAGATCGCCGCCAGTATGTCCGCCAACGGCGGCTTGATCACCATGGACGATCTGAAAAACTATACTGCCGTGGAGCGCGCGCCGGTGCATGGCAGCTATCGTGGTTATGATATTTACTCCATGCCTCCGCCGAGCTCCGGCGGTGTGCACTTGATTCAGCTGCTGAATATCCTCGAAGACTATCCAATCGCGTTTCTCGGCCACAATACCGCCGATACCATTCACTTGATGACCGAGGCGATGAAACTCGCCTACGCGGACCGCAGTCATTACCTGGGCGACCCGGATTTCTGGAAGGTTCCGGTGGCGGGCCTTACTTCCAAAGCCTATGCCGCCAAACTGCGCGAAAAGATCTCCCTGCGCTACGCGACGCCGAGCAAGAGCATAAAGCCGGGCGACCCATTACCTCATGAAAGTAACGAGACCACTCACTATTCCATCATGGACAGTGCCGGCAACGTAGTATCGAATACCTACACCCTCAACTTCAGCTTCGGCACCGGGATTGTCGCCGCCGGCACGGGGATCCTCCTCAACAACGAGATGGATGACTTCTCAGCGAAGCCGGGTGTGCCGAATGCCTTCGGGCTCGTTGGCGGCGAAGCGAACGCCATCGAAGCGCACAAACGCCCTCTGAGTTCCATGACACCAACCATCGTATTCCGAGATGGCAAAGCCTCCTTCGCCACAGGCAGTCCCGGGGGCAGCCGCATCATAACCACCACACTGCAACTCATCATGAACGTGGTAGATCACGAAATGAATATCTCGGCGGCCACGGCCGCATCGCGTATTCACCATCAGTGGCTGCCCGACAAATTGCGCGTAGAGGCAGGCATCAGCGGCGACACCCTCGACCTGCTGAGCACCATGGGACACAACATCCAAATCGGTAATGTCATGGGCAGCACGCAAACGGTAATGCGCTTCGATCAGGGGTTTTTCGGCGCAGCGGATCCGCGGCGCGTCGGCGCGCGGGCCCAGGGATACTGACCCCTTATCAGGCGGCGCTGAAGCTCGACAACTTGCGTACCAGTCCGATGTAAGGCGAGCTCAGATTATAATAGAGCACGAACTCATCGTTCTCGAACAGACTGTCGCCGGCGTTCCAAGGGGGCATGCGGTGATCGACGAGAGTGCTCTCGTCGGGCTCGTAGCATGCCATCAGATAGTCGAGCGAAGCCGATTTGCCTTGCTCGCGCATGATGGCAATTGCTTGCTCCGCCTCCTCTGCGTGGAGTAAGACCACGCTTTCGTAGCTCCGTTTTCTCACGGCATACTCCTGGGTAGACGTGGTCAACGTCTGGCCGTGTCTCTCTCTTATTCTTATAGGGGCGCGTCCTTCAAACCCCGATTCGCCGCACAGCATGCCATGCGCCGGACATGGCGCCCCGGACTGCCCAAGGGGCGTCGGGTAAAGCCATGACTTCAGAGTATATTGCCACTGCTGCGCCGCCGGATTCTGTGGACTGGGTCACTAAATGGATGCGAAGTGGGTGGCGCTGCGACGGCACTGCGATTGACCGGCGCACCCTCCGGCGCTAGCTTTAGTTATCCTCTGACCGCGAATCTCATGGCGACCATCCAGGACGAACTGCAACTCACCTCCACCGATGCCACGGAGGTGAATTTACCCATTGCCGGCACGGGCAGCCGCAGTTACGCCTTTCTCATTGACTGGCATATTCGCCTCATACTGGCGCTTGCCTGGTTCATCGGGACGGCCGTCCTGTTAGGTATGATGGAAGGGCAGGGCTTGTGGGACGAAATTGCCGACAACGTCGGCGGCTTCGTCTTCTATGTCGTCGTTCTGCCGCCGGCCCTGCTCTATTTTCTCTACCACCCGGTTCTGGAGGTCGTTCTCAAAGGTCGCACGCCCGGAAAACGCGCGGCGGGCATTCGGATAGTCACGGTGGAAGGGCAAACGCCGGATATGTCGGCTCTGCTCATCCGGAATATCTTCCGTCTCATCGATTCGCTACCCGTCTTTTACGTGCTTGGCTTGGCCTTCGTGCTGCTGAGCGCGCGACAGGTTCGCATCGGCGACATGGCGGCCGGTACCCTACTTACATACGAGAAGAAATCGGCCAGCAACGCCTTTGAACGATTCGCTGCACCTGGCGACGACACACTCGATCTGTCCACCATGGAAGTCGTGCAGGATTTGCTCGATCGCTGGAAGACCCTCGCACCCGATAAGCGATCGCAGATCGCCGCCAAATTGATCAGCAGCCAGGGAGAGACGCTTCCCGGCAACGTATCGAAACGGGCATTCGATCGGGAAATGCATAAGCGGTTGCTGAGACTCTCCCGTGCCTCGCGTACTTGAGGCTCCTCGAGAGCAGCAAACTCTCGTCCATTGGCTACGCCGACGGGTGTCCGATTGGCAACGCCTCGGCGAACTCCTGACCCAGCAACGGGACCGCGCCGGCGAATCCTACGCCGAGGTTGTCGAGCTCATCGATCGCTTTCGATCCCTGGGACGCGACCTTTCCCTGGCACGAGCGCTGATGCCGGGGAGCAATCTCTGCCGTGAACTGGAGAACTTATTCCTCAAAGCCCACGAATCAGTATTCCGGCGTCCCACTCAGTTGAAAGCACAGCTCATCGAGTTGTTTAGAGATGACGTGCCTCGCGTATTCCACGACATGCGCGCCACGATTTGGATAACAGTGAGCATATTTCTCGGAACTGGTCTGCTTGGTTGGCTGCTGGTTAGCTTTAATCCCGAGTTGGCATCTCTATTCGCATCCGAAAAAATGATCGAAGAGGTGCAACGCGGCGAACTCTGGACCGATGGCATTTTGAATATTGTTCCATCTTCAGTTTTGTCCGTTCAGATCATGGCGAACAACATCATGGTTTCATTGTTCGCCTTCGCCCTGGGGGCACTTTACGGCCTCGGGACGATTTACATCCTCGCCCTGAACGGGTTCATGCTCGGCGGGATATTCGCCTTTACGGCCAAGTACGACCTTGCGGGACGCCTGTTCAACTTCGTTATCGCCCACGGAGTTGTCGAGCTCAGCGTCATTTGTCTGGCGGGCGCCGCAGGCATCCAACTGGGAAACGCGCTGGTGCACCCTGGACTGAAAACCCGCACGATGGCATTTCGCGATGCAGTCAAACACGCCGCAACGCTGCTGCCGGTGGTAGTCGTGTTTCTTGTTGGCGCCGGCATCATCGAAGGCTACATCTCACCGGATGACAGCTACCCGCTCGCGGTACGCGTCGTTATCGGCCTGGGCTACGGAATTCTTCTCTGGACGGTGTTGAGCGGCCGAATCTGGGCACGGAACCGGATTTTATATGGGGACAGTGCCTATACCCGCCGCCGTGATCTCAGGCTCTCATAAGCACTGAGCACCCGCTTATCGAGTTCGGCCGGACGTGCCAATACCACGTGCGCGCCTGAGCGCTCCAGATGCAGGGCCGTACGCCGTGCGCCCTTGGTGATTTCCAGCGCGGCGAGCATAGTGTAAGGGTCGATCCAGCGCTTCGCCGGCTGCCAGCGCATCTCCATGACGTCTTCATCCATGAGACTCGCCACTACCGGTAAGTGCTTGGGGCTGAGAAAGCTCGTGGCGCGTCGCAGCTGGCCGGCAATCTCGCCCTCGTCCATGTCGGTGAACATCACCACGAGGCTGCGTTGGCTCACTATACGGCGAATATGCAGCGCCGCGGCCAGGGGGTTGGACTCGCGGGCTTGGGTGGTCATACCTGCCAGGGCAGCGCGAATACGCTGCAGTCCGCTGGCGCCCCGTAACCCGGCGGCAACGTAAATCGGCGCCTCCGCAAACACGATGAGCCCCACGTGATCGCCGTTGGCCAGGGATTTCTCCGCCAGGCGCGCGGCGACATTGGCGTAGTGCCCGAGGCGGGTCAGGGAACCCGACTGAATGCCGCTGGTGCGACCTGCGTCCACCGCCAGCACCAGCTCGACGTGCTCCTCGTTGGCACATAGGCGCACGATGGGCGTGGCGCGCCGCGCGGTGGCTTTCCAGTCGATGCTTCTCAAGGGATCGCCGCGCTGGTAGTTACGAAATCCCATGAGCTCGGTGCCGCCGCCGCTGGTTGCTCGCACATAACGGCCCTGATCCTCGCTGCCCGCACGATGATCTTCCGCATGCAGATGATCCGGCACCACCGGCAGCGTCGCCGGCAGCCGCAACCTGCTGTGCCACCAGGCGAGTCCGAAGGCACCGAGCTTGCGGGCGCGCAGGCTATCCCATTCGAGCTCCCCCAACTCCTGGGGTACCAGCGAAACGCCCTGGGTCGACGAATTGCCGGCTGGGATCCGCCAGCGCAGCGGCTGGTAGTCTGCTCTCAGCGATGCAGGGACCTCATCCAGGGTGTCCATTTGGCAGGTGTAAGGCGCCGGATTGTGCACCACCAGAGCGCTCGTCAGCGGTTGGCCGAGAAATCCCCGCGCCGGCAGGCACCGCTCGATCTGCAAACCCAGACGGTGATTGACGAAGCCCTCTGTGATGAGCGCCAGCAACAGTGCCGCAGCAGGCATGCGCCAGAGATCTGCGCCGATGGCCGGCGACCACTGACCGATGATCGCCAGGGCGCAAACCAGTGCGGCAAATGCGTAACAGCGTGCAGCCAGCAGCATGTGCAAACCCCGCTTCCGGAGTCAGTCCCTGGGTACCGGCACCTGAGCGAGAATGGCGTCGACGACGTCGTCGCCGACCACGCCCTCCAGACTTGCATCCGGCGACAGTATCAATCGGTGGGTAACAACCGACTTGGTAACGATCTTGATATCATCGGGTGTCACGAACTCGGCGGCGCGCAACACGGCCTCGACACGGGCGCAACGCATCACCGCAAGCGCGCCGCGGGTGGACAAACCAAGACTGACATGGGGATGGTTGCGGCTCGCCGTCGCCAGCGCACTGACGTAATCGTAAACACTATCCGAAACATGCACACCGTCGGCTTCGCCCCTGGCCGCGTCGACGAGTCCGCTGTCGATGGGAGATTCCACCTGCGGCGTAGTGCGCCGTTGGCCGGCGCTATGATCGTAGGATTTGAGCACCCGCTGCTCCATGTCCCTGGACGGATAATCCATGTCGAGTCTCAACAGAAATCGGTCAAGTTGTGATTCGGGCAATGGGTATGTGCCCTCGAACTCGTGGGGATTTTGCGATGCGACGACGAAATGATTGTCCGGAAGCGGATAGGTCTCACGGTCAATGGTTACCGTGCCCTCCTCCATCGCTTCCAGCAGAGCAGATTGGGTTTTCGGACCAGTGCGATTAATTTCGTCCACCAGAACCACATCCGCGAACAGCGGCCCGGGAATGAATTCGAAGCTTCTGTTGTCGGAATTGAACACGTGCACACCGGTAATATCGGCGGGCATTAAATCCGACGTGCACTGGATGCGTTTGAACTTACCACCTTTATGGGCGGCCAACGTGCGCGCCAGCAAAGTCTTTCCAAGACCCGGCACACCTTCCAGAAGCACATGTCCACCCGCTACCAGCGCTAGACAAAGACCGTGTACGACCTGCTCGACACCGAACACCGCGTGGCCCAAACGTGCCTGGAGTTCCTGCTCGAGATTCCGCGCGTTCGAACTCATAGGAGACTTTCCCTCGTGCGCTGCATGAGCCGCGCGAGCGCGACCAAATCAGGTTTTCTGGCTGCTGCCGCGCTGTCGTAGTGCATGCGCAATCCGTTGATATCGACCGCCGAAACCCGTGACATCCCTGACAACATAGACCATACGGGCTGCCCGTTGGCGGGCAAACCGTAACGGCTGCGGATATCGTTGAAGAAGAAGATGAAGAGGTGCCGTTGCACCGTCACGGCACTCAGGCGACGCACGAAAAATCCCGCCATCGCGCGGGCGAGATCCGCCGCATAGTAACGGGACGCCGCTTCTCGGGCCGGGGCCAACCGGCGGCTGCGGCCGATCAGATAAAGAAGCCAGAACCCAACCATGAAAATCATCGTATTGACGAAGCGTGGATCGCTGAAGAAGGCCTTTGCGTCGTAGAGATCCGTGGCGCCCTGGTGCATGTCGTCGAAAATTACCCGCCCGTTCGCCCCCAGCGCCACACCAACCAGGTTCGCCATGAAGCGCGCATTATCTGCTTCGCCGAGACCAACATTAGCGAACAAGTCCGAGTATCGGCTCACCCACATACGCCCGCGGCCGACCCGCGCTTCCCAGAAAGCAGCGCCATTTTCGGCCTCGCCGAGCAACGGCAACAACACGCGGCCGCCATCTACGCTCGAGAGATCCCAACCGCGGTCCAGCCGTCCCGTGGAGCGCGCCGACACGGCTTCCACTTCCCGGGTAAGCGGATGGTGAAAGCGGGGCGGCAGTTCGACGGGCTCGCCGGCGAGCCATGCCTCCAGGTCCGTTCGTGGCGGCCAGATACCGGCGTCTTCCTGCTTGCCGTTCTCTTCCGTATCGGCCCTGCCAGCAACGGCCTGTTGTTGCATGTCGAACTCGAAGCCGAAGGATTCCAGAAAATCATGGGTGCTGGCGCCACGGGAAGCCGTCACCCAACGAGGCGCGTCACCCGCGGCAGTCAGTACCAGGGCACTGTTGCCCTGGCTGAGCCAGGTATGCAAGGCCTCGCGTTCGTCGGATCTGGACGGCGTGTGCTGTGGCAACGAAACAATGAGCAGATTGCCCACCGGGCTCAGATCAAAACTCGCGGCCAGTGCCGAATAGCGGCGCCCGAGCACATGGGTTTGTGCGCCGCCCTGCTCGAGCCAGCGTTGCAGGCCCTGCAAGCCCGCCCGGCCCCTGTCGGTGCTCAGCGGCCGGGAGAGCTGTCCGGCATCGTCTCGCGGCACGGGCACCAGCAGGATCACTACCAGCGCGAAAGCCAGCAGTCCGCCGGCGATGCCAAGCAGTCGGTCCTTCATCCGCTGCCTCCCGATGCCACCGTCGACGCGCCGCGGGCACGGGCGACCAGTTTCCGGGCGGTTGCGAGAAGTTTTTGCTGGGATGCATCGTCTGGCAGCCGATCACCATAGATGACTTTTTCCGTTCCATTGACGAGGCTGGTGAAAGAAGCACTGAGGCCGGTTTGTCGTTGATTGATCTGCCTGACCAATTCGCCGTTGGTGAGACTGGAACTGGCAGAAACCCAACCACGTTCAGCGAGCGTGCCGGTAACGATTTCAAGAATTGCCGCGGCCAACTGCCTGGGCGGCAGATGCGCCAGCGCATCCAGGGACTTAGCCACGGGCTTTGGCGCCGTTTCCTCAGTGCCGGTGGGCTCATGCAGCCTGCGCGGGCGGCGAATCCGTTGCATGACGCCGGCCAGACGCAGCTCGTTGCCGATGACCATCAATGCCAGCAGGAGAATCAATACGACCGAGCCCTTCAATATGACGTCTGCAAGCCACGGCGGCGGGTCGAGTTCTTCCAGCCAATTCAAGAACCGTTTTAACTCCGCGGACTCACCATCCCCGGCAAACTGCTCCAGCCACCGGAGAAATTCCTGCCACAGGTCATCGTCAATGGATTCCTCGATGAGCACATCGGCGAGCAGACCATCGAGCCCGACGAAATCCGGCGAGAAATTCTCCGGTGGCGAGGGTTGGCGATGGAAACCGTCGGCGAAAGACTGCAGATCTCGCAATCCCTCGATACTCGCGGCGTCTACTTCTACGGGTCCCATAGCTGCCAACGCCGCGGACAAGCCGATCCGCTTCGCCAATTCCGGGCAATGCTCGTTGAGATCGAACCTGGGTGAACCCGAATCGCCATCGCGCGCAAGCGCGCGAAGCTCCACCAGGCAGGATGAAATCAAATCCCGCGGCAGATCGTCGCGCACGACAGAAGCGTTCACCTCGAACGCCGCGAACACAAGGGCAGCGGCAAGAGCGAGGTGGGAGAGTCGCATCCGTTCAGGCGGTAACAGTCAGGGCCTCGACACGCGCTTCCAGATCCTGACCTTCCTTGCGTAGCTTGAGATCGTGAAATACGACCACGAAGACGGCAATCATCAGGGGAAAGGTTATCACCGCAGACAGAATGCTACCGAGCCCGGAGAGCATGGGTTGTACGATCTTAGCAACGCCACTGGCCTCGGGATCGAACAAAACCTGGTCGAGGACGAGAAAGGGTATCTCTATGGCGAGGGAGAACAGGTAGTAGACCACCAGCACGACCGAGCCGATTACGGCGGTGCGCCACCAGTTGCCCCACACCAACCGGTGACTGTGGCGCAATGATTCCAGTACTCCGTCACCCTCCAGGACGATACACAGCGCATAGAAGGCCAGGCTTATCCACAGAATCATGCCGGGAACTATCAACAACATGAAGCCACCCAACATGGCAAGACCATACAGCAGCGACGCCAGGATTACGGGAAACAGGCGCCGCAAGCCCGTCGCCGCACAAGTGCTGAAGCTCAAGTCCTGTCCATAGGCGATGCCGCCTATGCGGCACATGGCTGCAAGATAGAACAACAGGTAGAGAGACAGGGCGACCAGAACGGCTACGGTGATCAATACGATAGCCGCGGCACCGGGTTCTTTGCCGTCGGTGAACGTGGCCAGGGCGAGCACAACCGCAACCACCGGCACCGCCACCGACAGCACCGCCAGAATGCTCATGGCCAGAACCCGCTTGAACGACACGATATAGAGTTTGAAGCCGGCGTCCAGAGTATGTCCTATGGAGCCGGGCTCGGTTGGTAAGCTGTACACGATGCGCCTCCTTGTGACGCGTTTCCTGGCTTCACTCTAGTTGTTCGGGCCCTTGGTGGTCCGAGTCCCGAGTCACAGATCACCGGAATCACGGCCACGGCGGCCTAGGAACGCTCCTGCCCGGTAGCGGGCGTGGCGTCGCCTTCGGCAACCCCGGCCGGGCTGTCGGTCGCGGCACCAAGGGGCTGCGCCGGCACCACGCTGACCAGTCCGGTGGCCGCTTGCGCGGACACGGCACCGTCGTTGCCCGCCGGGGGACTGGCCAACGCCAGGTCGCGCAGGGTGCGGTTCGCCAGTGCAGTGCCGATCGCTGTGTCGATATCGCCGCAGATGCCGTCCACGGCGGCCACGGAAGCGATATTGTCGTAGCGAAAATGGTGGCTCTCGCCCGCCGACCGGGCCACTTCGAGCACCTCGCCGACGCTGACGGTTCCCGGGTCGCGAGCCGGCACGTAGGCATCCGAAGAAC
>JAACFO010000029.1 GCA_009937425.1 Gammaproteobacteria bacterium
CCGGGCGCTACTTCCGGGGTGACGTCCAGTTCTTCCAGGGCCAGGCGAACGAATTCCATGGCGTTTCGGCACTGGGGAACGGCCTTGTAGTGCCGATCAAGCTGCCGCAACCACAGGACCTGATCAACTATGGTGCCGAAGGCTGCGTCCAGGCGCTTTATACCGGTAACGTGCAAGCCATCGCGTACACTGAGTGAATCCCTTGCGTGAATAGGGTATAGCGTTTGCAATTATGGAAGTCCTCTTTCCGGAAAATTCCGTGCCGGTAAGGTCATTGGCGGGAGTTACGATCGCTCGATATGCCGACAGTTAGATCCTACGCCAGGAATCCATGTTTATCTATGTGATGTGTCTTGCAATAGAAGGAATTCCGCGGCTTCGTTGCCGATATCCGGCCAGAGGACTTGTGGCGGAGCCAATCTGGCCGGATGATTGCCGGGAAGCCAAGAGCGAGGACTGGGGGAATCATGCGACTCGAGGGGAAAGTTACCATCATCATGGGGGCCGGTCAGACGCTGGGGTCAACGGTTGGAAACGGTCGCGCGACGGCGCTTCTTTTCGCCAGGGAGGGGGCCAAGGTGCTGGCGGTCGACAGAGATCCTGCGTCGGCTGAGGAAACGGTGCGATTGATCGGTGCCGAGGGCGGCGAGGCCGCGGCAAGAGAGGCCGACGTCACCGACGAGGCCAGTGTAGAAGCGGCCATCAGCGATTGCGCGGCCAAGTGGGGACGGGTGGACGTGCTCCACAATAACGTGGGCATCAGCGTCGCCGGCGGTGACGCCGTCGTTACCGAGATTACGACAGAAGCCTTCGACCGGGTCATGGCGGTAAATCTTCGCGGTACGGTGATGGCGTGTAAGCACGCGCTCCCCCACATGCGCCGGCAGGGCAGCGGCGTTATCGTCAACATTTCGTCCATCGCCGCGGTGGAAAATTATCCGTGGGTCGCTTACAAAGCGAGCAAGGCCGCCATCGTGGCATTTACGCAACAACTGGCTATCCAGAACGCCGAGTACGGGATTCGCGCCAACGTTATTCTGCCCGGCCTCATGGATACGCCCATGGCGGTGGACACCCGTGCCCGGGCCTTCGGCCGGCCCCGGGAAGAGATTGCCGCTGAGCGGGATGCACGCGTTCCCCTGCGTAACAAGATGGGCAGCGCCTGGGATGTGGCCCATGCCGCCCTGTTTCTTGCGTCCGAGGAGGCGGGCTTTATCACCGGGGCGGCTTTGCCCGTCGACGGGGGTGCCAGTTGTCGGGTCGGATAGCCGCTTCCAGGCCGGCGATTCAATCCCCGAAGGGCGGGGCTTCACCCTCGGGAAGCGGGACCTGGAAGCTCACCAGGACCATGGAGATCAGCGAGTAGTAGCCGAGTAAAACTACCAGCTCCACCAGCGCCGCCTCGCCGAGAGCGGCCACCGTATCCCGGTAAAGATCGTCGCTGATCTGGTGCTGGTTCAGCAGCGCTCTGGAGTAATCGTGAACCAAGCGCTCGTCCGGCGCATCGAGCGGCGGCTGGGCGCCTTGGCGAATGGCCTCGATGATCCCATCGCAGACCCCGCACTCGCTGGCGATGCGCGCATGGGCCCACCACTCGTAATCGGCACGCCAGTGGGCGGCCACGCAGAGCACACCGATTTCCCGTTGCCGGGGTGACAGGATACCGTCGAATCGCAAGCGTTCCCCGAGGCGCTGGGCCGGGTCCCCCACGTGCGGTGCATAGAGCAGGGCATTGAATGGGCCTCGCAGGCCGCCTCCCGGGGTGATGTGCGGGGAGGGCCCCTTGCCGGTATTTCGCTTCCCACCGGTTATCGCGTCGAAGAGCGCGCGCCCGGTTGCGCCCAGACTGTCGTGGGCGAGCTCAGGGAGCCGCCCCGTGGTGCCATCAGACGTCCCATCGGTGCCGGTTGACATGTCAGCGTGTCAACGCGGGAAACCAATCGGTACCGCGGCCTTCCGGAGTCGTATCGAGCACGTTCCACAGCGGCCACATCAGGTCCAGGTGGCGTGGCTGACCCTCGATATCCGCATACAGCATTTCCGAGCCCCAGAAATGTTGAACCACGCTATTGCGCCGAACGAATACGTTCGCCATCGGCATCTGTTCGCCCTTTTCAGTTTCCGAGAAGTAATCCAGACCGTAGCCGTTGTGCTGAGAGGACAACATGCGCAATTTGTCCCAACCCCGCGCGCGTGCATAGTCGGCTATGCGATGGATGGGGGATTTCGCCGTCACGGCGACGTTGATGCGCTCGGCGAGATGGGGTGCATTGCCATTCAGCCCGTCGAGAAAGGAACTGCACATGGGACATGGATTCTCGACCTCCGGCCCGTACATGAATCCATATAGAAACAGCGAATCTTTGCCTGTCTCGAAAAGTTCCGATAATCGGACTTTGCGGATGGTGCCGTTGCGGTCAACTTCATCGAATTCATAGTCCTCCTTGATCACGCCCCCGGAGGGAAGCTGCGCGCGCAATCCCGCCACTCGGGCGATCTGTTCCCTCAAGCGTGTTTCTTCGTCGAGTAATGTGGACCGTGCCTGACGGTACTCTTCGCTCTCATTTGGAAAATGCTGTTTCGTCACGTTCGCGCTCCTTGCCGGTCTCTTAGTCGTCCTCGTCGAGTTGCGAGCGAATGTCGTCCATGATTTTCCGAGCCGCGTCGGCGCGCTCCTTTTCCCGGGCACTGCGGCGGGACTCTTGCTCGGCGAGCCGCGCTTCCCTGGCACGCAGATCGACGGTGCTGACCTTCGGGTTCGGCGTGTTGGCACGGAACTCGGAGAGCTCCGCCGCCATCTGTTGACGAAGGTTGCTCAATTCCTCCATGTTCATCGGTTGCGTGTCATCCAGGTCCTGATGCTTCGCTGCCGGCGCTTTGGATTCCCGTTCCGCGGCATCGAGCACGTCGAGGTAACTGAGGATCCCGACCATCTCCTCGCCGTCGGTGACGATCAGGCAGCCGATGCGTTTGTCGCGGATGATTTTCACTGCCGTCGAGACAGTGGCATCGGGCGATACGGTTATCGGATCCGCCACCATGATTTTTTCCACAGTGGTAGGATCGGTCACGAGAAACTCGTCGATGCCGGAGTTGGAGTCTTTGAAAAACGCCCCCACGCCGCGCAAATCGCGCTCCGACAGAATTCCCACCAGCTTGCCTTTGGTGCTGAGCACCGGTAGATGACGGAAGCCGCCGTCACGCATGAGCTCGAAGGCAACATGTACAGGCGTGCCGACTGGCGCGGAGACCACCTTGGCCGACATCAGATCTCTGACTCGCATGATTGCCCCTCTTTGGCGCCGTCATTCCGACCCGGGCCATTATAGGACGGACGGGTCGTGAGATTTACACGGATTTTAGTTACTGTGGCCAAGGATGCATGATTATAGGAACAGGCCGCGACCCGGGGGGTGGCTGATATGACAGAGCAACCATCGCAGCACGCGCTCAAGGTGTATTGGCAGCCGGGTTGCTCCAGCTGCCTGAAGACCAAAGAATTCCTGCTCGCGAACGGCATGGAGTTCGAATCCATCAATGTGTTGGAAGACGAGAAGGGCTTCCAGGAGCTGGAGGCGCTGGGCGTCAGGCTGGTGCCCATCGTGGCCCGGGGCACGGACTGGGCCAACGGCGCGGTGTTTCGCGATGTGGCCAGGGTGGCGGGCTTCGAGTGGAGCGGTCACAAAATGCTCTCACCGGAAGACATGCAGGCGCGAATCGACACAATCCTGAGCGCTGCTCACCGATTCGCGGGCCAGATCCCTGATGGCGAATTGGACACGCTGCTGCCGGGGCGTCCGCGATCCTACCGTCAGCTCGCTTACCATATATTTCAGATACCGGACGTGTTCCTGGATCGCGTCGAACACGACGCGGCCTACACCTACGAAGCATTGATAAGCCAGTTGCCGCCACAGCTCGAGACCCGGGAGGACCTGCTAGACTACGGCGCCCGGGTGCGCTCGCGACTGAACGCCTGGTGGCAGTCCACGGGGAAAAACACGGATTTTTCGCAACCCGGAAAGGTTTATTACGGCGACGTCAGCTTGCACGAGGTATTCGAGCGCACCGCCTGGCACTCCGGGCAACACACGCGTCAGCTCATGCTGACCCTGGAGAAGCTCGGCATATCACCATCAGAGCCGCTCAGCGATGCGGATTTCGCCGGCCTTCCCATGCCCGGCAAAGTCTGGGACAACGAGCAGGACTGGGATTGAGCCGGCCGCCCGGGATGGGTCGCCACCGAATTTCGATCAGTAGAAGTCCTTCATCCAAGCAGGGCAGTGTTAATTGCCGCTGCCGATGACCGCGATGGCTTCGACCTCGATCAGTAGCTCCGGCATGATCAGAGCTGGTGTGGCGACCGCCGTGCTGGAGGGTACACCGCCGGGAAAAGCTTCGGTGCGTGCCCTGCCAAACTCTCTGTAGCCGGAAATATCGGTCAAATAGGTGGTGATCTTTACCACATCCGCCATCGTGGCGCCGGCGCTCGTGAGTGCCTCTTCGATGTTCTTGAAGATCTGCTTTGATTGGGCGTAGACATCGTCTTGGCCGACGACGTTGCCCTCACTATCCAGCGCCACTGTGCCGGATAGAATCACCGTTTCACCCAGTTTTACGCCGGCGGAAATATTCAGCTTCTTGGTCCAGGCCCAACCCGGATCAACGCGTTCCTGTTTCATATGGTCCTCCCTTACTTACGCCGCGGGCCTCGCCTGATGCGGATCAATGCAGTTCGAGCAGAATTCTGCATCTGATATGCCTCTCTGGCAACAGGCGATCTGCCCATCCCTTTACCCATGAACTCCATGGAAATCCACCCTGATCGGTCACGACGATCAACCCCGTCCCCGGCGGCCAAACGGCAACGATACGACCGCCTTGCGCCATTCTACGATCTTCTTGATCTACCCTTTGAGCATCGCCGCTACAGGACTTTGCGGCCGCAGCTGTTCGAAGGCATTTCCGGAACAATACTCGATGCCGGCGTGGGCACCGGGCGAAACATGCCCTTCTATCCCGAAGGCAGCCGTGTCACCGGTATCGACTTCAGCCCCGCCATGATTGTGCGCGCAAATCAACGCCGGGCAAAACTCGGCAAGGACATCGAGCTCCTGGAGATGAATGTTCTTGCAACCACCTTTCCGGACCAGCACTTCGATGCCATCGTCGCCACATTCTTATTTTGCGTGCTCGACGAGGACCTGCAACTTCCTGCGCTGCGTGAGCTCTCCCGCATATGCAAATCGACCGGGGTGATCCGTTTTCTGGAATATACGTACTCGAATGATTCGTTGAGGCGTTTCGTGATGAGGCTTTGGGCACCATGGGTGCGCTGGATTTATGGGGCGGGATTCGACCGGCAAACCGAGCGATACATCCCGGAAGCGGGCTTGGAACTCTTCGAGAAGCGGTTTGTTTATCGGGACACAATCAAGCTGATTGTCACCCGGCCCGCGGGCGCATAGGTGTCCTGCGTCATCGATACTGTATATCCGACAAATTCCTTCTGCGGGTCGCCTGTCTCCGGTGCTAGCGCGCAAACCCCATCGAGTTCATCTTGCGAGCAGGCGGTTCATCCAGCCTGCACACCCACCCCCGAAGCTCGCTCGCCGGCGGAGAATACAATTCGCGCACCAGGGGATCGTGACCGGGAATGATGTGATCCTCGCTATCGGCTAATTGTTCGAGGCGCGCGAAGCTCTTCATCATATCCGCCTCGGAGAAGCAGATGGGGAAGGGTGAGCGGCGCATGAAGTTTTCGTAGAAGTGACTGGCGTCCGATGCCAGCAGCACGATACCGCGACGGGTCGGCACGCGCACCACTTGCAATCCTGCCGTATGCCCGGGTAAGCGATGTACGCTGATGCCAGGTGCGATCTCCCCGTCCTCGTCGTGAAACACGACACGTCCGTCATAGAGTAAGCGCACCATGTCGCACACGTGGTTCGCCGAGAAGGCCCAGCGTTCGCCGGCATCCAGCATTGCCGGTCCGGTGGCGAATGCCATTTCCGAATTCTGCAAATGGAAACGGGCGGCGGCAAAGTCCGGCAGGGTACCGGCGTGATCGTAGTGCAGGTGCGTGATCACAACGTCCTCAACGGTTGCAAGTTCAACACCGACCCGGGCAAGTGCCTGTTGGGGCGTCTGCAACAGTTTCCGGTCTCTTTGCCTCGCTTCCTCCAGCCCGAATCCTGTGTCTACCACGATCGTGCGCTTGTCGTTTCGCACCACCCACAGGAAATAGTCGATGGGCATCGGCGAATCGTGATCATCTGCCAGCTTGAAGTTATCCGCCCGGGTCCGATTCGTGCGCTCCGCATAACGAAGTGCGAAGATTTCGTAAAGCTCTTTCGCGGCCATGAATGTTCTCCACTAGAACTGCTTGCGCTTTTACCAATCCCTCATATACAGCATACTAACCAGCGTTAGCTGGAGGGTAAAATGGACTATCGAGTAATCTCCGCCGACTGTCATATCGATTTGATTTGGTTGCCACCGGATCTGTTCACATACAATGCAAGCGCTGCCCTGAAGGAGCGCATGCCATTCGTCACCGACAGTGACGATGGCCCAATCTGGATCTCCAAAGGCGGCGCCAGCTTTGGGCTGCAAAATGGCATGGGCTCGGCCGGCCGCAGGTATGTCCCGGGTGAGATCCAGCGTGCCGATCGCATGGCTGAAACCGGACTCTACGAGGATGGGCGCAATGGCGTACGGCGCCTGACCGATCCGCACTTGCGCATCAAGGATCAGGATTTGGACGGCGTCCAGGCGGAGGTGCTCTACGGCATTCTCGGTGCTGCCCAGCGATTGAACGATCCACCGGCCGCCACCGAGATGATGCGAATCTACAATGGTTGGTTGGACGAATTTTGCGCCACCTACCCCGAGCGTTTTGCCGGCATCGCGTCAATTCCCAATCACGATGTGGCGGCGGCCGTGGAAGAAGTGCGCCGGGTCTCCGCGCGCGGCGTCGCCAGGGGTATGGAGGTTTCCGCCACTTTGGACATGAAGCCCCTGTACGATCCGGCGTGGAATCCGCTTTGGCAGGCGGCAAGCGAAGCGCGGTTACCGGTGCACTTTCATACCATCGGCGGCAAGAAGCCTGATATGGAATCCATGCAACCGCTGCAAGCGCGCCAGGCATTTGCCGTTTTCATTACCGGCTTTCAGCTCAACATGGCCGGTAAGCTCATGGAGCTCATCTACGGCGGCGTGTTTGAAGCCTATCCAGAGTTGGTTGTCGTCATAGGAGAGAGCGGTATCGGCTGGATACCCTATGTGCTGGAGCACATGGATCTCGAGTGGGAAGAGCAGTTCAAGGATTTGACCCTTAAAATGAAACCCTCGGAGTACTGGCGACGACAATGCCGTGCCACCTATCAGAGCGACCCGGTCGGGCTTCGACTCATCGATTTGCTCGGCGATGACACGATTATGTGGGGCTCCGACTTTCCCCATCCGGATGGTGTATGGCCCGATAGCCAGGCGTTCATCGAGCGGGAACTCGCCGATGTTCCGGAAGCGGTCCGGCGTAAGCTCGTGTGTGAAAACGCCGCGCGTCTATACGGGTTCTGAAGTCAGAGAGCTCTATTGCGGGATTCAGTCGAGCCAGTCGGCGATGGTCCGTCCGATGTCGTCGGCGGAATCTTCTTGAATGAAATGAACACCGCTCACGCTAACTTCGATCTGGTTTGGCCATGAACGGCAAAACTCGCGATGCGGGCCAGTTAGAATTGCGCCGGGTTCGGCGTTGATGAACAACTTTGGTACGTCGCTGGTCTTCAGCCAGTTCGCATACGCTTCGACGATCGCGACGACCTCGGCGGGTTCGCCGGCGATGGGGAGTTGCCGGGGCCAACTGAGGGTAGGGCGTCGGGATTCCCCTGGCTCGGCGAAGGGCCGCCGGTAAGCGGCCATCTCGTTTTCATTCAGCTTACGGATAATCGAACCCGGCAGGACGCGTTCGACGAAAATATTCTTCTCCAGCACCATATCTTCCCCCGCCGCGGACCGAAATCCTTGAAAAACCGGGCGCGCGGCCTCCGGCCAATCATCCCAGCTCGCGATTGGGCAGACAATGGCTTCCATGTAGCAGACGCCTGCGACTTGGCTGGGATGCCGGTTGGCCCAGTCGAACCCAAGCGCCGATCCCCAGTCATGGACGACCATGCGGACATTTTCCGACACGCCCAGGGCCTCGAGAGCGGCGTCGAAGTACCTGCGATGCTCGACGAAGGAATAACGATCGGGGCCCGAGTCGTCCAGTTTGTCGGAGTCACCCATGCCAATGAGATCCAGGGCGATGCAACGTCCGTGTTCGCGAACGTGGGGCAGGATGTTTCGCCACAAATACGAGGACGTCGGATTGCCGTGCTGAAAAATGATCGGATTTCCTTCGCCCATTTCCACGTAGGCCATGCGCTTGCCCAGTACCTCGACATACTTTTTGGGCTGTTCGGCATTCGATCCCATGGTATTTCCCCGTCAGCGTTTGTATCAGCTTGCGTTCATTGGGACAATCCGTCAACTTTCCAGAATCAGAAAACGGGCTTTACCGTAGAGGAGAAATCCCATGGGTTGTTGCCAGTATTTCACGCCTGGTGAAAACGGTGCCGACACGTTTACCGTCGAAATGCCGCGTCTGACCTTCGGGCGCGGTTGCCTCTCCGAGCTGGGTGAACGGGTCAAAGCCCGGGGCGTGCGACGCGCGGCCGTATTCACGGATCGCTTCGTCTGCGCTTCGCAACACATGGAGCACGCGCAGCGGTCTCTAAGCGCGGCCGGCGTGGATTACGCTGTATTCGACGAAATCCGCATCGAGCCATCGGACGAATCGGTAATGCAGGCGAGCCGATTCTTGAGCGACGGAGACTTCGATGGCGTGGTGTCAGTGGGTGGCGGTTCAGTCATGGACACCGCCAAGGGAGCGATGGTGTACGCGCGCTATCCGGCGAGTTTTGCCACCTACTTTGCTCCGCCCATCGGTGCAGGCGTCCCGGTGCCCGGGCCAGTCCTGCCCCACGTCGCGTGTCCCACCACTTCCGGTACCGGTTCCGAGATGACCGGTTTGTCGGTTATTCGGCTCATGGAGCACGATACGAAGTTCGTCATCGCGAGTCGTTACATATTGCCCGACGAGGCCCTGGTGGATCCCGCCTGTACCGATACTCTGCCGTCGCGGGTGGTGGCGTCCACGGGCTTCGACCTTCTGAGCCACGCCATCGAGTGTTACACCGCCCGCCCCTACACCCATTGGGACAAGATTCAGTCTCCCGGCGCGAGACCCATGATCCAGGGCGCTAATCCATGGAGCGATCTCCACGCACGCGAAGCGCTGCGCATCGCGGATGAGTATCTTGTGCGCGGAGTGTCCGACTCCAGCGACCACGAGGCGCGCGATAGCTTGATGTGGGCGGCGACGCTTGCGGGCATGGCCTTCGGTAATTGTGGCACCCACTTGCCCCACGCATTCTCCTATGGAGTGACGAACCTGATGCACGATGTCGTGACGGACGATTATCCGGTGCCATCGCCTTTCGTGCCCCACGGCATCAGCGTTATTCTCACTTCACCGTCGGTGTTTCGCTTCACCGCCGAGGGCGCACCGGAACGGCATCTGGAAGCGGCGGGGTGCCTGGGCGCCGATGCGAGGGGCGCGACACCATCCGATGCCGGCGAGGTGGTAGCCACGCGCATCGTCGAGTTGATGCGCGCCACCGAGATCCCCAATGGGCTGCAGGGGATCGGATTCGCCGCCAGCGACGCCAACGGCCTCGCCGATGCCGTAATGAGCCAGCGGCGCGCCATCGGTAACGCACCCCGCGAAACAACCCGCGACGACGCCGCGGATATCTTCGAGAGCGCGATGAGCTACTGGTAGGCGGACTTGACCCATATCCCGGCGTAAACGATGAAAGCACTGTTATGTACGGCATGGGGCGGTCCCGACGCCCTCGCCATGGGCGAGCTGCCGTCCCCGGCCCCCGGGTCCGGGGAAATTCTCATCGGCGTGCGGGCCTGCGGGCTCAACTTCGCCGATACCTTGATGATTCAGGGCAAATATCAGGAGCGGCCCGATTTTCCCTTCAGTCCCGGACTAGAAGTTTCCGGCGAGGTCCTGGAGACGGGTGTGGGGGTCGATGAATTCGCACCCGGTGACAGAGTCATCGCCCTGTGTGGCCACGGCGGCCTTGCCGAGCGCGTTGTGGTGGCGAGCGGCAATGCGGTGCGCCTGCCCGAAGGGATGGATTTCGTGACCGCGGCGGGATTCGCAGTGGTTTACGGCACCGCGCACGTGGGACTGGAGCGCCGCGCACGACTGCAGGCGGGCGAGGTATTGCTGGTGCACGGCGCTGCCGGCGGGGTGGGACTGGCGGCGGTTGAGGTGGGCAGGCGGATGGGAGCCACGGTCATCGCAACTTGTAGCAGCGAAGAAAAGATGGCGCTGGCAAAGGCGCACGGCGCGCAGCATGCTATCAATTATCGTGAAGAAAATTTTCGCGACCGCGTAAAGGAATTGACCGATGGCCGCGGCGCGGACGTCATCTTCGATCCGGTGGGTGGAGAAGTTTTCGACCAGTCCATGCGTTGCATCAATTGGGAGGGACGCATTCTTGTCATCGGCTTCGCGAGCGGCACGATTTCCGAGCTTCCCGTGAATCTCACCCTGGTCAAGAACATGAGCGTTGTGGGAGTTTACTGGGGCGCCTATCGCAAGCAGAACTCCGCGGTGCTGCAACAGTCCTGGCAGCAGCTACTCGCGTGGCTGGACGAAGGCGCGCTCACACCGCACATTTCAGCGACCTATGCGCTGGCGGAAGCGCCGGTCGCTCTCACGAGCCTCATGGAGCGCCGCGCCACCGGCAAGGTAGTCGTAACGATAGTCTGAGCGGCGCTTTACTCCACAGGCTTGATGATGCGACCCGCTTCATCCCTCGCATCGCGCACGACGGGTGCTCCCTCGGGTAGCCGCGATGTCCAGGACTCCTCGAAGCGATAATGTTCGTAAAGCTTCGCGTAGCGGAGAAACGCGTAAAAAGCACCGATTGCCGAGCCAATGAACCCCGCCCAACCGCTGAGGAAATTGCGCTGCAGAAAAAACTGCTGCAGAAACACGAGGGGCGGATAAAAAACCAGTATCCACGGACTTGGCCGCTGGCCCTTGGCAAGCTTGTCTGCCACCAGCCCCGTCGAGTAGCCGTTGATCTTCTCAACCTTGGTGTGAATATCCACTTCGCTGAAGTGGTAGAAGACGTTCTTGAGCTTTTCGACCTTGCCGTCCACTTCCGGATCCGAATGCACGGCCATGTCGTTCATGCGGCCACGCCGTTTGTCGAACAGCTTCAGTTGTGAGTTAAGACGCGCACGGGGATGGTTCATTTCCCAGAACAGCTGGTCGAGGCGCGGAATCAGATAACCGTCCGCCCCGGGACCAACCTTCAATAGATCGCGAATTTCTTCCTGAAGTGCAGGCGAGAGCATCTCGTCCGCGTCCACGTGCAAAACCCAGTTGTTGCGCGTCTTGTCGATAGCGAGTTGCTTGGTTTTTCCGTAGCCGAGAAAGTCCGTCTGATAAACGCTGCAGCCGTATTTTTTTGCCAGGTCCAGCGTGCCATCGGTACTGGCGGAATCCAGCATGACGATCTCGTCGGCCCATTTGACGCTTTCGAGGCACGCGCCCAGGGTCCTGACACAGTTTAAGGTGATAATGAAGACAGATAATTTTTCCATCGGTGTGCTGTCTGTGACCACCGGCAGGTAACTACCAACTACTTACCGAGAAGTTCCGCCAGTGTGGAGCCGAGGCTGGCCGGTGAATCCGCCACTGCGATACCACAGGAACGCAGTGCCTCGATCTTATCGCCGGCTCCACCCTTACCGCCGGAGATGATGGCACCCGCATGTCCCATACGCCGGCCCGGTGGTGCCGTTACCCCGGCGATGAATCCGACGGTGGGCTTTTTCACTGAATTCGATGCCAGGAACTGTGCCGCTTCTTCCTCGGCGCTGCCACCAATCTCCCCGATCATGATCAGAGAAGTGGTTTCGGCGTCGGCGAGGAAAAGCTCCAGCACGTCGATGAAGTCCGTCCCTTTTACCGGATCGCCGCCTATACCGACACAGGTGGACTGGCCGAAACCCGCTGCGGTGGTCTGCGCCACCGCCTCATAGGTCAATGTCCCCGAGCGCGACACGATGCCGACAGAGCCACGCTTATGGATGTGGCCCGGCATGATGCCAATCTTACAGGCATCGGGGGTGATGACGCCCGGGCAGTTCGGTCCGACGAGCCGCGAGCGCGACCCATCGAGGGCGCGTTTGACCTTCACCATGTCGAGAACCGGAATGCCTTCGGTAATGCACACGATGAGCGGTACCGCTGCGTCGATTGCCTCGAGGATCGCATCGGCGGCGAAGGGTGGCGGAACGTAGATCGCGCTGGCACCGGCGCCCGTTTCCTCGACCGCCTCGTGCACCGTATTGAATACCGGCAGATCCAAGTGCTCGCTGCCGCCTTTCCCCGGTGTCACGCCGCCAACCATTTTCGTACCATAGGCGATAGCCTGCTCGGAGTGGAACGTGCCCTGGCTGCCGGTGAATCCCTGGCAGATAACCTTGGTGTTGCTGTCGACGAGAATGGACATCAGCCCCCCCCCTTTACCTGGGCGACAATTTTCTCAGCCGCATCGGCCAGGTTGTCTGCGGGGATAATTGCCAGCCCCGACTCACTCAGGATTTTCTTGCCGAGCTCGACGTTCGTGCCTTCCAGGCGAACTACCAGTGGCGCGTCGATTTCCATTTCCTTGGCTGCCGCGACGATGCCTTCCGCGATAATGTCGCAGCGCATGATGCCGCCGAATATATTCACCAGTATGCCTTCCACTTTTGGATCGGAGAGCAGAATCTTGAAGGCATTCATCACCTGCTCCTTGCTGGCGCCGCCGCCCACATCGAGAAAGTTCGCAGGCTCGGAACCGTAAAGTTTGATGATGTCCATGGTCGCCATGGCGAGGCCCGCGCCGTTCACCATGCAACCGATCACCCCATCGAGTTTGATGTAATTCAGATCGTACTCGGACGCTTCCACCTCGGCGGGGTCTTCCTCGTCGAGATCCCGCAGCTCCTGAATGTCAGGGTGGCGGTAAAGTGCGTTGGAGTCGAAATTAACCTTGGCATCGAGAACCAGCAGGTCGCCTTCGTCGGTCACGACCAGAGGATTGATCTCCAGCAGACTCATGTCCTTTGCGAGCACGGCACGGTACAAGTTACCGATCAGCTCGACGCACTGCTTAATCTGCTTGCCCGTCAACCCCAGCCCGAAGGCGATACTGCGTCCATGATGTGGCATGTAGCCGGAAGCAGGATCCACCGTCAGGGTAAGGATCTTCTCCGGAGTCTCGGCGGCAACCGCCTCGATGTCCATACCGCCTTCCGTGGAACAGATGAATGCCACCCGGGAGCTGGACCGGTCGATGAGGCAGGAAAGATACAGCTCACGGGCGATGGCCGAACCTTGCTCCACATAAATCCGGTTGACCGTCTTGCCGTCGGGCCCACTCTGGTGGGTCACGAGGGTCTTGCCCAGCATCTGCTCGGCGTTGCGGCGCACTTCGTCGATGGATTTGACGACCCTGACACCACCCTGGTCTCCGGAATCGGATTCCTTGAAGCGCCCCTTACCGCGCCCGCCGGCATGTATCTGTGACTTGACGACCCATACAGGGCCGCCAAGGGACTCTGCTGCAGTGACGGCCTCTCGTGGCGAGAAGGCCACCACGCCCTGAGCCACCGGCACCTGGAACTCGCCCAGCAACAGCTTCGCCTGGTATTCGTGAATATTCATGTGGTGTCCCGGTCTGGCCCGCGTATTCGTGGCTGTATTATGTCAGGGCGCGCTTCGGGCACAACCGCCGGGTGTGGTTAACGCGGAATCGAGGGTCTGGAGGAATGGTCGTTGTTGCCCCCGAAACATAACCGCCCGTCCGGCGGTCATAGGCATGTAGCGTTGGGAAAAGTACCAAAGCCTTGGTATATTGTCGACCAGATACAACAATAAGATTTGAGGGTCGGGCTACCCTGCGGCAGTATCTCCACTAAGACGAGCCCGAATAAGAACACCGTTCAAGGATCGTCAAAACACTCGTAACAGGAGGATTCCAATGAAAATTCTAAGACGAAAACTAATCGTGCAAGGCCTCGCACTCGGCGCGGGTCTGGCGGTTTCCCTGGGGATGGCCTCGACGGCCCTGGCTGAGTTCCAGCCGCAAAAGCCCATCGAGTTCGTCGTCATGGCCGGCAAAGGCGGCGGCGCTGACAAGGCCGTGCGTTTAATGCAGAGCATTATCGCCAAGCACAAGATGGCGCCGGTACCGGTAACGCCCATTAATAAGCCCGGCGGCTCCGGCGCCGAAGCGCTTGTCTACATGAAAGGCAAGAAGGGTGATAACCACACGATTATGTTCACCCTGAACAGCTTCTACACCACGCCGTTGCGCCAACCCGCGTTGGGGGTCGACATTACGACTTTCACGCCCGTCGCCCGTATGGCCGAAGATACTTTCCTGCTCTGGGTCAATTCCGATCGCAAGGACATCAACAACGTCAGCGATTTCGTCAAAGCGGCGAAGGCAAAAGGAAACGGCTGGATTATGGCCGGCACGGGCAAGTCCTCCGAGGACAATCTGCTCACGGATTTCTTGAACACGGCCTATGATCTCAAAATGAAGTACGTCCCCTACAAGGGCGGCGGTAAGGTTGCCAAGGAACTCGCCGGCAACAATGCCGATTCCACCGTGAACAATCCGTCCGAGCAACTCGGTTTCTTCGAAGCCGGCACCACCAAGCCTCTGGCCGCATTCACGCCGAAGCGTCTGCCGATGTTCAAGGACACGCCGACATTCGCCGAGCTTGGACAGGACATGGTGTATTTCATGCAGCGCACCGTAGTCGGCGCGCCTGGCATGAGCGCCGATGCGGAAGCCTATTACGTCGGCCTGTTCACGGAAGTGTTCAATTCAGACGAATGGCAGACTTATCGCAAGAAGAAGAGCCTGCAGGGCGATCTGCTCACCGGTAAGCCCTTAATGGATTACTGGAAGAACGAGCGGGAAATTCACAAGAACATGCTGATCAAGATGGGCGCCATCTCCGGTTGACGCTCGAGTTGCAGCATAAGATCTAAAGCAATAAGAAAAGTAGGGTAACAGGGGAAGGGCTCCAGTCATGACAGTACGCGTCGCCGAACTCGCGATGGCGATCTTGATGGGAGTCTTTTCCCTTTACCTGATGTACAAAAGCGCCGAGTTGCCCATCGGCTGGATTCCAGACGAAGGGCCTGGCGGCGGGGCGTGGCCGTTCTGGCTTGCCGTCATGATGCTGCTTTCCTGCGTGGGCATCATCGTCAACTGGGTGCGCCGCAAGGGCCCGGTTGCCACTTCCGAGCAACCGTACGTCGAACGCGGCATTCTAATCGAAGTGGGGCTGGTCGCCCTCGCCCTGATAGTGACGGTCGGGCTGTTCAGTTTTATCGGCGTTTACGGTGCACTGCCCTTATTCTTGCTGTTTTACTTGCGCTTTCTCGGCAATCATTCCTGGAAATTATCAATATCGTTTGCGCTGCTGATTCCTGTCGTCACGTTCTTCTTTTTCGAAATAACCTTGAAAATAACCCTTCCGAAGGGGATCACTGAACCACTTTTCTATCCGCTTTACAGGATATTTTTCTAGTCGCCTCATAGCTGAAGCGAACCAAGATGCTCATGGGGGAGTACAAGTTCCGATGATTCCGAGTTCCTTCTGAGAGAGACACGATGGTCGAAATTCTGCAGTTACTTGCGTCCGGATTCACGGTTGTGTTCGAGCCGCAAAATCTGATGTTGATTATCGGGGGGTGTGCGCTCGGTTTGTTCATCGGCGCGATGCCGGGATTGGGATCCGTCAACGGAGTCGCAATTCTTCTTCCTCTCACATTCCTCGTCCCGCCGACAGGCGCGGTCATTTTTCTAGCCGCGATCTACTACGGGGCGATGTACGGGGGCGCCATCTCGTCGATCATGCTGGGGATCCCCGGGGCATCCACCGCGGTGGCGACGACCTTCGATGGACGGCCATTGGCCAAGCTCGGGCTTGCCGATAAGGCGTTGACCGCGGCTGCGGTGGCTTCCTTCGTGGGCGGCACAATATCGGTGATTCTGTTCACCTTCTTCGCGCCACCGCTCGCCCATGTGGCGCTCGTTTTCGGTGCGCCGGAAGAATTCGCCCTGATGATGCTGGCTTTCGCTACCTTCATCGGCTTGGGTGGTGACGACATCTACAAGACGATTTTTTCCATCTGCATCGGACTGGTATTGAGCGCCGTGGGTCTCGATATCATCAGTGGCGAACCGCGGCTGATACTCGGCGGTATCACCGGTTTCATGCATGGCATCAACTTCCTGGTGCTGGCCATCGGCATATACGGTATCGGTGAAATGCTCTGGACCATCGAGGAGAACCACAAGGCCGGCGGGCAGAGCATGATGTCCAAGGCCACGGTGACAGTTGAGCGCACCATCAAGAACATCAAGGAACTGCTGGGAAGCTGGAAGACCATGATAATGGGTTCGACCCTGGGTTATTTCGTCGGCATTCTTCCGGCCGCCGGCGCAACACCCGGATCGCTCATGGCCTACGGTATCGCCAAGCAGATATCGAAGGACCCGGACAAATTCGGCAAGGGCGCAATGGAAGGCGTCGTCGCTCCCGAAGCCGCGAACAATGCCGCCAGCACCGGCTCCATGCTGCCCATGTTAACCCTCGGCATTCCCGGTTCGCCGACGACGGCCATACTGCTCGGCGGTATGGTGATCTGGGGCCTCGAGCCGGGCCCGCGTCTATTCGTCGATCACCAGGAATTCGTCTGGGGTCTGATCGCCAGCCTTTATGCGGCGAATTTATTTGCGCTGCTTATCAATATCGGCTTCATCCCGATGATCATCTGGGTACTGAAGCTGCCATTTACGATTCTCGCGCCAATAATATTCGTGCTGTGCCTGATCGGCGGGTATGCGCCAACCCAGGATATGCACGACGTCTGGCTGATGCTGATATTCGGAATATTCGGTTATTTGCTGCGCAAGCTCGATTACCCCCTGGCACCCGCGGTGCTGGCCATCGTGCTGGGGCCGCTGGCGGAGCCAGCCCTTCGGCAGTCCCTGCTGATCAGCAGCGGATCTCTGGACATCTTTTTCACGCGCACCTACTCGGGACCGATCATGGTGACCGCCATCATCCTGCTCTTTTTACCCGCGTTGAGGCCGATTATGCGGCGTATCAGAAAGAAGGGATGATCCGCGTTCGCAAACTTCTGTTCAGTCGCTCATTGTCGTTTGCCCTGCTGTTAACGAGTTGCTTCGCTGCCAGCACGGCGGCGGGGGATGGCGGTGCCAAAGCCTGCAATCCTTCATCGAGTGCTGCGCCACCAGCCACCGAAACAGCCTCAGCGGGCGCGTGGGCAAATCTAACCAATCGCGCCGGATCGATTCGCGCGACTTCAAATCACATGTTGAGTGGCGCAATCGAGACCGCCAGATCCGATAAATCTGCGCAACGTATCATTTTCAAATCTATTCCCGAGTTGTCGAAGAAGGACACAGACGACGATCAAAGCTGCGATCGTCTCGAGCAGGCGACCCGGCAGAAGCCGCTGGAATTCGACGACAAACGCTTCCCGACAGTAGACGACCTGACGGACTGGATCATGGATTTCACCCAGGGGAAAGGGGCGGACGGCAAGTCGCTGTACAAACAATGTCCCGGCAAGTGCAGTCCTCAGTACACTTGGTGGATCTATCCCGAGAAAACCGAATTACTGGTAAAGGCCCGAGTCATTTGTGGCCTACCGCGGGACCGTGATAGCAACAAGTACCAGCTGTCTATCGAACTCGCGCCGGCGTGCCCGGTCGCGCAATCTCAATAGGGCATACCGCTACCGGTAAATCCAGGTCAGTATTGACGTTTCAGCTGCCTCTCAAATTTCGAATTTCACTCTGGGTAGCGGCTACCAACAGCACGGCAAACATTACGATGGAAGCGCCGACGGCGACCGCTATCGGGGCCGTATAGGCAGAGGCGACGGAGCCGCCGAACAACGCCCCGAGAGAAATGAGAGAAAAGGTAATGCCGTGAATTCCCATGACCCGGCCGCGCAACGCGTCCGGCACGCGCATCTGCAGTACCGTCATGGAGGAGATCAGGTACATGGAATTGAACATGCCCATCAAGAATACGAAGCATATGGCGATTGCATACGCGTTCTGAATGGCGTCGGCGTAATGCGTCACGACGCTGATGCCAAACAGTGCGAGGCTGGCGCAGAGACTACCACCGAGAATGAGCCAACCCAGGCGGCGTGTATTCTGTACGAATACGATGAACATCGTCCCTGTAACCGATCCCACGCCAGAGGCGGATAGCAGGAAGCCGAAGCCCCGCTCGCCGACACTGAGAATCTCTGCGAATACCGGCATCAATTGGATGAAGGAGACGCCGAAAAATGTCACGATCCAAGTTAGTGGAATCAGAACCGCGAACAGCTTCGAGGTGATGATGAATTTCAGTCCCTCTGCGAACTGATGCAGCGGATTACCCCGTTCTGCAACACGGTGGACCACGTCGAAAGACGCCAGCACCAGGAACATTGTGAAGAATCCCGCGGCTGCGGCCAGGAATATCACCGCAGTGCTCGATACCGCGATGACGATGCCTCCGATCGCAGGAACGACCATGCGCGTTCCCTGCCAGAGAACCGAGTTGAGCGCCACCGCGCTCGTCATGTGCTTGCGGTCGATGAGGTTTGGAAAAAACGCCTGACGCGCCGGCCAGTCGAATCCCGATGTCAGACCGATCAAAGCCGCGATGACGATTACGTGCCAGACCTCCACCACGCCGGTAGCATCGAGAGCGGCAAGAAGCAGCAGAAGTGAACAGATGACCAGGGATGTGGTCATTATTACCTTGCGCTTATCCAGCCTGTCTGCCAGAACACCGCCGAACAAGGTCACTAGAATCTGAGGTATTGCCCCGGCCGCACCGAGCAGTCCCAGTTTCAGCGGTGATCCGCTCAGCTCGAAAACCAACCAGCCCTTTCCGAGCACGAGTAGCTGGGTGGCACCGATGGATGCCAGAGACCCCAACCAGTATCGACGGTAGAGGGGCGAGTGAAGTGCCCCCAGCTGGACCTGCATATGTCTTTATCGAACAACCTGAAACGGCGGCATCATGATGGGTACTTCCACTTCCAACAGAACTGGTGCCTCTGTGGCCAACGCCTCTCTCAATGATGCGCCGAGTTCGTCTGGACGAGTACGAATACCGACAACTCCGTAGGCTTCGGCGAGCTTCATGAAATCCGGATTATGCAGATCGGTACCGATGAAGTGCTCGTCGAATCGATGGATCTGATCCCAGCGCGACGCGCCATAAGCATTGTTATTGAAAACCATCGCGACCACATTGATTCCGTACCGGGCAGCCGTCGAAAGTTCCTGCGGGCTGTAGAGGAAACCACCGTCACCACAAAGAGCGACCACCTGTCTGCCGGGATTCGCGACCTTGGCGCCAAGGGCCGTTGGAAAGGCGTAACCGAGTGTTCCGAAATACGACGAGGTGACGAAGGAGCGTGGCTGATTCACCGGCATCATGATGATGCTCCAATAGCCGAGATTGGTGACGCCGCTTATGACGATGGCATCATCGTCCAGCTCGGCGCGCAGCACATCGATGATCGCCGACTGGTCAGGCACGATTTCGCGAATACTGCTTCTGAATGCGGCCCTCAATTCAGCCACTTCCTGAGCCCGGGACGCTCTGCCGGTGACGGAGTCGAGCTCGTGCAGCAAACGCTGCAATGCTTCACGGGCATCCGCGACGATTCCGATCTCTGTTGTAAAGTTCTTGCCTATCTCCTGTTTGTCGATGTCGATATGAATGATCTTCGGCATCTCGTTCGTATCGACGTCCCTGAAAAATAACCGTGTTCCAACACACAATAGAACATCGGTTTTCTGCAGCAGCGCCTCGACGGGAGTGATGATGTAGTTGACGCCCAAATGCAGAGGATGCTCGTCGGGGATGATCCCCTTGCTCTGCTGGTTGGTCACGACCGGTGACTGGAGCAACTCGGCCAGCGCAACCAGTTCCCGGGATGCGCCGGCGGTTACCGTGCCACCGCCCGCGATAATTGCCGGTCGCTCGGCTTTTGCCAGGAGCTGCGCGGCTTTTTCGATTTGCGATGGGTCTATCGCCGGGCTGCTATGGACCTCGGCGGCGATGATGCTGGTGCTGGCGCTCTCAGCCAGGGTGTCAGGCGGTATCTCGAGCTCCACGGGCCTTGGCCGGCCCGTGTTCAATTGCCGGAAGGCTTCATGGATTGCTTCCGGGATCTCCTCTACCCGTGTGACGCGATGATTCCATTTGGTAATCGGTTTGAAGACGTCCAGCTGTTCTTCGATCTCGTGTAACTCCCCACGGCGCCGCCCCAGCGAAGCGCTGGCAATCTGGCCCGAGATGAGCAGCACTGGTGACGACGACGCGTACGCCGTGCCCAGACCCGCCGCGGCATTCAGCGCTCCCGGTCCGGGAACAACCATGGCGACGCCCACCTTGCCGCTCGTCTTGGCGTAGCCATCCGCCATGTAAGTGGTGGCCTGCTCGTGGCGCGTGTGAACCAAACGCATGGCGTTGCGATGCTCGTAGAAAGCGTCGAAGGCGTTCATGATTTGCACCCCCGGCAATGCGAACACCGTATCCACGCCCTCTGAGCGCAGCTGCCGGGTCAGGGCTTCGGCCCCGGTCATTTTTGGCATTGGTTTCGTGCTCCCGGTTAATGGGAAGATCCTACCATGGGCCCATATCGAGCCGCGGAGAGCGCTGGGGTACGATTCATGTCAACGCCGGGAGCAACGGGAGGAAAGCCGGTTGACGAATAACGATACAGAGTATGACCCCGTGACCAAGGGCCTTCATTGGACGGTGGCAGTTCTCATTATCGTGTTGTTGTGTCTTGGCTGGTACATGGTGGAACTCAACTACTACGATCGCTGGTACAACGCTTCCCTGGAATGGCACAAGGCGCTTGGGATGCTGGCGCTGGTTGTCGGCGCGGTAAAGATTTGCTGGGCCACAGGCAGGCACGTCCCGGCACCGCCTGCGTCCATGGCGGCCTGGGAACGGTTGAGCGCCCGTGCCATGCATTGGACGCTGTTCGCCATGATGATTGCTGTGCCGGTCTCCGGTTACATCGTCTCGACCTCGGCCGGTCAAGGGATCGCGATATTCGGCTGGTTCGAAGTGCCTGCGGTGTTACCGGAGAGTGAAGAACTTCGCGATCTGGCCATCGAACTTCACTACTACCTTGCCTACATCACGGTGGCCGTGGTGCTGTTGCACACGGCGGCGGCGCTAAAGCACCGGTTCGTGGATGGGGATGGAACGCCGGGGCGAATGCTCTAAATCGTAAGGAAAACACCCGGGGACGGCCGAGTGCCGTTCCCGGACGGGGCGCTACCTGCGTACGCCCTCGATGCCGAGTTCGAATTCCATGGATTCGCTTCTGGGACCCAGATCGTAAGGCATACCGAAATCGCCGCGGTTGAGCGAGGTCTTACCCAGAAACCCGGCTCGGTATCCACCCCAGGGATCCGGGCCTTCGCCGATTTTCTCGACATGGATCACTACGGCCCTGGTCACACCGTGCAGGGTGAGTTCACCTTCGAGGGTGCCGCCGGTTCCCCCGGGTGTGAACTTCCTGCTCCGGAAAGTGGCGGTGGGAAATTTCTTTACGTCCAGAAAATCGTCGCTTCGCAGATGCTTGTCCCGCTCGGCGTGATTGGTGTCAACGCTTGCCGTCTGGATGGTAAGGTCGATGCTGGCATCTCCGGGATTGGCCGAGTCGTAGCTGAAGTCCCCTTTTATGTCGTTAAAACCGCCCCACATCCAACTGTAGCCGAGATGCTGAATCTTGAATCGGACGAAAGAATGGCTCGGGTCGATTGTGAAATCGGCCGCGTGGACGACGCCTCCTGATAGCAAGAATGCGGCTACCAGCCCACATGCGGTGCTCCGTTGCATGGCTTGTCTCCCTGTCAAAGCTGCCGTGGTCACTGAAAATGCCTGATCCGCGTCTCGTTTCCAGGAGCCAGGGCCGAGGTCCAGCGCGAAGCGAACTATACATCTTTCTCGTGACCGGTCACCTGGAGACTTATTACCGCTCCGGCTTCTATAATCGCCGCTTGAGGCGCGGATCCCGCGTTCACGAACAACGGGGTGATCCGTGGTGGGATACGATAATCTGGAGATCCGGCCTCTCTGCCGAGCCTTCGGCGCCGAGATAATCGGCGTGGATCTCTCGCGGCCCGTGGACGATGACCTGTACGCGCGAATTTACGCGGCTTTCCTGGATCGTCAACTGTTGTTGTTCAGGGACCAGGATTTGCCCCCGGCGAGCCAGGTCGCCCTCGGGCAGCGCTTCGGCGAGGTGCAGGTTCATGTCATGAACCAGTATCACGCGGATGGCTTTCCGGAACTTTATTTTCTCTCGAACCTCGACGATAACGGCGAACCAAGCGGCAAACATCCGGACAAGGGTACGCTCGCCTGGCACACGGACGGCTCCTGGCGGCGGGTCACCGGTCAAGCCACCTTTTTGTACTCTGTCGAGGTGCCGAAGGAGGGCGGGGAGACGCATTTTTGCGATATGTATGCGGCCTATGAAGCCCTGAGTGACGTGATGAAGCAGCGACTCGAGGGCATGCGCGCCGTACACAATCTGGACTTTTCCCGCAGCCGCAGACACGCCGAAGACCCCATGACCGACGCCCAGAAACGCGCGGCCCCGCCGATCGACCACCCTGTTGTTCGTACCCATCCGGAAACGGGGCGCAAATGCATTTTTCTCGGTGATCACGCCGAGACCATCGCCGGTCTCGACTACGAGGAGGGGAGAGGGTTGGTCGAAGAGGTCAATACCCTGGCCGTGCGCCCGGAGTTCACCTACTGTCATCAGTGGCGCCCACGAGACCTGGTGATCTGGGACAATCGCTGCCTGATGCACCGCGCGACTTCTTACGACAGCGCGCGCGAGCGTCGCGTGATGCGACGCTGTACGATATTAGGAGAGATACCTGGGTAGATGACTGGATATGCGCGCATAAGTGGCTTCGCTTGAGCGCTGATTGTCTACACCCCCTCCCTGTCCCTCCCCCTCGAGGCGAGGGGGAGGGGACCTGGTCTGAAGCAACCGTGTGGTGCACTAATGCGTCGCAATTTTCCGAACCGGGGACGAATAGAATGCCTCAGAACACAAACGAGCGTATGGCCTGGTTCAACGGTGAGTTGATACCGGAGAGCGAGGTACGAATATCATTCCGCGATCGCGGTTGGTTGTTCGGGGACACGGCCTTCGATGTGGCCCGGACCTTTGGCGGCAAACCCTTCAAGCTGCGCGAGCACGTGGAGCGGCTTTATCGCACATTGGCGTACCTGCAGATCGATCCGGGCATGTCGGCGGACGACATGTTCAATATCAGCGAGCGCGTGGTCGAAGCGAACGCGCCGCTGCTCGTGCCGGAGAGGGACTATTGGGTCGGGCAACGTATTTCCCGGGGCCTGATGCCGTTGGACGGCGAAGAGATCGAGAGCACCGGACCTACCATCGTCGTCGATTGCACGCCGCTGCCGCTATCGGCCCGAGCACCGGATTTTCGCGACGGGATCGAAGTCGTCGTGCCTTCCGTGCGCAGGACGCCCCCGGAAGCCATGAGCCCGCGGGCCAAGATGTGCAACTACATCAACCTCATTCTCGGCGATCTGGAGGCCAAGTCGCGCAATCCGCGTGCCTGGGCAATTCTGCTGGATACTTCCGGAAACCTCGCCGAAGGTCTGGGCAGCAATTTCTTTCTCGTTCGCGACGGCGCTCTGTTCACCCCCAGGGTGGATTACGTTCTGCCTGGCATCAGTCGTGATGTGGTCGTGGGGCTCGCCGCCGACCTCGATATCGAGTGCCATGAATCCGACATGTCCCTGTTCGACGCCCACAATGCCGACGAAGCGTTTCTGACTTCAACCAGCTTGTGTTTATGTCCGGTCCGTTCGATCAATGGAACAGTATTAAAGAATCCCGCCATACCGGGTCCGGTGACCGCACGACTCATGGCAGCCTACCGGGAGCTGGTGGGGTTCGATTTCGTCGAGCAGTACTTTCGCCATCTTCACGACTGATTCGAGATGGGAGACGGATGCCGGAAGCTTTCAGGAGAGCTTTCCAGCGGCTTGAATCCCTTTGATGAGCATTTGCGTGCCTACGACAGCAAGAATCAAACCCATCATGCGGGTTACGACGTCCATCCCGCTTTTCCCGAGTATCTGAATCAGTCGTTCGCCTGACACGAAGGCGAGAAAAGTGATTACGCAAAGTACGGAGAATGCTGCGATTGTGATCGTGCTCTGGACATAGCTGCCTGTCGCCGAGTAGTTCATCGCGGTTGCGATGGTTCCGGGGCCGGCGAGAATCGGTATGGCAAGCGGTGAAATCGCCACGTTTGTATCATCTGTGGGATCGCCTTGCGTCGGAAGCTTTTCGGGGTGATGGATTTTCGACGGCTGTCCCTGCAACATGTGAAAACCCACGAGAAAAATGAGCACGCCGCCGGTAATACGCAGCGCCGGTAGGGTAATACCGAACAGATCGAAAATCGTCTTACCTAGAACGCAAAAAAACAGGATGATACCGAATGCTGTTATGACGGATTTGAGTGCGATCGCTTTTCGAGACCCGTGGTCTTGATCGCCCGTCAGGCCGACAAACACGGCTGCATTTGCGATGGGGTTCATGACCGCGAAAAAGGCCAGGAAAACCGAAACCGTATGTCCGATCAAGCTATCCACGGATTTCTCTCGAGCGTACCGAGCAGTTCTAGTCAGAATTCGCGATCATACGCATTCTGTCTGTCACGGGATATGCTGACGTTCAACTGACAATGGAGCCTTATAATGTATCGTTGCGAAACCGTTGACGTTCTGGGAAGTCCGATGCCGGTTCTCCTGTTCGAGCCCGTCGGGGACGGTCCACATCCGGGCCTGGTCATTGCCCAGCATTTGCCTGTTGCCCACGCAGGTCTGGAGCATGATCCCTTTCAAATCAAAACGGGTGAACGCTATGCGGCTGCAGGCTTTGCCTGTGTCATGCCCTTTTTGTTTCACTGGTGGCCGGCGGATACGGACGTGGACGTGAAGCGCGCGGAGTTTCGCGATGATTGGACCGTGGCCGATTTGAGCGCGGCCTTTGCGCTGCTCGAGGGCTCGGCGAAGGTCGACGAGGATCGCATCGGAATTCTGGGACACTGCTGGGGTGGGCGGGTTTCATGGCTCGGCGCTTGCCACGAGCCTCGCTACAAGGCATGTGCGGTATTTTACGGCGGACGCGTCAAGTTAGCGTTCACTGGCGGTGCGCCGGCACCCATCACGCTCGCGGGCAATATTCGTTGTCCGGTGTTGGGGGTATTCGGAAATGAGGATCAGGGTCCGTCTCCGGTCGATGTGAACGATTATGAGGCGGCCCTGGATGCCAACGGTGTACCCCACGAATTTCATCGCTATGACGGGGCCGGGCACGGATTCCAGGATTTCACCAATCCGGAGCGTTACCGGGAGGCCCAGTCGGAGGATGCCTGGGGCAAAGCGCTGGCTTTCTTCGACCGGCAACTGCGCTAGTCGGTATCAAGTAACGCCAGCATGCGCTTAGGGCGCTTGGCGAGCCGCTTTATAGCGTTCGTAGCGATCCATGGCTTCCAGCTCGACGCTGAAAGTCTCCGTGCCACGGCGAAGTTTGACCGTGACGTGATCACCGGGGCGGGTGGTGGTCCACAACTGTCGGTAAAAGTCGGGCAGCGTTCTAACCGGGGTATTGCCGACGGTCAGCAGGTAATCTCCGGGCCGAATACCCGCCCGAATGGCGGGACCGTCGTCCGGCAGACGGCGCACGCGCAAAGAGCCGTCAAACTCCTCGCAGTACAGCCCGAGCCAGGCGCGGGTTTGCGACGAGCGGCCTGATAGAAGCAAATCGGCGAGTATAGGCTTCAATGCGTCGATTGGAATAAACACGGTGCCGGCGATGGCGTATTCAGCATCCGGATCGGTGGCGGCGAATCCGCCCACGCCGGCCAGCTTGCCATCGAGGGACACGAGAGCAGCACCTGGAAACCCGGGATGGCCCGGTGAAACGTACAAGGCGTCTTCGATCATGTATTCCCAATAGCCTGCGTAAACCCCTTTTTTGAACACCACGGCGGGAAACATTCCGCCGATTTTTTCCCAGTCCACGGCGATTACTGCGTCACCCACGCCAAGGCCGGCGGACGTTCCCACGGGCATGGGGGCAACTCCCAGGGATCGCCGCGAGCGCACCAGCCCGAGGCCGGTGATTTGATCCCACGCCACGACGTCGGCGGGTACCCGTTCACCCTCGAGGCCGTTGGGCAGTAGATCCACTGAGTCTGCTTCGAGGATGAGGTAGCCGATGGTGAGCACGAGACCGGCGCCGTCGATAACGACGCCAGTACCACCGCGTACCGTGCCGAGGGTATTCGCGCTACGGGCGTCACCGGGGATTGTCGCTTCGAGGGCGATGATCGGGGCCAGGACTTTGTCGAGATCGAGCTCGGCAAAGGCTGCTCGAATCGGCACGGTGACGGCGAGCAATGCGGCCATCATCAGCGATGCGGATCGCTTCACTTATCCAGTGACAGGCGCTTATGACAGCCAACTGGCAATCCCACAAGCACGCTCTCCGTCTCGGGTGGGTGGATGAACCACCGGGCAAACAGAATGCCTGATCCGCTGGTGGATCGCGAACCCGTCCCGTCGAGGTCTATACTGTTGCCACATGATCGCAGGTCCACGGAGAATATGGCGGAATGGAATCTGGCGAGCCGCTCACTGAGCAGGACTTCGAGCGCCCATGAAGGGTATTCAGTTCGACGCATTCGGCGCTGCCCACGAAGTGGCGCGCATGGTCGATTTCCCCGAGCCGGAACCACCCGATACTGGCGAGGTGCTCGTAGAGGTGGAGGCTTTCCCCATCAATCCAGTGGATCTCCTGACCATTGCCGGTAGTTACGCCGTGCGCCCGCCGTTGCCGGCGGTGCCGGGATCGGAGGCACTGGGCCGGGTGAGCGCTGTCGGGGAGGGGGTCACCCACGTCGCTGCCGGCGATCGGGTGCTGATGATGAGCCGGGAGAACTGGGTACAGCGCAAGACCATCAAAGCCAGCGAAGCCATTCGCATCGCAGTGGACGCCGATCCTCTGCAGCTTGCCATGTTGAAGATCAACCCACCCACGGCGTATCTCATGCTGACCCGCTACCGGGACCTGGCGGCCGGTGATTGGGTTATCCAGAATGCCGCCAATTCGGGCGTCGGCAGCTACCTCATCAGCCTCGCCAAGGCTTGCGGAGTACACACGGTCAATATCGTGCGACGCACCGATGTGAGCGCATCGCTGGAAGAGCAGGGCGCCGACGTGGTGCTCGTTGACGGACCGGACCTGGCCCAGCGTGTGCGAGCGGTTGTCGGAGATGGCAGGATGCCGCTTGCCGTCGACGCAGTGGCGGGTGATGCCACCGGCCGGCTGGCGGAGTGCCTGTCCGAGGGCGGGGTGGTGGTCAATTACGGGCTCTTGAGCGGCATGCCTTGCGCCGTGGACGCACATCAGATTGTTTTCAGGGGAATAACACTTACCGGCTTCTGGTTGGTCAAGTTCTTGACGACCATGCCCACCGAGGAGCGAGCGTCGCTCTACGCGGAGCTCGCGGATCGGATCGCCAGCGGCGAGCTAAATGTGGATGTGGAGTCTGTTTACGCCATCGAGGATATCGCCTCTGCCCTCGAGCACGCGGCTCGCGCGAAGCGGGGCGGCAAGATCCTGGTCGCCCCCAACGGACAGCCGTCACGCTGACGAGAAACGCCGGTCGTTAATTCGATTCGAAAAAGCGCCGGAATGTGGCGTCGGCGAGAAAAGTAGTGATGCAACGGTTGACGGCATCCGCTGCATCCAGCATGGGAAAGTGACCGACACCGCTGATGATTTGAATGCGTACCGTGGGCACGAGGCGCCCGATAACCTCCAACCACGGGGTCACCATTCTGGGTTCGACGGCGAAGTGCTTGTAATCGGCGGTGACATAGGTGCTCTGCAGCACCAGCAGAGGCGCCTGCAGGCTTTTCAGCGCACCCTCGACAGCCCCGGCGTCCCAGCGAAGTATGCTGCACCAATACGCCTCCGCAACGGACTCGGGCACACGCCGGGCGCGGTCGATGGATTCAGTCTCGTGTATCGAGTCGGCTTCGCCGGCAAACATGCCAGCGAAAAGCGCATCGCGAAATTGTCCGAAGCCTGTGGCGGCGTAATGCTCCCGGGACTCGCGCACCGCTAGTTCCGGATCGCCGGCCACATGGCGATCGCCGTCGATCAAAACCACACCCACTACTGCGTCGGGCGCGAGCCGGGCCGCCTCGAGAACCACGCGACAACCCAGTCCGTGCCCGACCAGAACGGCCGGAGAATGTCCGGCCTTTGCGAGCAGGCCCGCCACATCGGAACCGCAAGTCTCCACGTCCAATCCGTCGACGATACTCCTCGAAGCCTCATGACCGCGAAGATCGCAGGTCACTACCCGGTGGGCGGATTCGAAGTGCGCGCGCTGACAGCGCCAATCCGTCGAGCCGGTGCACCAGCCGTGGACGAAAAGCAGTGCCGGCGTCCCCTGTCCGCTGCTTTCACTGTGTATCGATGGGTTGGACACGATCCCTGGCCTCGGTTCTTCCATGCGTGCCGGATATGGTAGCAGGCCAAAGCTGGTTTCGGGTTGTCGCCGCAACAGCGCGCGATTCCGGGGAAAATGGGTAGAATGGTGTCTGCTGCCGGGCCCCGCTCGGGAGGGGAATGTGAATGATGTGACCCGCGCAAAGCCCATAGCCAATGATAGTTACAGGACCCTCATCGATGCCTCGCCCCAGGCCCTTCTGGTGCACCGCAATTTCGTCCCCTGTTATGCCAACCGCGCACTGATTGATCTGTTCGGCTACGAAGATCAGGAACAGGTGCTCAGCCTCGCCAGCACTCTCGAACTCTCGGACCCGTCAGAACGCGATCGCCTGCGCGCCTTGGGCAGCGCGCGCCTTGCCGGAGAATATGCTCCGGAGCGCTACGAGTCACGTTGCCGGCGCAGGGACGGTACGCTCTTCTGGGCCGAGCTAATCGCCAGCGCCGTCCCCTGGGATGGTGAACCGGGCGTGCAGGTTTGTTTCCGGGACGTGTCCCGTCGCAGGTTGGCAGAGGAACAGCTTCGCGAAAGCCGCCAATTACTGCACACCGTGATCGATACGCTGCCGATGTTCGTATTCGTGAAGGATCTCGATTCGAACTACATCATGGCCAACAAGGCGATGACGGATTTCTACGGCCCGGAGCCGGAAGACTTCGCCACCATGACGCCAACATCGTTGCCGATCCAGTCAGGGGAAGAGAAGCAAATGATACTGGGCGACGATCGCGTCGTGTTCGAGACAAGGCAGCCCTATATTCAGCCGCTGGTGCCCGTGACCAGGCCCGATGGTACCCAGACGTACCGTTACAGCATCAAGATTCCGTTGTTCGACGAAGATGGCGAATTGACCGGGCTTCTCGGTGTCGGTGAGGATATCACCGAACGCAAGCGGGTCGAGCAGGACCTGCAGCGCGTTTACGATGAGCTCGAGCAAAGGGTCGAAGAGCGCACGGCAGCGCTGCGCCAAAGCGAGATGGCATTGACCGTGAGCCGGGAGGAGCTTCGTAAGCTTGCGGGAAACCTGCTGACCGCTCAGGAGGCTGAGCGTCGCAGCTTTGCGCGAGAGCTTCACGACGACCTGACTCAGCGTCTCGCGATTCTCGCCTTGGACGTCGATGCACTGGGCAGGGATCATTCGGAAGTGCCCGAATCCATGCGCGAGCAGTTGCGGGCGTTGCAGGGCCGCATCGCCGATATTGCCTCCGGTGCCCAGGGGATGGCTCGCCGGCTGCACCCATCGATACTGGATGATCTGGGTTTAGTGAAGGCGCTCAAAGCTGAATGCGCGCATTTTTCCAATCGTGAGGGAATCGACGTTGCCTTCGAGCACTGCGACGTGCCTGCCGCTCTACCGAGGGAGATTTCTCTTTGTCTTTATCGAATTGCCCAGGAAAGCCTTCGCAACATCGGCAAGCATGCGGCGTCGCCGGACGCCATCGTCGACCTGGCAGGAGACGGCCCGGGGCAAATTCGACTGACGGTGGAGGATCACGGTAGCGGGTTTTCCACAACGAAGGCGGACGGCAGGGGCCTCGGTCTGGTCAGTATGCGGGAACGGGCGCGGCTCGTCGGCGGTACCTGCTCGGTGCAGTCCGCGCCGGGTGAAGGCACCAGGGTTGATGTGTGTCTGTCCCTGGGAGGGGACCTGAGATGAGCCGCAAGAGTGTACTTCTGGCCGATGACCACGCGATGTTTCACGAGGGTCTGGCGAAGCTTCTGTCGCCGGTCTATGACATCGTCGGACGGGTGCAGGACGGGCGTGCTCTGGTCGAGGCGGCCGCCGGGATCATGCCGGACCTCATTGTGGCCGACATCTCCATGCCGGAGCTCAACGGCATCGAGGCAATCCGGGAGCTGAAAAGCGCTGGCGTCGACGCCAAAGTCGTACTGTTGACCATGCACGAGGATCCGGAGTACGCCATCGAGGCGCTTCACGCGGGAGCTCTGGGCTACGTGGTCAAGCACTCGGCCTCTTCCGAGCTGTTGTCCGCGCTGGAGGAGGCGCTCAGTGGTCGCATGTACGTCACACCGCGGGTTGCCAAGGAGGTATTCGCGCGGCTGTCCAGCGGAAACCGGGCGCCGGAGCAGGGTACCCGTGAACCGACACCGCGCCAGCGCCAAGTGTTGCAGTTTCTGGCGGAAGGCTGTTCGGCGAAGGAAATCGCCCGCCGACTGGGCGTGTCCCAGCGTACGGTGGAGCACCACAAGTACAACATGATGGCCCAGATGGGCATCAAGACCACCGCCGGGCTCATCCAGTATGCCGTCAAGCGAGGCCTGGTGGATTGACCATGTGGTCTCCCGGTGGTACTCGAAAAATTCCCTACGTAGTCGGTGCAGCGAATCGGCAATTTTCCGCCTAGCCGATCGCCGTTCATCCCGGCTAACGTTTGACCCAGGTACGCAGGGACTGCGTGCTACGGGGTAGCCCGGATTGAATTTTGCGGTACGGGTGACGTTCGCCACCTGACTCGGGCGTAAGGCCTCAGGCGAGAGGCCACGGAGGTCAGACTTTACCGCACGATGTCGTTGCTGGTAGCAGGCCCAGGGCAACGACAGCGACGCACAGGAAGGCGTGGCGTGAAGTAAGGATAGGTTAAAGGGACAGGAAAGGACTCTAGCGCTCTGTTGAGCGTCCGGCCGCTGCCCCCACGGGCAGCGGCCGGGTCAAGGATCCCCGCCTCGCAACAGCGACAAACACCCGACAAAGTGCCACTTGTGGCCACCTCGACAGCTTGTCGAAAAATCGACAACCCGTACCCATTCGATTGAGTGAAGTTCATCACATCCGGGCCTGATTTAGGTGCCGGCCATCACACATTTGGCTCGTATTTGACCCCGTCATGCTTGGCACGATTCCTGCTTGCATAGAGTAGGAAGCCAATAAAACGTAGGAAGACCCAGCCATGACGACCAAGGGACCAGAAGCCACAAAGACAAAAAGAACCTCGTTCCCAGGTTCGCGCAACGGCCTTGGAAGCCCTCGGGGCAGTCAGGGCTTCAAGCTGGTGGAGTTCGTGGCCGTCCTCGTCATCGCGAGCACCCTGGGGATCTCCGCGGTTTCCGCTTCCTACGGTTCATCCGGCGAGCCGCGGCAGGGGCAGCGTGCCAACGCTCAGGCTGCGCTTGCGGAAATGGCCGTTCTGGAAGAGCAGTACTTTCTCAATAACAAGCGCTACACCGGGCATCTTGGCCCGAAAGGACTGGACGTTAATTCCACCATGACCGCGGGTGAGCGTTATGCGCTTCGCGTGGAGCTTCCGGCACAGGCTTGCCCGGTCGGTTACTGCTATATCCTCAGTGCCGTGCCCCAGGGCGAACAGGCGGACGACGAATGCGGCACCCTCACATTAAGTTCCGACGGCACCAAGTTACCGGCTGGATGCTGGTAGAGAACGTATCGGTGAGTGCTACCAGCAGTTGCTGGGGGTCTTCCGTCGTTCGGAATTGATCGTAAGCTCTCCGCATTTGTCACCGAATTGTGCACCCTGCGGCTTCGCACGGACTAGATAACAGCGGTCCAGCAGACAGGTACCGGTAGGGGCGTCCACCAACAGTTCATACGTGCCATCCTCCGTGAAGGCGGTCGTGTTCAACCCGCCGGCGGCGATAGTAGTGGTGTACGTCTTGTTGTCGAGAAAGAACTGTTCCTGCCGGGATGTGGCGTCGATCAGCGCCGCAGTAGCGGCGGCACGTCGGCCCTTTCTGGCTTGTTCCTGATAGCTGGGGACGGCGATGGCCGCTATGATTGCGGCGACGACCACGACTATCAAGAGTTCCACAAGGCTGAATCCCCCGACAGCGCCAATTGTCTGCCCCCCGGGCAGTTTGTTGCGGGTGCCTGTCACTGAAAAATCTCATGCCAGTATGTTTTGAAGCTCATCTGGCCGCCGGTATCTACGATATTCTGGCCTGCTTCCTGACCCTGGACGAGCAACTCCCCGGCTCCCAGTGGTACAACCTCTACCGGGATGCCGCCGCTGGCTAGAAGATCCACGCGATCAAGAACTGCTGTCCCGCCGATGTCGTTGGTGGTGTCGAAGTTGAACACGGCGGTCGCGTCCTGGAGCGAAACCACGTACAGGCGTCCGGTGCCTTCACTCAACGAGCAAGTACCGGTTGGCGGGGTAGGGGAGAAGGTACTGAAGAACACGCTTCCAGCCGCGGTAATAGCGGTCGCGAGATTTTTCTCGCCGCCGTCGGTGAGTTCGATGCGCCAACCGTTAGTGAGATCCGGAGCAGCGCCACAGCTGGAATCCTGCAAACAGTTGCTCGTGAGGTCCGCTAGATCATCGTGCTCCAGTACTGTCGTCGACGGCAGCCCGCTGGTGATTGCGCGGTCCTTTATGAGGTAGAAGAAATTATCGACCTCCGTGCCATTGGGATCCTCGCGGTCACCGGTTCCAATGAGCAGGCCATCGAAGGGACCGGTGCCGTCGCGGCTCTGAACCACGTCGGGTCGGTTAAAGAACCTGCGGTCGTCACGAATGGTGACGAATCCACTCACGTGCCTGCCAACGGAGAGCAGCTTGCTCGCCGACCACACCGAAGGTTTGTTGTGCACGAGGATGTCGGGGGTTGTGGAGTCAGCATCGTGATCGAACAGACCAGCAAGATCGATTCGCCAGACGACTCCTCCGGTATCGGCCGCGTAGATTCGGTCGAGCAGCCGGTTACCATCGGTATCGATGGCGCTGACATTGGAGGGGAAGCTGTCCACCAGATCTGGATGCGTGAACGCCTTGGTGGCGCTGTTGTAGCCGACAGAGCCACCTTTTGTCGCCTTCCAGATGAGGCTGCCGTTAAAAGCATTGACCATATAGATGGCATTGCCCTCGTCGTCATCGCTACCCGGTGTTGGTGCGGCGGATGCCCTGGTCGCTCGATTCTTGGCATCCTTGCCGAGATCGCCCAGGTCGTCCGATTCATCGTCGCCGTTATAGCCGCCGGCAAATATCACCACGGGAGTGATTGTGCCGCCCACCTTGACCAGTCCCACTTGCGGTTTGGACCAGGTCTGGCCGAGTTCCGCAAAGGCCGACCCGGGTGCCCCCTTGCTCAAGGTCCAGAGAACCTTCGGGGCGTCTGGATCGCTTACGTCCAGGGCATAGTAAGATTTCCCGCCGCGGCGCAGTCCGAAGTAGACGTGTGCGATGTCTCCATCACTGCTGATGATGCTGCCGTCGAAGTTCACATCCAGGGTAAAGGCGGAAGGAGAGCCGTCGGTGCCGGTCGGATGCACGGGTATCCCCGCGGTGTTTGCGTGCAGGCGATCGAGGATCGGAATGACCTCCCGCGGAATGATCGACCAACTTTCTCCGCCGTCTTCGGTGGCACTCGGCGAGGTGTTCCTGAACATGTGCATGAAGCCGTCGTTCGTGCCCATCAGCAGGCGAATGTCAGGGTTGTCCGCGTCGTAACCGCCGCCTCGCGCGCCGTAGTTGATGGCGAGAGGCTGCGAATGCAGAGGGTCGCCGAGCAACCATGAGCGCGTCGTCAAACCGTCGTCGTTGAGGCCGCGGGCGAACTTCAGGATATTCACGGCCCTGATTTTTTCCGCAACCGACGCCCCGCTGTAGCTGCCCGACGACGGGCCTGGAGACCAGTCTTGGGTTATCTCCGGCCAGAGCGTCTCGGCGGTGGTCGATGCCGTATCGATGGGCATGAGACCGTCCACCAGGTCGCTGGAATCGAGCGTATACAATTGACGCGCACCGGCATCGGAGTTGGATGTGCCGGGGCTTCCGCCGATAAATCCGGGGATCTTCTGTCCTGCACCACCCCTGGGTACGGAGCGGCCATCGGCGCCGGCCACCTCGTCGTCAATGGGCGCAGGCAGAGAGGCAACGTCGGTCCAAATCGTAACGGCATCCCGCTTTACCCGGCCGTCGATATCGATGGCGTTGGCTCCAGTCGCATCCTGAAGCTCGCTCTCGCCGGTGGTGGCGTTTTTACCGACGCGCAGCTTCTTCAGATTGCCGTTCCAAAGGGGGTATCCATCCTCGTCCGGGTCGAACAGGGCCAGAAATACTTCGTTCACGACCTGGGTACGATTGAACACGTTGACGGGAACGGAAGGAGAGACGAATGTGGTGCTGACGCTGAGGATACTGGTGACCAAACTAGTGAGCGTCTTGACCAGCTCGTCGGGATCGTCGCTCAACGGTAGCGCCACCCCGGTACCGCCGGCGCTTGCATAGCCGTGGGTGGTCGTATTCAGCTTGGTGGGATCGACAATGAAGTACGAAATCACGTTCTGTGCGCCGCCCAGGTCCGAAACAGCGCCATAGGTGCCATCACCCAGATCCGCATCCTTCAGATAACGGATTACGGTATTGAAGTTGTTGGATTTCCCTAAGAGAACGATTCCTTCCATGCCGCCGGAGGCTTTGTCCAGGGTCATGGCCGCATCCGAATCGTCTTCTTGACTGGAGACCTGGAACATCAAATTAATGACAAACGTTTTAACGCATTCACCGGAAGCCTCGATGGGGCTCAGATACTTGGTCCCTGACTCGACGCTGGCATCCCATGAATGCGAGGGAGCGTAGACGTCGAGATTGGTCGTCGAATCGGTATTACCGAAACTCTCGTAGCCAAGGTGACCGTTATATATTTCCTGGCCGGTCAGATACCGAAAGAGCTCGAAGTAAAGCTCCTTGCCTTGGAATGCGTGGCTGGTGGTGCCGA
>JAACFO010000277.1 GCA_009937425.1 Gammaproteobacteria bacterium
CTTCTCCGCCAGCCGTGTGCTGGCGGCGAGAATCAGATCGGCGCGCTCGGCCAGCTCCGCTTCCAGCACCGTTACCGCGTCGTGGTCGACCCCTGCGAGAGATCCGAAATCGTCACCGCAGTAATAGACTACGGCGCGCTCGTCGATGGCGCCCACCACGTCCACGGCGGTGGGCAGCGAAGCCCACAATACGGGCCGACGCAATCCTCTCTCCGCCATGACCGCTCGCAGCCGGCCGGCCAGAAGTCGCCGGTTCAGCGAGCGTGCGATCGGGTTACCCGGCAAGGGTAGAACGCGTGGGTTTAGAACGATCGGTTCGCCCGCGGCTGTCGGCATCGTCGTCTGCCCCATGGCGCGCAGCTTTTGCGCCATGCGGCCAATATCTCTCAGCGTCGGCCGGGGTCTGCGTAAGCCGATGGAGTTGACCCAGACGACACGGCGATCGCGCTTCAGGTGCGAGACCAGATGCTGCGTGCTGCTCGGGTGCGCACCCCAATCCTCGCCGAAAACGATCAGATCAGAGGGCATGGGAGGCACGCTCCACGGTAGTATCGGCATCGAGGCTGCGCACCACGCGGGCGGGGTTGCCCGCGGCGAGCACACCAGGGGGAATATCACGCGTGACGATACTGCCCGCCGCAACCACGCTACCCCGTCCGATGCGCACACCCGCCATCACCATGACGCCGGTGGCGAGCCACACGTCGTCCTCGAGCACGATGTCGCCGACCTGGGAATCGGTATCCGGTAAGCCCAAGGCTCGTGACTTCGCGTCCAGGGGGTGGCCCGGGTAGCCGGCGAAGAATCCTCGCCCGGCGATACGCACATTGTCGCCAAGCACGACGCGGGTACCGACGGCGATGGTGGTCTGCCAGCCGATGTCCACGTTGCTTCCCACCGAAAGCCGCGGTGTCCTCGCCCCGGCGCTTCGCCCACTGAAGGTCGTGTGACCGGAAACCCGGCAGTCGCTGCCGACGCAGATCTCCAGGGGCCCGGATATCAGGGGCATGCCTGCATAGAGATAGAGATTGGCGGCTGGCGCCGCCAGGCGCGATTTGAACAGCGGTGTCCAGTAAAGCACCCGGATCAGATCCGCGAACCCCGCCGTCACCATCCGGTGCAGCGCGTAAAGAGCGCCGTGCAGAGGCCGAATCAGGGGGAGCTCGAAGCGCCGCAGAGTCAGTGCCAGATGATACAGTGCGCGCGCCAGATACCCGTCACGCCGTTTCACCCACAGCCGCAAGTGCTGCAGGCTGCCGATCTGCGCGCTCACTCCACCGTCACCGATTTCGCCAGGTTGCGCGGCTGATCGACGTCGGTACCCTTGAGAATGGCAGTGTGGTAGGCGAGCAGCTGAATCGGGACGCTGTATACGATGGGTGCGAGAAATTCACTCACGTCGGGCACCACGAATGACTGTGCGCTCAGTTCCTGCAACGCATCGATGCCGTCCTGGCTGCTGAGCAGGAAAACCTGCCCACCCCGTGTCGCGACCTCGTGGAGATTGGAGGCCGCTTTTTCGAAAAGTCGATCCCGCGGCGCGAGCACAACTACCGGCACGTCTTCGTCGATGAGCGCGATGGGTCCGTGCTTCATCTCACCGGCCGGGTAGCCTTCCGCGTGGATATAGGAGACCTCCTTCAGCTTCAGTGCGCCTTCGAGGGCCAACGGATACATGCAGCCGCGCCCCAGATAGAGCACGTCACGGGCATGTCGCAGCTTCCCGGCCATCTCGGCCAACGACTCTTCCGCACCCAGGATGGTCTCGATGTGTGCGGGAAGCGTGTACAGCTCTTCGACGAGCCGGGCTGCCTCGCCCGCATCGATACGACCGCGCTCGTGGGCAGCGCGAATGGCCAGACAGGCCAGCGCGACAAGCTGGGTGGTAAAGGCTTTGGTGGATGCTACGCCCACTTCCGGCCCGGCGCGGGTCTGCAGCACCACATCGGACTCATGGGCGATGCTGCTTTCCGCGACATTGACCAGACCAAAGATGAACTGCCCCTGGCTTCGCGCGTATTGCAGCGCGGCCAGAGTATCGGCCGTTTCACCGGATTGGGAGATGAACACGGCGGCTCCGCCGGCCACGAGTGGCGGTTCCCTGTAACGAAACTCCGAGGCGATCTCCACATCGACGCAAAGGCCCGCGACGCGTTCGAACCAATACTTGGCGACGAGACCCGCGTAAAGTGACGTGCCGCAGGCAACGATACTGATGCGATCGAGGTCGGCGAACGCCACGGGCAGATTCGGCATCGCGAAGCGTTTTTCCTTCCTGCGGTACAGGCGGTTGATGGTGGCCTCGATGACCCGCGGTTGCTCGTGGATCTCTTTGTGCATGTAGTGGCGGTGAACGCCCTTGTCGGTGCAATCCCCGGAGGCTTCGATCCTGTGGAAGGGTCGATGAACAACGGTTCCGGTGCTGTCCTGCACCTCGATACCGCAAGAATCGAGAACCGCGATGTCGCCATCTTCCAGATGCATGACGTTCTCCACCGAATCGGCTATCGCCAGCGCGTCGGAAGCCACATAGCAGGCCTCTGCGCCTACGCCGACCACCAGGGGGCTGCCGTTGCGGGCGGCAATTAGACGGTCTTGATCGCCCGCGAACATGGCAACCACCGCATAGGAACCCTCGAGGTTTCCGAGGGCCTCGCGGGTCGCCCCGACCGCGCAATTTCCCTCCTCGAGATGATGACTGATGAGGTGAGGGATAACTTCGCTGTCGGTGGCGCTGTCGAACTCATGCCCCAGCTCGCAAAGCGCCGCGCGAAGCTCGCGATGATTCTCGATGATGCCGTTGTGAACGACAGCCACCTGCTCCGTGGAGTGAGGATGTGCGTTCGCGACGCTGGGGCGACCATGGGTCGCCCAGCGTGTGTGAGCGATGCCGATCTTGCCGTCGATAGGGTCGGACGCCACGCGGGCACGCAGGCGTTTCAGTTTCCCCTGGGATCGGCGGCGAACGATGCTTCCCTCCACCAGGGTCGCCACGCCGGCGGAGTCGTAGCCTCGGTACTCCAGATGATCCAGGCCCTTAAGCAGCTCGTTGGTTACTCGCTTTCCATTCACCACACCGATAATTCCGCACATGGGATCCTCCACTCATGTAAATGACAATCGTAGGTTCCCAATGCACATTGCAGGATTCGGGCCAACTTCCAGGTACGGTATAACGGGGTTGAGCGTGGCCCTTCACGCGTTTTGCGAACGCGCAGCGCCGTCGCCATTGCAAACTGATTCGCGCGTTGCGATCGGCTCGAGGCATCCAACCATCTGCGCAGTCGCAACCGTCAACGCCAGT
>JAACFO010000278.1 GCA_009937425.1 Gammaproteobacteria bacterium
AAATGAGCACCAATCAAGCTTTTGGTCGCTCGCAGGTCGTCGTTCTCGTCAAGAATCGCCATGCGGCTGCCTCCAATTTTTCGTCCCAGTCCAACGAATTCGGGGGACAGTATAGGTAATTCGAATGTCGGCTCAGGCACGATAGTACCAGTCAATACGTCCGCAGTGGGTTATCGCGAAAATCCGGGTCAGAAGCGGTTTTCTCCGATATCTCTCTGTCAAACCGTCTCTGACCCTGTTTTCCGGAGCCGGCCAGTCGAGGCGGCTCAGTCAGCGCGGAGGTTTAACAGTGAAAGCCAGTGGCAAGGATACGCAGGCGACCGGCCGGTTATGCACCGAAAGCGACGTCTCAACGATGCCAGGTGAGCACGCGACTCCGCCCGGAATGCGGACTGACGTAGATCGACTGAAAACGCATTGTTATCCTGAGCGCCTGCAGACACAGGAGGGGGAACGATGGAACGCCAACTCGCCGCTATTCTCTATGCTGACGTTGCCGGTTATAGCCGCCTTACTGGACTCGATGAGGAGGAAACCCATCGAAAGCTTGATGCTGGCCTCAACTTGTTGACCGACGTGATTGCAGCACATGACGGCCGGAAACTTCATGAAGCTGGGGATGCCATTCTGGCGGAGTTCAAAAGTGTTACCACAGCCGTAACTGCTGCTCTTGAGTTCCAACGTCAGATGTCTGAGCAAAATGCGGCTGTGGCGGAAGAAGAGCGGTTGAACTTCAGGATTGGCGTCAACCTCGGTGAAGTTATTCATGACCGCGACGACATTTACGGGGATGGCGTAAATCTGGCGGCGCGAATTCAAGAGCTGGCAGAGCCGGGCGGTGTATGCGTTTCTGGTGCGGTGTACGAGCAGATAGTCGGAAAGACTGACCAGGTTTTCGACGACTTGGGGCATCGCAAATTGAAGAACATTGCTCAGTCGGTACGCGTTTATCAGGCTCGAATTGCCGATCTCCAGTCAAGTGACGAAGACCACCCTGGGTGGCCTTACATTACCAGTGCGAAGAAAACGCCGTTAGCAACGGGCGGATGCTTATGTCGCGGCGTGAGATTCGAGACTTGGGACGAACCGATCTTGGTTGGATACTGTCACTGCAAATTCTGTCAACTGGCAACTGGCGCACCACTCAACGCGTTTGTTGTATACAAAAAAACAGCGGTTCGATTCTTGGGCGATGAACCCAAGATATACAAATCCTCGTTGATTGCTGTGCGGGGATTTTGTGGCAACTGCGGCACGGCCTTGTTCACCACGCACTACGCTCCCGATGAGGCGGACTATTTCTCAATGAGGCTCGCGACTATGGACAATCCCGCAGATTTTCCACCTACGGTGCATTACGGTGTTGAAAGCCAGATTCCCTGGCTGGACATCAATGACGACCTCCCCAGAATGCGCGCTACCGATGACCCTGGGCTGCAAAAGCGTTGGATCGCGGTCGGACTACCAGACCCATCGGACCAACTTCCTTAGCCTACTTCGACGGTTGTCGTGGGCGCGAATGGGCGGGCGATTGCTAAATATCAGGTTTCACCCCGATGGCGACGACGAACTCTCCGGGGATTTTGTACGCCGCACCGTGGCGAAATCCTTCGATGGATTGAAGGTACTCGGCGTGAACGGCCTCCCTGGTCGCTTCATCGAATCGGCTGTAGGCAAGCGCCACCGGTCCCCCGCGAAATGCCGCATTCAGCGCTTCCTCGGCGGATGCGTAACTGAGATCCACTTCCAATCGCTCGAAACGAACGTCGCTAAAGCCGGCCTGCGCGAAGGAACGGGCTAGGGAATCCTTGGCGCCGAGCTGGAAGAACAGGGGGCAGACTTCCGAGGAGACGCGCGCATCGACTATCGGGAATATCTCCGCCCAGCCGCACTTGGCGCGTGCGCCCCACACCGCGGCCGCCGCCCGTCCACCGGGCTCTAGCAAGCGGAGCATTTCCCCGAGGGCATTCACCGGGTCGGGGACGTACATCAGCCCGAGCGCACAGACCGCCGCGTCGAAGGGCTCGCCCTCGAGGTTCATCGCCTCGGCGCCGAAACGTTCGAAGCTTGCGTTTTGTTTTCCTCTCTCGACGGCGAGGCGGCGAGCATGCTCCACCATCTCTGCAGAGATATCGGTGCCGACCACGGTCCCGGTCCCACCGACCGCTTCGAGAACGCGAAAGCTGACGAGGCCGGTCCCACAGGCCACGTCGAGGACGCGTTCGCCGGGTTGTAATGCGGCTGTCTGGAGCATCAGCGATTGCGCCGGCTCGAGCTGCGCCCGCCAGCCGGCCTCGTAGTCGCCGGCGGCCTTGTCCCATCCGTAGCGCTGGACTCGGCGTTGAAGTCTGGAATCCATGGCGCTCAAACCTCCTCGCCGTTCAGGCGAACGACTCGTTTCATAGTCTGGCTGCGAGCGAAGACATCCACGTACGGGCTGTAACGCTCGGCGACCTCTACGAGCTTGGCGACTTCGTCCGCGGGTGCCGGGCTATCGACCGAGATCACATAGCGAATGTCCTGGTAGCCGGGGGGGATGCTGTCATCCATGCCGAGCTCGCCCCGGGCATCGAAATCCGCCTGGATCTCGACTTGGATGGCTTCGATGGGGACCTCCCGGCGTGCCGCCCAACCAGCGATGCTGATGGCGATGCAGCTTGCCAGGGCGCCGCGGCCAAGGGTTCCCGGTGTCGGCGCCGTTTCCTCGCCGCCTGCCTTGACCGGCATGTCGGCCGAGAGCTTCCAGGGCCCGTCCTCGATTACGCAGCGGAGCCCATCCTCGATGCGGGCGGTCGTGACGCCCTTGAGATGCCCCCGCCCGCTCTTCCGGGAAAGTATCTCGACGTTACGCTCGGCAATCTCCCGAATCTTTTGTGGATCGGCCATCTCATCATCTCCGTCGCAAAGCCCCGGCGAAACCGAACGGCCCGTAGGCGGCTGCCAGCATCGACGCTTGCCTGCACACTGCTCAACCCATCTCGTGCGTCAACAGATCGTCGAAGCTCGCGAGCGTCCAAGGCTCCGGCTCGGCGATGTCTTCGGGGATCCAGAGGAGATGCCCCTGAGACACTTCATCGTCCCCGGAGAACCACAAGTCCTCTTGCGCCTTCGAGTAGTCGATGGCCTGTGCGCGCTCGCAAGCCTCTAAGGAATTCGTAGTCATCGTAACCCTCCTGCAGACGCCTCGCGCCTGTTTTTACGAGGGCTATGCTAGGCGAATCGCGTTTCCATTCCATTTCGCCAGGAGGCTTTTTCGTATCATTTGTTTCAGGCGATAAGCCC
>JAACFO010000279.1 GCA_009937425.1 Gammaproteobacteria bacterium
AGTTCAATTACATGGCCAGCGAAGGCGATCGCCAGGAGATGCGCGACGCGGTGCGGCTGACCCGCGAGATTTTTGCCCAGCCTGCGTTCGACCGCTTTCGCGGCGTGGAGCTGGCCCCGGGACCCGGGGTGCTCGGGGACGCGGACATCGATGCCTTCGTGAGAGCCAAGGGCGAGAGCGCCTATCACCCATCGTGCACCTGCAAGATGGGCAGCGACGAATTGGCCGTGGTGGATGGCGAGACCCGCGTGCACGGGCTCGACGGGCTGCGCGTGGTGGACGCTTCCATTATGCCGAGCATCGTCAGCGGCAATCTGAACGCCCCCACGATCATGCTGGCCGAGAAGGCCGCGGACATGATCAGGGGCGCAGCGCCGTTAGCGCCGGAATACGCGCCGGTCTACGAGTCGAAGGAACATCGGCAGGGCAAGTATTGACCTTCGATATTTTCGCCCGACAAGGGCGATCTATGTGGAGAGCGAGGGCGCGACGCAGCTCTGCTTGGGTTGACTCGCCGGTCATTTGCACTCCGGTTCGTGTACACGTTGGCGGAACGGCGCCGTCACGACACTCATGTTTGGCGAGCGAAGCTTGTTTCCAAGTACGCGTCGACCGAAGCGCGATGCTGCTGCGGCGCGCTACACGAGGGCGCTGCCGCCCCCTGTTGACGCCGATCAACGCCCCGCCGGGCCACGGCGCTGTACTTGCAATAGTCCCACGCATTGGATAGCGTCATCGGGAATTCAGAGTAACGGGTAACAGTGGATATGAGCGCAGCAGCGGACAAGTTTTTGAGCCGGACGGCGAAGGTCGATCCCGAGTCAGTTCAGCCTTTTCCGAACTCGAGCAAGGTATACGAGCAGGGTTCGCGGCCGGATATCCGGGTGCCCGCACGGGAGATCCGCCTCGCCGACACCCATACCAGTGCGCAAGTCGAGCACAATGCGCCCATCTACGTTTACGACACCTCGGGCCCGTACAGCGATCCGGCGGCGGATATAGATGTGCGCAAAGGCCTGCCCGCCCTGAGAGCCGCCTGGATCGCCGAGCGTGGTGACACCGAGAGCCTCGCCGGGCTGAGTTCGGAGTACGGCCGCGGGCGCTTGAACGATGAGAAGCTCGCGGAGCTGCGTTTCGTGCACACCCGCGAGCCCCTGCGCGCCCGCTCAGGGGCGAACGTGTCGCAAATGCACTACGCGCGCCGCGGTGTGGTCACGCCTGAGATGGAATTCATTGCCATTCGCGAAAACAGCCGCCGCAAGGACCACAAGTCACCTGAGCTGTTCAGGCGCCACCCGGGCATGTCCTTCGGAGCCAAATTACCCGAGGAAGTGACGCCGGAATTCGTGCGCGACGAGGTCGCCGCCGGGCGTGCCATCATCCCCTGTAACGTCAATCATCCCGAGACCGAGCCGATGATCATCGGGCGCAATTTCCTGGTGAAGATCAACGCCAACATCGGCAATTCGGCGGTCACCTCGAGCATCGAGGAAGAGGTGGAGAAAATGACCTGGGCGACCCGCTGGGGCGCCGATACGGTGATGGATTTGTCCACCGGCAAGCATATCCACGAGACCCGCGAGTGGATCGTGAGAAACAGCCCCGTGCCCATCGGCACGGTGCCCATTTATCAGGCGCTGGAGAAGGTCGACGGCAAGGCCGAGGAACTCACCTGGGAGATGTTCCGTGACACCCTCGTCGAGCAGGCGGAGCAGGGCGTCGATTACTTCACCATCCACGCGGGTGTACGCCTGCAGCACGTGCCGCTTACCGCGGAGCGGGTCACGGGTATCGTCTCCCGGGGCGGCTCGATCATGGCCAAGTGGTGTCTGGCACACCACACGGAGAGCTTTCTCTATGAGCACTTCGCGGACATGTGTGAACTGATGAAGCAGTACGACGTGGGCTTCTCCCTCGGTGACGGACTGCGCCCCGGCTGTATCGCCGACGCCAACGACGAGGCGCAGTTCCGCGAGCTGGAGACCCTGGGTGAGCTCACGAAAATTGCCTGGGAGCACGACGTGCAGGTCATGATCGAAGGGCCGGGGCACGTGCCCATGCAGTTGATCAAGGAGAACTTCGAGAAGGAGCTCGCGGACTGTTTCGAAGCGCCCTTCTACACACTGGGGCCGCTCACCACCGATATCGCGCCGGGCTACGATCACATCACTTCGGGGATCGGCGCCGCCATGATCGGTTGGTACGGCACGGCGATGCTCTGCTACGTGACGCCCAAAGAGCATTTGGGATTACCCAATCGCGACGACGTGAAGGAAGGCATCGTTACCTACAAGATCGCCGCCCATGCAGCCGATCTCGCCAAGGGTCACCCGGCTGCGCAGATCCGCGACAATGCGCTTTCCAAGGCGCGTTTCGAATTCCGCTGGGAAGATCAGTTCAACCTGTCGCTGGATCCGGATACCGCGCGGCACTTCCACGACGAGACGCTGCCAAAAGAAGGGCACAAGGTAGCGCACTTCTGCTCCATGTGTGGGCCGCACTTTTGTTCCATGAAGATAACCCAGGACGTGCGCGAATATGCGCGCAAGCAGGGGATCGAAAATGTCCAGGTGGCATTGACGGAAGGAATGAAAGACAAGGCCGAGGAGTTCAAAGCCAAAGGCGCGGAGGTCTATCAGAAGGCTTGAGGATGGAAACCGTCGACTTCATCCACATGGCGGACGGTACCCGCGAGGAATACGAATTCATCGCGCGCTGTGAGGAGGGCCGGGACGCGGGGCTCGCGGCTACGGTATTGGGGATGCTCGCCAATCTCGCCGGCAGCACCTTCGGCTACAAGGTCGATCGCTTAACCCACTCCCTGCAATCGGCTACTCTGGCCCTGCGCGACGGTGCCGACGAGGAGCAAGTCGTGTGCGCCCTGCTGCACGATATCGGCGACGACTTCGCGCCGCACAATCACGGGCAATTCGCCGCCGCCATCCTGCGCCCCTACGTGAGTGACGAGAATCATTGGGTCGTCGCCCACCACGGGGTGTTTCAGGGTTATTACTATTTCCACCACTACGACGGCGATCGGCACGCACGAGACAAATTCAAGGACAATCCCTACTACGATGCCTGCGTGCGCTTCTGCGAGCGCTGGGATCAGCGTGCCTTCGATCCGGATTACGACACCCTGCCGCTGGAAACTTTCGAGCCCATGGTGCGGCGCTTGTTCGCGGAGCCAAAACAAAAGTTCGTTTAGGTGCCTATTGCAGCCGACGGTCGCCCTCGGGTTCTATGGGCG
>JAACFO010000280.1 GCA_009937425.1 Gammaproteobacteria bacterium
ATCAACAGCTCGCCAATCATGGACGAGAGCAAAAACATGCGCGGCGCCATGGCGACCTTCAACGACGAAACGGCGTTGCAACAGGCGAACTCGGTGCTCGTCGACATGATGGACAAACTGAAAAACAGCCAGGAAAAGTCGAAAACGCAAAACCTGGAACTGCAACGGCTCGCTACTCAGGATCCGCTCACCAATTGCCTGAATCGCCGCTCGTTTTTTGAGCGCGCGGAACTGGCCTGGGCAAAGTCGGTGGCCGAGAGCCAACCACTCGCCTGCATCATGACCGACATCGATCGCTTCAAGTCCATTAACGACAACTTCGGGCACGGGGTTGGCGACCAGGTCATCGAGGCAGTAGCCAAGCATCTGACTTCCAGTTTTAGAAAGACTGATCTCATCTGCCGGTATGGTGGCGAAGAGTTTTGTATCTTGATGCCGGCGGCCGAGCTCGGCCAGGCCGTCAAAGTGGCGGAGCAGGCGAGAGCCGCCATTGCCAAGGCCATCGGTGGGAAACTGAAGACGAAGACACCGATCTCGGTAACCTCGAGCTTCGGGGTGTCTTCATTGAGCCACGGAGCGAAAGACGTCGCCGAGCTCATCAACCAGGCGGATAAAGCCCTTTATCTGGCCAAGGAAACCGGCCGTGACAAGGTCTCGCGCTGGGACCAGGTCGAGGATGACAAAGCTGCCTGAGGCCTCAGGGATCAGGCGGAAATCACCCAACGAAAGGGCCGCCGGGCATCCTCCCGTCACCTGATTTACGAGATTAATTCCCGATTCCCCATGCCGGGAACGCTCTGTTCCAGCCTCAATTCGGGCTGAAATCCGCCGATTTCACCGGGTCCCACCCCGTCGGTCGGGATTCTCCCCAGTTTCGGACCGAACTGCGACAGGTTCCACAGTCGCACACCCTTCGAACCCGAAAGCGGCCTCATAAGTTGCCGTTATATATGGGTATACATGGCGTAATCCGGTCCCCGGAAGGGGCCGCTACGCCTGTTTTGTCGTGCATGGACGCAAAAGGAATGGCATTACTTTTCTTGCTGGCGGATGAAGTGAGTCGTTGTGACAGTGAAGAATAAGAAGTCATCGAAGACGCCGATACGCCGAGCCCTCATGGAGGAGCTCGAGCCGCGCCTGTTGTTCTCGGCAGACCTGCCCGGCGTGCTCGCCCAATCGGGGTTGTTCGGCAGCGAGGCCGACTCCACGCCCCCCGCCATTGTCGCCCTCATGGACGCCCCGGCGGTAGGCGCCACCATCGGCGGTCAGGAGCAGAAGCCCGCCGAGGAAGGCTTCGTCCTCAGCCAGCCCCCTACCGGCGCGACTCCCCAGAAGGAGCTGGTATTCGTCGACGCCGGCGCCCCCAACTACCAGCAGCTCATCAACGATCTACTGAAGGCCCAGGCCGAGGGCCGGCCCATCGAGGTGGTGGTGCTGGAGAGCGGCCGCGACGGCGTCGAGCAGATCACCGAGGCCATCGAGGAGCGGCGCGATGTGGGCGCCGTGCACATCGTCTCCCACGGCTCCGATGGCAGCCTTACACTCGGTAACAGCAAGCTCAACGCCTACAACATCGAAAGATACCGCGACGCGATAAAGAACTGGCAGGCTTCGCTCACCGAGGGTGCGGATCTCTTGATCTACGGCTGCGATTTCGCCGGCAGCGCCCAGGGCCGCGAGATGGTGGAGGTGCTCTCGACCCTCACCGGCGCCGACGTGGCGGCCAGCACCGATAAGACCGGCATCGCGGATCGCGGCGGCGACTGGGAGCTCGAGTACACCGCCGGCGATATCGAGACGCAAATCGCATTCAGCACCGAGCTGCAGGAGAGCTGGGATGGCTCGCTCGCGAATTATGTCGTCACCAGCAATGCGGACTCGGGGGCGGACACATTACGCGAGGCCATCGGCCTGGCCAACGCCACCGCGGGGGTCGACGACACCATCACCTTCAACATCGCGGGTGGCGGGCCCCATACGATTCAGCTGGCATCCGCCCTCGACATCACCGATACGGTCTACATCGATGCCATCACGCAGAGCGGCTCCAGCGCCGGTACCCTGAGCACCGGCACTCAGCACAATCTCAATATAGAGCTTACCGATGCCAGTTCCACCCCCGTCGCTTTCCACTTTCAAGCAGGAAGCGAAGGCAGCACGGTGCGCGGCTTCGTGGTGAACGGCTTTACCGACGGCATATTGGTGGAGACCGACAATATCACCATCGAGGCCAACTACATCGGTACCGATGTTTCCGGCCTCACTGCTACCAACCCCAATAGCGGGGATGGCATCGGGCTCCTGAACGCAGACCGTAACATCATCAGAAACAATGTCATTTCCGCCGGCACCATCGGCATCCAGCTCGTGAACTCGGACGCCAACCTGATAGCGGGAAATCTGATCGGAACAGACGCTGCCGGCATGGCGAAGCTGGGCCATGGTGCGCAAGGCGTGCGTTTAAACGCAGGCTCGTCGCACAATATCATCGGTGGCACGACCGCTGCGGAGCGCAACATCATCTCCGGTAATGTCGACGAAGGCATCATGATGCAAGATGCAGGCACCGACTTCAATGTGATCATCGGTAACTACATCGGCGTCGATATCACCGGAAGCGGTACGCGTGCAAGCATCGGCAACGTCGATGATGGAGTGCAGATCGAGAAAGGGGCCTCCTACAACCGCATCGGAGGCACGACCGCTGCCGAACGCAACGTGATCTCGAACAATGACGACGGCGTGGTGTTTGCCGACCCGGGCACCCAGTACAACCTCGTTCAAGGCAACTACATCGGAACGGATGCGACGGGAACCCTCGACCGTGGAAATGCCCGTAGGGGCATCGATATCTATGACGGCGCCAGCAACATCACGATCGGCGGGACGGCGGCTGGGGCGGGTAACATCATTGCCCACAATGTAAACGATGGCATAGGGATCTCCCCCGATAACAACAGCACCGGCGATTCAACCGGCATCGCAATTCTCGGAAACAGCATTTACGACAACGCGGTAGGAATTGATCTGGACAAGGACGATGTCAGTCCGAACGACGGCGCTGGCGACGCCGATTTCAGCGCCAATGCGCTGCAGAATTTCCCGGTTTTGACGTTGGCCGCCACCAACGGAACCCAGATCGCCATCGAAGGCAGCCTCACCAGCGCCTTGAACAGCACTTACCGGATCGAGTTCTTCTCCAGCACCGTAGGGGATGGTTCCGGATACGGTGAGGGTGAGGTCTATCTCG
>JAACFO010000030.1 GCA_009937425.1 Gammaproteobacteria bacterium
CCTTTGCGGCTCATGAACGTCACCCCCTCCGCCAGTGCCCATCAAGAAGAATATAGGGTGAACTATACTAGTGTCGCGAAAACAGTGTCGGTTTAAAAGACTGCTTGACGCCTAATTGCACGGTCAGAGTGATCGAACCGACATCTACTGAAAACGCCGTCGCGCTCGACAACCGTCATCGGTAGTCGCCCGGGTCGGCGCCCTCTGCGTATATCACTCTTTCACACCACGCGCTAATATTGCGTACCTCGAAACAACGAAAAATGCGCAAAATCGATAAAGTACCGCCGATTCTCCGGCAGAAAGCCTATGAGCAATCTTCTGTGTTCATACCGGACAACCTACTGAGAGAGTCAAGACGCCAAAACGCGATTCCTCCTGGAAAAGTCCCAGCGATCTGCGTGCTGGATCCCGACGGAGATATTGTTGAGAACCTGTTGGTTCGAAGTCAGGCTCAAACTAACGAGTATTGGGCGTGCTATCACACAAGAATGTATGATTTTGAGTGTGAGGGTATGGCGCTGGGCATTGTTGGCTACGCTGTGGGGGCCCCATTCGCGGTTTTGGTGGCTGAAGAGCTGTTCGCATCCGGGTGTCAGTTGCTCATCAACATTACTTCGTCGGGTCAAATTGTCTCGAAAGAAGAGCCGCCATTTTTCGTACTGGTAGAGAAGGCACTCCGGGATGAGGGCACTAGTTACCACTACGTTGCCCCGTCGGATTTCTCTGAGATTGACGATGAACTACTGAGTCTCCTCGAGGGCGCATTCTCCGAATTGCCCGAACCAGTCTACCGAGGGGCGACCTGGACCACGGATGCACCGTTTCGGGAAACCGAGCAGGCCATAGAGCAAGCGAAACATCTCGACATTCTCGCCGTGGAGATGGAAGCAGCCGCCCTTTACGCTTTTTCCCGAGCTCGCTCCAAGCCAGTTATTTGTTTTGCTCACGTTACGAATCAGATGGGAAACGTCGAGGGGGACTTTGAGAAGGGCGAAGAAGATGGCAGTCGAACTGCACTGCAGCTCATAGCAGCGACAGCGAAAGCCTGGCAGTCCGGAAATGCTCGCCATAATCGGCGCAGATGAAGAGAACGGGAGCATTTACATTCTCCGTCGTCAATATGGCCAAATAAGACGATTGAAGATTCAAGATAGTTACGTTCTGACGAACGGTCGCCATATTCTCCTGCCCGTCGAGTTGCCGCTTCGAGGATTGATCATCTTCGCGGCATCTTGCGCTCGACCACGCCCTCGGGTGTAAGACGCGTGTTCGCGAGCACGCGCTCGTCGTGGTTCATTCGCCAGCTCAGCATCTTCTGGGTCTGTTCGAGCAGTATGGGCTGGTAAGCGGGATCCTCCGCGAGGTTCCTGAATTCACCCGGATCCTCCACCAAATCGAACAGCAGCGGTGGCAGTGCCGTGAAGTGAATGTACTTGTAACGTTCGCCGCGGATCACGTTCATCGCGCACTGATCCGGCTTGAGTCCCTGGATACTGCTGCCCTTGGTCTCGACGACGTAACGGAAGTCGAACTCCCAGTGCGCCTCTGCACGCCAGTCGGCGGGTGCCTCGCCGCGGCAGAACGGCGCCAGCGCTTCGCCATCACACTGGCTTGGTATGGGAACTTGCAGGTAATCGAGAATGGTCGGCATGACGTCCACGTTTTCGGTGAACGCGCTCACACGCCGGCCCCGAGCGTGCTGCGCTGCTGCCCTGGGGTCGCGAACGATGAGCGGAATGTGAAACGATTGATCGAAGTAGGCGTATTTGGCGAACTGCCAGTGATCGCCCAGTTGCTCGCCATGGTCGGAGGTGAAAACGATCATGGTATCGTCATAGGCACCCGTCTCGTCGAGGAACGCCAGCAGGCGGCCGATATGGAAATCCACTTCGCTCATCATCCCGTAATAGGTCGCGCGCGCCTGTAGCACGTCTCTATCGTTCAGCTGGAGATTGTTCTTCGAGGCGTGGTCGTAGCGGATGCCCCAGCCTTGCTGGTTGTGGAGGTAGAAGTCCAGGTAGGGATGCTGCGCGGCTTCCTTCTCCACCGTGGCTGCGCGCACCGGTTTGGGCACGTCACCCGGGTCGTACATGGCATGGTACGGCTCCGGTGCGACGAACGGCGGGTGCGGAGCAAGGTAAGACAGATGCACGAACCACGGTTCGTCCACGCGCACCGAGAGGTATTTGATGAGCTCGTTGGTGAGAAAAGCAGTGTAGTTGTCCTCAACGGTATACAGCGCAGGTGCGAAGGTGAGACCACGTTCGCTGGCTTCGGCGCCAGCATCCTTGGGCTTGTACACCCCCAATAACCCCTCGGGTACCGAATACCCCTTGGCCTTCAGATCCGCAAGCCACGGCAGAGCGTGGTCGCCGGCGTGCACCACCGGTGTCATCCCTGGCAGCACGCCACTATAGGTTCGCAGTGCCGGATCGTCGGGTGTGTGCTGTCGTGGGTCGACGCTTACGTCCGTGTAGCCGAACAGAGCCGGGTCGTAGCCGGCCTTGCGGGCCTCCAGCGCGACGTTGCTGTGGCGCGCATCCAGGGGCGTACCGTTGTTCACCGAGCGGTGGTTCTGTAGATACATCCCCGTGTAGAGGCTCGCGCGGCTGGGACCGCAAGGCGTCGCCTGGGCGAAGTGCCGCTCGAACAGCACCCCGTCGGCGGCGAGACGATCAAGACTTGGGGTCTGCAGGCACGGATGACCCATCGATGAGAGGCAGTCTCCGCGCCACTGGTCCGCCGTGATAAACAGGACGTTCATCGGTGCACTCATAGCTGGCCCCTTCAATAGTTTCGCTTACCGGAGCGGCGCCGGGATTCTACGCCGAGTGGCTGCCAAACATAAAGCGCTATCTACCGACTCTAAAGGTTTCGCTCACCGGCGAGAGGCACGGTGACACAACATCGACGGAGCGGCTCAATCAGGGCCGAAAAACGCAGCCGCAGGCGACCCATCCCCACTACGAAAGCGGCAAACCTGAGAACCAGCAACTAAGCTGCATGATCGCGGAATCTTTCCGCAAGATGCTTGCTCAAGGCTTCGGCGTCTCGGCCAACACCGTCGATAAGGTTCGAGCCCTTGCTACGCTGAAAGCGAATCCCGAGTACGTAAAATCCCGGTTCAGGCGTGACCCCACCCTCATGCCGAATCTCGCCGCGATCGTCGAGCACGGGGATCTTCAACCAGGGATAGCGGCGTTCGTATCCTGTCGCCCAAACGATCGTCCTGATGTCATCTGTTCGAAGATCAATCACGGTCGGTGCTGTACGCGCGTTGACATTGGTAATCGAATCGAGATCTGCGGCCGGTGCCAGGGCGCTGCTTGATTCAATGAATCCGTCGATCTTGGCAAGTAGCTGCATCATCTGTGAGTCGGCCGACGCGACCTGGGCTTCGAGATCGTCGGCAAAGTAGACCCGATCGCCTGTCGTCGAAATCGCTCTGCCAGCCAAACGGACACCTTTCTTCTGCAGCCCGCCGAGGTCGAGATCGCGATTCTCCGGAGTACCAACCAACTGGGGTGGCGGCGATTTTCGTTCCTCGTCGGGACTGGCCGGCGCCTTGAATGCGCCCATTACGTCCATCCAATACAAGATGTCCTTACCCCTATACCGGCGCGGCACCCGAACGTGCGTGCCGACCGCCAGTGTCACTTTGCGACCGGCCTCCGTCAGCTCATCAGCAATCTGTAAACCCGTGGCGGAGGCACCCACAACGAGGACACCGCCTTGGGGAACCTGTGAGGCATTCCGATAGTCGGAAGGTACGAGCTGAACGATGTCGCTCGGCACCGCGGCACTGAATGGGGGAACTCGGGGCGTGTCGCAGAATCCTGTCGCCACGACCACGTTGCAGGCCGACCAGTCTCCGTTGTCCGTTGCTATTCGAAAGCGTCGGTTGTTGAGCCTTTCCACGATTTGGACAGTGGTGCCGGTCTGTACCGGTGCTTCGAACGACTCGGCGTAACGCTCCAAATGACGGATGAACTCGGGCATCGTCATGAAGTCGTCGGGATGCTTGCCGGCGTAATGGAAATGCGGTAATCGACTTTGCCAATTTGGCGTGAGCAGCCGTAGCGAATCCCAGCGCTCGCTGCGCCAGCGTTCGCCGACCCGGCCGCGTTCGAGGATTACGTGGTCGATTTGGTTCTCGGTCAGGCAGCGGCTCATAGCCAAACCGGCTTGTCCGCCGCCGATGATGACCGTGTCAATGTGTTTCATGTCGGATCTCCTGCGTGGTGAATTGATTTCGAGCACGCATGCAGTATCGATATGTCACGTCAAATCAATGTCCAGACCAACATCTATCCACCGTCTAAATCGCGTCTATTTTCCTAATAGCGTTTCGGGAGCTCGTAGCCGGTGCGTGAGTTGGCGGTGATAATTTGAGTGAACGATGGGAGCACCCGGTCGCTATGCCGGGGTAGTGGCGATAGGGTAATCCGTCAGGCGTTAGGGGGCTTGGCATCTCTCTGAGCTTGCTCGCGGCCAAGATTGGCCGCCTGCCAAGCCGAAATATATGTCCGCGTTCGGATGACGCGCCGCATCAATGCCCCAGGGGGAGGTCGTCAGGGCCCCAACGTGACGCATGAGGCCGGGATCCGTATCCGATCAAAACTGGACGATTCCATTCGGTAAATCCCAAGGGTTGCGATAGACTGCGACGGCGCGTCCATCAAATTACCCCCGGACGGATCGATGGCGACACGTTCCAAGCTCGCGGTCATTCTGCACGCTGACGTCGTCGGCTCGACAGCTCTTGTCCAGAAGGATGAGCGGTTGGCACACGACCGGATCCAGGATGTTTTCCGGCGGCTCGCCGAAATCATATCTGTCTATGGCGGCGAGACCCACGAGTTGCGCGGCGACGCATTACTCGCCGGGTTCAACCGCGCCTCTGATGCAGTCTCTGCAGCCTTGAAGTTTCAGGGTGATAATGCGGCGCACAATGCCAACCGCGACGACGAAATCCTCCCGATGGTTCGAGTCGGGCTCGCTCTGGGGGAAGTCGTCATTGCTGATGACACGCTGACTGGTCCGGACGTCGTGCTCGCACAACGCCTGGAGCAGCTTGCCGCTCCCGGTGGTGTCTGCGCCTCTCAGGCAGTATTTCAATCAACCCCTCGGCGTCTTCCGTTCGACTACGACGACCTGGGTGAGCACAACGTCAAAGGATTCACCGAGCCGGTGCGCGTATACAGCGTAGAGCTGAGGCAGGGCGAGGAAGCTCCCGAGCCCGAACCGGAGTCCCCGGGGTCATCCGTCGACGCGGCGATTGCGACTCGGAGTAATCGTCGGACCCTCGCAGCAGTCGTGGTGGTTCTGATTGCGATTGGCAGTGGATTTGTCTGGTGGCAACAGTTGCGGCCCGAGTTCGAACCCGCTGCGGTCGAACGAGTGGCTTTTCCGCTTCCCGACAGACCCTCGATCGCGGTCCTCCCTTTCGACAATCTCAGCGACGACCCGCAGCAAGAGTATCTGAGCGACGGACTGACCAACGACATCATCACGGACCTGTCTAAGTTCAATGATGTCTTTGTCATCGCCAGCAACTCCTCTTTCAGTTACAAGGATAAACCCGTCAAAGTGCAGCAAGTAGCGGAAGAGCTCGGCGTTCGCTATGTGCTGGAGGGAAGCTTCCAAATGGTGGGCCAGAGGCTACGCATCAATGCCCAGCTCATCGACGCCACCACCGGCCACCACCTTTGGGCAGAACGTTATGATCGGAATGCCAGCGATTTTTTTGTCATCCAAGAGAGCATTTTGCAGACTATCGTGGCAAGTCTGGCGTCCCAGGTTGACGCAGCCGAAGTCAAACGCGTGCTTAGCAAGAGCACCGAGAATCTGAAAGCATATGACTACTATCAGCGAGGTAACGAAGCGTTCAGACAGTGGACCAGAGAATCGAACAACCAGGCACTCGAGCTAATCGAGAAGGCCATCGAGCTCGACCCTGACTACGCGCGCGCCTATAGCGCTTTGACCTGGATTCATGCAAACAACTCGAGTGGGCGTTACAGCTGGGGCGAGAATCCGGACCGTTCCATGGGCCTTGTGCTCGAGGTGGCACGCAAAGCGGTCGAGCTCGCGCCTGAAGATTACTATACGCACTGGGCCCTGGGCTTCGCCCATGTCGTCCACGGAGACTTTGACCGGGCTGAAGCCGGGTACCAGCGGGCGTTCGCGCTCAATCCCAACGATGATCTGTTACTCGCCACTATGGTGGAGCTGCTCATCAAGCTCGGGAGGGCAGAGCAGGCCATAGCCCAGATGAAGCTGGCGATGCGCATCAATCCCCGCCATCCGGACTGGTACTTCTGGGATCTCGGATGGGCGCAATACACCGCGGGACACTACGAAGAAGCGCTGGCCAATCTGAACAAGATGTCCAATCCCCCCAATGGCGTGCGTCGCGTTCGAGCCGCTGTGCTCGTACGCCTGGGGCGCGCTGAAGAAGCCCGCGAAGTAATGTCGAAGTTCATTGAAACAGACATCGACATGACGCTGGACGAAATGGAGACCTTTGCCTGGAAGGACCGCGAGGGGTTGAATCGTTGGATTGCCGATTTACGCGTGGCCGGATTGCCAGAGAATCGCTCGTCCCTCGCACCCGATATAGCTACAAAAAACGAGCTGGCTCAATGAAAGCAAGTGCAAATCAGTTCCTGAGCGGACCGTCTCCTAATGGTCCATGAGTGATAGGGGCTCGTGTAGTCGCTTCGCTCTCGGGAGGAATGAAACACATCTGTTGTTATCGGTAGCTTTGGTCGAGAGCCACCGCTGCCGTGAGGTCCCGGTGTACTTCCAGGTCGACACAGCGTTATCATCCGAGCACCCTGCGGCGTTGATTTGAACTCCGTCATGGAGTGTCCACACTGCCAGTTCGACAACCGAGAACGGCTTCGCTATTGCGAGGCATGTGGGGCGACGCTCGACCTTAGCTGTCCCAGCTGTGGCGCTTCGATTCCCTCCGATCGAAAGTTCTGCGGCGAGTGCGGGATGGTGCTGTCCACCTCACCCTTCATTACCCGACAGGACTCTCTTTCAGCCGAACGTCGGCAACTCACGGTAATGTTCTGCGACTTGGTGGGCTCTACACAGCTCGCGCGGAAGCTCGATCCCGAGGACTTACGAGATGTGACGCGTGCCTACCAGGATGCGTGCACGGCCGTACTCGAGCGTTACGACGGCTTTGTGGCGCGTTACATGGGCGATGGCGTGCTGGCCTACTTCGGCTATCCGCGAGCGCACGAGGACGATGCGGAGCGCGCCGTGCGCGCCGGACTCGGTGTCGTGGAGGCCGTGCAGGCGCTCAATTCGGGGATCGCCCGGGAGTACGAGGTTGAACTCGCGGTGCGGGTGGGAATCGCGACCGGCCCGACGGTGGTGGGGGATCTCGTCGGGGAAGGCGCGTCGCAGGAAAGCATCGTGGTGGGAGAGACACCCAATCTTGCAGCGCGCCTGCAAGAGCTGGCTGGCCCCAACGAAATCGTGGTGGCACCCAACACCCGTCGACTGTCCGGTGGCGGGTTCGGCTACGAAGAGCTCGAACCTCAGAGTCTCAAAGGTTTTGCCGAAGCCCTGCGACCTTGGCGTGTGCTCAGTGAGCTGCACGTCGAAAGTCGGTTCGAGGCGATTCGGGGTAGATACCTGACGCCGCTCGTTGGTCGCGAAGAAGAGATCATGATTCTGGAGCGACGATGGGAGCGAGCCAAGGGTGGCGAGGGGCAGATCGCACTCATTTCCGGCGAGCCGGGGATTGGCAAATCTCGCCTTACCGAAACCTTGATCGACCAAATATCGGGGGATCCTCACATCCGGTTGAGATATCAGTGTTCACCGCATCACATCAACAGCGTGCTTCATCCTGTGATCGATCAGCTTGTGCAGGCGGCGGGCATTGATCCACAAGAGAGTGGCGACAAGAAGCTTGAGAAGCTCCGAAGGTGGGCAAGCGAGTGGAGCGTTGAGGTCGACGAGGACTTGCCCTGCGTAGCTTCTCTGCTGGCGATTTCGAGAGAAGAGCGCTTTAGCCCGCCGGAACTTCACCCGCGTCAACAGCGGGAGCGAACGCTTGCCGTGCTCATGAAGCAGATAACAAACTTATGCGGCCGGCAACCGGTGCTGTGTATCGTCGAGGACGCGCACTGGATAGACCCGACAACGCTGGAATGGCTGGATCGGCTCGTAGAGCAGGCCGAGGAACTCCCGCTCTTCGTCGTCGTGACATTTCGGCCCGAGTTCGTACCGTCCTGGATCGGTGCGGCGCATTCCACGCTGTTGGCAATTGGTCGGATCACCCGGGTCGATAGTCGCACCATCGTGGAGACGGTGGTTGCCGGGAACGCCTTGCCCGAGACGCTGGTGACCGAGATCGTGTCGAAAACCGATGGCGTGCCTCTGTTCGTCGAGGAGCTGACTCGTACGGTACTCGATCGTCATCGAATACAATCGTCGACTCACTCGAGTGCTGAACCCGAAGTTATATCGGATCTCGAGGTTCCAGCGACCCTGCACGACTCGCTGATGTCGCGTCTCGATCGACTCGACTCCGCCAAAGAGCTCGCACAAGTCGGGGCGGCCATCGGGAGGGAGTTTTCTCACGAGCTTATCGCGGCGGTGTCTCGCCTGGACGAGGGTAGTCTCGACAAGGCACTGACTGCGATTTGCGACTCGGGCCTCGTCGATTGCCGCGGCACGCCGCCCGATGCCCGGTACGCGTTCAAACACGCGCTGGTGCAAGACACCGCCTATCAGTCGCTATTGAAGAGGACGCGGCAACGCTACCACGGTCGGATCGCGCGCGTGCTCGAAGAGCGGTTCCCCGCCACGAAGGTCAGCGAGCCTGAGCTCCTCGCACACCATTACACGGAAGCTCGAGACGAGAACAAGGCGATCGAGTACTGGCACGCGGCGGGCAAGCAAGCGATGGGTCTCTCGGCCAACGAGGAGGCGGTCAGACATTATGAACGAGCGCTCTCGCTCTTACCGTCGTTGGGAGATGGGCGAGTCCAAGAAGAACTGGAGTGCGACTTGCAATTGGCCCGTGGTGCGGCCCTCACCGGGCTCAAGGGGTACTCGCACGAAGAGGTTCGCCAAGCCTATTTGCGGGCGGCGCATCTATGTGAACGGACACAACAACCGAAGCGGCTCTTTACCGCGCTTAGAGGTCTGTGGAACTGCCACAATATGCGTGCCGAGCTCGAAGACGGTAGAGCGCTCGCGGTGAAGTTGATGTCACTGGCAGAAGAGTCGCAGGATCGAACGCACTTGCTGATCGCGAACCGGGTGATGGGAACGAGCCATATCACCCTCGGCGAGCTCGAAACCGCGAACCACTACCTCGAGCAAGGGGTGGAAATTTATGACCGCGACATGCATCGGTCCTGCATCTTGGAGTATGGCGAGGACCCCGGTCTTTGGTCCTACGTGTATGCCGCCTGGACCAGCGATTGGCTCGGTCACCGAGATCGGGCGCTCAGGCAGATGACGCAAGCCCTGACATTGGCGGAGGCGTTGCCCTCCCGGTATACCCTTTCGTACGTTCTGGCGTGTGCTGCCCTTTTCTACCAGTACCGGTACGACTTGCCGCGGACCCGCGAGTACGCCGAGCGGGCCGCGGCCGTCTCCGAAGAGCAAGGCGTCGCACAGCAACTTGCCTGGGCATCCGTGCACCTGGGATGGGTGACCGCTGCCGAGGGAAACCCGCTTGCCGGCATCGCGCAAATTCGAGCGGGCTTGAAATCGTGGCGTGCCATGGGTGGACAAGCCGCACTGCCCCACTTTCTCACCTTGCTGGCCGACGCCTGCAGGAGAGCAAACCGAACGGATGAAGGCATCGCTGCGCTCGACGAGGCCGAAGAGATTGTGAAGCACACGGCTCATCGTACTTACGAGGTGGAAATGCACCGACAAAGAGCCGAGCTTCTCAAGACGCTTGAAGACGACCGATTAGACGAAGCGGAGCAGGCATACCTCAGAGCAATCGAGGCGGCGCGCTGGCAGCGGGCGCGCACGCTGGAGCTGCGGGCGGCGATCGGCCTCACTCGACTCCTGCGAAGTCAGGATAGACTGCGGGAAGCGCACCAGGTCCTGGCGCCCGTCTACCAGACCTTCACAGAGGGTCGAGACAGTTCCGACGTCGTGGAAGCCAGGGAGCTTCTGCACACGGTGGGTTGACTCGCGACGAGTGTCTTCGCTTGGGATATCTGGGCAAGTGAAGTTGCCAAGAATTCAAGGAGAAAGTCCAATGCGTCTCTGTAACGTTCGCAGCATTTTGATTGTTTCGGGTTGCATCGTCGCCCTGAGCCTGGGCACAGGCCTCTCGGTCGCGGCGCAAGAGCGGGTCAAGTGGCGGATGCAAAGCGCGTTCGGCAGTAACTTGTCCGTGGTCGGGGAGGTCGCAGCCCGGTTCGAACGCATTGTCGACGCCGTTTCCGGTGGAACGTTCCAGGTCAAGTTCTACGAGCCAGGGGCGCTGGTGCCGCCATTTGAGGGCTTCTACGCGGTCAAGTCGGGAGGGCTCGATGCGGTGTGGGGGGCCGCCGGGTTTCACGCCGGCAAGATTCCGGCGCTTTCCTGGTTCAGCGCGGTACCGTTCGGACCGCGGGCCGGCGAGTACCTCGCCTGGTTCAAGTATGGAGGTGGCAATGAGATCTACGATGAGATCTACGCCGAACATGGATTGAAGGGATTTCAATGTGCCGTCATCGCACCCGAAGCCTCCGGTTGGTTCCGAAAGGAGATTAAATCGACCTCCGATCTGAAAGGGTTGAAAATGCGTTTCTTCGGCCTGGGCGCGCAGGTCATGAGCAAGATGGGAGTGTCGACGCAGCTTCTTTCTCCCGCCGACATCTATCCTGCGCTCGAACGTGGTGTGATCGATGCGACGGAGTATTCGATGCCGTCCATGGATCTGGACCTCGGCTTCTACCAGGTCGCGAAACACTACTACTTTCCCGGTTGGCACCAGCAGGCGACAGTCGGCGAGCTGTTGGTGAATCGAAAGCAATGGGAGATGCTTACGGATCAACACAAGGCAATACTGAACATCGCGTGCGGCGACAGCCTCAATTGGTCGTTCGTACGCAGCGAGGCATTACAGTACAAAGCGATGCTGAAGCTACGGGAAAAGGGCGTGAAGTTTCATCGCTGGCCCGATAGCGTGCTCGACGAATTCGAGGCCAGTTGGAACGAAGTGGTCGCCGAACAATCCGCCAAAGATCCACTCTTCAAGCGTGTTTACGAGAGCTACGCAGCCTTTCGCAGTCAGTACGCGATTTGGCGACAACACGGATATTTGGAGTGACGGAGGTAAAGATCTGCACTGCTACTGGAAAGGCGTGTATATGGCCACCGCCAATGGCATCGACAACGGTGCAAGTCGCGCCAGGCTCTATGCCCGTGCGCTCACTACGGCGTTGGCCATCTCCATCATTGAAAAGTAAAGAAAGTCGGTGTCCGGATGCTCGTCCACCGCAGCGGTGGCTCCCCAGTGCCCTCCCTCGGAAAGCCGTTGGCGGTCAATCCAGGCGTTAGCCAGCCCGTGGGCTTTAGCCGGCACGTGGTCGTGATGCAGACTCTGCGCGGTGTGCAGCACATCGGTGCTCTGGAGTCCCAGATCATCTCGAAGATGGCTCAGAAGATACTCGAAGTTGGCGGCGTTTGGCTTGTATGAGCCAATATCCTGGGCCGTATAGATGGCATCGAACTCGACCCCGAGCTTACGGTTGGAGGCGGCGAAACCGTCTCGGTCAATATTTGAGAGTATTACCAGCTGGTAGTGTCGCTTGAGGATGCGAAGAGCATCCGCAGTGTCGGTGAACGCCGGCCACAGTGCCACCGATCGCCCGAATACCTCATCCAGTTCGCTCGTGGTGTCGAGCCCGAAGTGTCCGGCGATTGCAGGGTGGACCCGCGTCAGCACTTCTGGATAGAGCATATCGGGTGTCTCGCTCTCCTGACGGGTTTCAAACATCCCAAACGCTTGCAGCGCCACGTCACGGGTAACACTCTCGCACCCGTTGTGCATCAGCAGGGGTTGAAGAGCATCCCAAATTCCGGTTTCCCAGTCGATGAGGGTGCCGTAGCAATCAAACGTGAGTACCTTGAAGTCGGTCAATCGGTGATTCATCGCTCATCTCCGTTACGTGCAGTGTGCAATAAACGCGTAAGACTCTAACCGGTCAACCAGATAACCGCTTGCTCGGGACTACTGACTTTTGTGCTCGTCCTGCTGTGAAGACAAGGCTGCGCGATAGCCAAGCGGTGCTGTTCCCACGTGCTTGCGAAACGCCCGGGTGAACGCAGCCTGGTCACCGTAGCCGACACGAAGCGCCACCTCCATCACCGACAGGGAAGTGTGTGCGAGCAGCTCCGAGGCTCGACGCAGACGACGCTGCGTCAAGTACTTTTGCGGCGTCGTCATAAGATGTTCCCGAAATAGTGCGTGCAGTCGACTCGCGCTCACATTGCCGACCCGCGCCATGTCAGCCACGGTGAGCGGCCACTCCAGATGCGCATCCACGTAGCCGGCTACGGCACGAAGACTGGACGGCCATGCTCCCTGCTCGCCGAGACCGAGCTGTGCGGAAACGGTGCCGAGTAGTAGAGCGCAGGCATGGGCAATGAGTGGTCCCCGAAGCTGACCGCGCTCGCTCGCTCGGGCCAGGTAACGAATGAGTCGAAGCAGCTCAGCGTCGACCGGCACGAAAGGGTGGTGCCGGGCCCGTTCCCAGAGCAATGCGCCCAGGGCGTCGGTGGCGATCCACGCGCGCGTTGGTATGTCTATCACCAGGAAAGAGTTGCTCTTCGAACCGGTGAAGCTGTGAGATTCGCCGGCTGCAACCAGTGCCACGCTGTCCGAAGAGACGTAGCCCTCTGTGCCACTGACGACCATGCTCAGCCGACCTTCGAGTGGCAGCACTACCTGGTGAAAGTCGTGACTGTGGGTGACGACATCGCCACGATAGCGACGTACTTCGAACAACGGTTGCAGACTTGACCCCTCGAGACTGATGTCGCCAGGTCAGTCCTTGGACGTGAACTTGGCGTGCGCGTTCTCGAAGGCACTGCTCCAAGCCTGCCAGGCTTTCTCGGTCCCCTGTACCATCACGTCCCATGCCTCGGCAGTGGTGTTCTGCATTTCGCTGAACTTCGCCTGAGCGTCGTCGCGCATCTCCCGCAGAGCCTCGAGCTGCTTGTCGTATTGGACCTTTGCATCGGCTTGGGCCTGGCGAGCGTTGCTCTCGAGCTTGTCGATTTCGGCGTTCCATTCGTCCAGCTTGGCTTTGAAGTCATCCAGATAGTCGTCTCGGCTGCTCATGTCGCTCCTCCATGTATCGTTGATAGGTAACCGGGGACGGGGTGGTCCGCCTGGTTTGGCCATGGTGATTTCATTGCATGCTGTCGTCAAGAACGGCCGAGGCGAACAGCACCGGACCGGCCTGCCATCAAAGGGCTGCGTAATCGATGGGCTTGGTGCAATCGAGCCTGCGTTCCATGGGCGGCATGGGAGATTTCAAGCCGCTGGCGGTATTGAAAATGACGACGCGATCCTCTGGATTCACCTGGCGCGACTCCAAATTGGTCTTGTAGGCTGCATAACACAGGGCACCTTCGGGACACAGATGCAGCCCCTCTTGCATGGCAACTTCGGCCCGTGCCTCGGCGACGTCTTCGTCGGAGACGCCAACGGCGAATCCCGAACTTTCGTAGATGACTTTTAAGATCAAGCGATCGCCGAGGGGTTTCGGTACGCGGACACCGTGAATTTGGGTCTCGACCGGATCCCAGGGCGCCTCCACGTCGTTGCGCCCGTCCTGGTATGCCCTGACGATGGGGCCGCAGCCGGTAGATTGCACCGCCACCATGCGTGGGCGCTGGGAGCCGATCCATCCGATCGCTTCGAGCTCATCGAACGCCTTCCACATTCCGATAAATCCGGTTCCGCCACCGGTCGGGTAGTAAATCACGTCGGGTAGAGACCAGCCAAGCTGTTCGGCAAGTTCCAGACCCATGGTCTTCTTCCCTTCAATTCGATAGGGCTCTTCAAGGGTGGAGAGATCGTGCCAACCCATGATCTCGGTTCCGTCACGGACGATGCGGGCACATTGATTGACCAGACCGTTGACCCCGTAGACGCGAGCCCCGTGATAGGCGATCTCCCGCGCCGTTACCTCGGGAGTGTCTGCGGGCGTGAACACGTAGGTTTCCATGCCGGCGCGCGCGCCATAGGCGGCAGCGGCCGATCCGGCATTGCCGGCGGTGGGGACGGCAATACGCGTCTTGCCGAAGACCTTCGCCATGGTTACTGCGACGGCCATACCTCGCGCCTTGAACGAGCCCGTTGGCAAACGGCCTTCATCCTTGACCAGGATTTCAGTGACGCCTAAACGGTTGCTCAGGCGGGGTAGGCGGATAAGTGGTGTCATCGCCTCGCCCAGCTCGACAATCCGGTCTACTCGGGGCATGGGCAAAAGCTCCCGATAGCGCCACATATCGGGCCGCCGCCGTTGCAGATCTTCCTTGCAAACGGCCGCGCCGACAGCATCCAGGTCGTAACGGACGAGGAGAGGGTGACCGGCACTCGACAGTCCGTGCATGCGGTCCTGGCGAAAACGTTCTTTCGATTCACTGCATTCAAGATACGATACAAACGACGTGTCGTCAGTCGAAGGGTTGCCGGTGCTCATAAATTGTTCCTTCCCCAATATCTCTTGCTCTGATCCAGGCCTGTAAGCCTCGAATTGCTGATTCTGTCCTGAAATCCGGCTAATGGACAATATTGTGACCGGCACCGCCATCCCCCTGCTCATCCCATAAGACAGGTGACCGATTAGTTCACCGAGATCAATAAATCGGCGTATTTCAGAATCTTTCTCGAGTGAAATCACTATTCTCGCGAATCAGGAACCGCGAGGCCGCGTTGCGCGTGCTTCGAACGAACGGGACCAAGGACAGGTGCTACACCCATCGTCCGGGTGACGCCATAAACGACCGGAGGAGCGGAAAGTATGCCATCTACACTCTCTGCCGTGGTTGATCAGTACCACAGGGAAGGCTTTCTGCTTCGCCCGGGATTTTTTGCGCGCGAAGTGGCTCTGCTGAAACAGCTGATCGACTCTGAAAGGGAACGACTGCAGGCCCTGGAGGACCTGACCATCGACTCCGCGGGTCGCCAAGCCTCCTGTCTGGGTTACCTCGGCCACGGCGACGATGTCGTCACTGCCTTCGCGACAACCGAACGGCTCGTGAATCTCGTAAAGGCGCTACTGGGTGACGACGTGTATCTTCTCAAGGGGAAATTGAACGTCAAGTGGGGCACCACCGCACCGGAGCGCCACGGCGGCTGGGATCCTCATCAGGATCGTGCCGCCTGGGCCAGGGAATCTTTGCTGGGGAAGGACACGATCTCGGTGGCGATCGCCATCGACCGCTCGGACACCAATAACGGGACCGTCGAGGTGCTCCCCGGCTCGCACGCGGACGGGCTCGTCGAGCACACGCGGATCGGTCAGGGATACGGGATTCCGGAACACACCTATCGGCAGCTCTGCGATCGTCACGGCCGCGTGCCGGCGATCATGGAAGCCGGTGATGTGCTGCTATTCTCGGGCGACTTAGTGCACTTGTCGGAGTCGAATCTCGACGACAGGCGTCGTGCAGTACTTTTCTTGACCTTCAACGCCCTCAACAACAGTCCGGCAAAGGGCGTTGGGCCGTCACGATATTATTGCGCCGAAGCATTGCAGCCTCGAGACGACCAGATACTGGTCGGACTCGTGCAGCAGTTTGAAAAGGGACAGTACGAGCCGGAATTCGACTGGGACACCATTCGCCGCGAACGCGAGAACGACATTGCCGAGGGCGTCGATTCGGGCTGGACAGGCGTGACCCCGACACTTGTTAGTTGAACATTGCCACACGTACCAAACACTGCCGTGTCTAGACGCAGTTCTTGCCACTGCGCAGAGTCGCTGAATCGGCAATGAACGCCGCACTCATCCGTTTTGTCGCCGACTATCTTGCGGGCCACGCGGCCTGTGCCGGTGTGGGCACCGGAGCGCTCGGACAAGTGCACATCGATCCGCAGCTCGGTCCCTGTCTCCGGCTGCGCTTCGAAGCGAACCGCTGCCATGTCGAGTTGACCACCACCAACGCCAACACGGTGGATTGCCACGTGAAGATTCCGTGGTTACGACTCGTGCAGCTTCTGGATGAAGAGCTGCACCCGCGCGAAGTGCTCGAGCTCGGCATGGTGAAGATGGACGGTGATCCTCAGCTTGGCGAGCGTGCTCTCGCATGGCTACACGACAGCGGGTTCGGCTGGCATGTGTACAAGCGGGTACCCGTGTGGCAGCTGCAGGTCAATCTCGGTGAGAAGACATGCAGCGAGATCCGTAGCTTCGCCAGCGATGTGTACAACTACGCTTTACCTACGAGCATCGACAAGCAGACAGCCATCAGAAAGCTGGTGGAGCTGTTCCGCGCCGGACCGCGGTTGAGCGAAGAATTCCGCGGTCAAGTTCCCGACCCGGTACACAAGAGCTGTACCCGATTCGATGCCGAACGATTGCAGGCCGATTTCGAGCGCCTGCGCTCGCGCTTTCCCCCGGAAGAGAAGCACTGTCCCGGCTGCGAGGACGCCGACGAGTGCACGCTCGGCGATGACTGCGGCCGCCTCGAGTCCGGTTGGACGCTGCAATCCTTCGGTGACGATCACAGCCAAGCGGTATTCGGTGGCCCGCTGAATGTTCAGGAGTCTCGGGCGGTGGCGAAGACCGAAGCCTGCTTCGGGATTTTCGAGGAAATCATCGACAGCATTCCCGGCTGTTGCCGGACGCGATTGAAGGTTTATCGGCCGAATTACCGCCTCGGCCACCTGCCCCACACCGACGCCTGCGATCTGGTACGCAGCATCATTCCGATCCATCCCGCTTCCGGGCAGCTGTCGGTCGAGCCGTCCTTCGGCGCTTTCGAGCGCGACGGACTTTACGATTCCTACGATCTCGACGAGCCCGGGCGTCTCTACTGGTTTCCCAGCTGGCTGATGCACTCGGGCCGCAACCACAGCCATGAGCAGGAGCGGGTCTTTCTTCTCATCAGCCAACGATTCGACGAAGATACCCGTCGCCTGCAGGGAAGTGTCGATACGCCGATCTAGGCACCATTCCCATCGGCTTGGTACTGATGATCTGCCTCCAGACCAGAGTTGGAGCCCGCAATCAGTCTCGTGGTGTCAGCAGAGCCTGGTAGCCGGGGAATCCATCGTCCCTCCTCAATACATACCGTCTGGTTGTGCGGCGCCACTTGTCCTGGGCTGCCCATAGCTGAACGAATTTGCGATGGTCGACCACAACGCTGCCACCCAGCAGGGTAACGCCACGGTCGAACAGCGGATCGGGCAAACAGCCGGTAGTGGGACCGACAATAAGTATCTGCTCGGCGTTTCCGCAGTTCTCCAAGACGGAATCAATGGTTTGATTGATCAACACCGTTCCAGTACACACTACTTTATTACAGCTATTGAGATGCGCCAAATCCGAAGTGACTTCAAAATCGTGCGCGCGCTGTAACCATTTCTCATTCAATTCCACCACGGTCAGTGGCACTCCCTGGGCCCGCACCTGCTCCACCAACGGCGGGAAATATCCGATCATTCCCAAGTGATCCCCCTTCTGTAAGGCCAGCAAGTCCAACGTTTTGTCCATGGTCGGCAGGTCGTAACCGCTATGCTTGAAGACAAACTGACTGACGGCGTTAATCGCCGCCATGCCCAGGGATCGTTGCCAGCCGGACGCTCCAGCGTACAGCTCGGCTATCTGCACTGGCGAAGTATTGACTAAGTTGTCAGTCCTGGTGCGATCTTGCAGATCCAACAAAGCACCATCGAGGGCGGTATAGGTGAGTCCAACGGTGCCGTCGGTCAAAACCATTGCCCCGAATTTGCTACTCTTTTCCGGGTCTGCTTCGAAGGGCGCGATGTGTATGGCTCGGACAGGTGGAATGTCCAGTAGTTCTCCGATCCTTTGTATCAAATCCAAATAGTCATTGGCGATGCCCATGGCATACAGCAGTTCGTTGTAACTGTCTCCGGAATTCTTGAGGTAGTACGATTGCTTTTAAACGGCCAATCCGTGCTTTTTCAGGCCGGCAAAAAATCTTTTGTTACGCTCGTCGTCCGAGTAGGGTCGCCAAGATGAGCGCTCAGACACTTGCCCGGGATGCAGCCTCTCGCATTCCCCAAGTGCATCGCGAGCATCATCGACTTTGCCGAGATTGGCGAGACAAATTGCTAAACGGTATTGCAAATCTGCATCGTCGAGTCGTAGGTTGACGGCTCTTTCAATCCAGACGAGCGCCGTCTCATAATCCCCTTTGCTGGCGTATGCGCGGGCCAGGTAGGCCATATAGTTTGGCCGCCACGGATCGCGCGGGTTAAGCTCGAGTGACCTCTCCATTTTGTCAATGCCTTCATCCGTTCGCCCGACCAAATCCAAACGGTTGCCAAGGGCCATGTGAGCGTGCGCGGAGTAGGGATTTAGCTCGATACACTTTTCGACCTGAGCAATTCCAAGCTTGAGATTCTCGGCCCAAACATAGGCCGTACCTAGAACAAGGTGGGCGAGCGCCGAGCTGTCGTCGAGTTCAACTGCCTTTCTCGCTGCGTTGAATCCTTTGTCGATCAATGACTGACGAGACTCGCGGCTGCGAAAGTCGATGTCGCGCACGTATCCCCATCCCAGACCCGCCCACGCTTCTCCATAGTTGTTCTCCAGATCGATCGCTTTCTGAAACATGTCCCTCGCGGCAGCGTTATCTTTAATCGTAAATCTGTGTATATGCGCCATGCCGCGAAGAAAGAAGTCCCAAGCGCGGAGACTGCCCGGTCGCGACGCAGCAGATCTCTCGATCTCGGCTTTCACGAGCTCAGGCTGCACCGTGGCAACGATACTCAGCGTAATCTCGTCCTGCACTTCAAAGATGTCTTCCAACGCGCGGTCGTATTTCTCCGCCCAGACATGGTGTCCTGTTTCGCCGTCGATCAGTTGAGCCGTGACTCGAATGCGCTTGCCTGCTGTACGTACACTACCTTCCAGAACGTATCGCGCCCCAAGTTCCTGCGCGATTTCTTGTACCCGCACCGAAACGCCCTTGTAAGTGAACGTCGAGTTGCGTGCGATGATCGGAAAGGCGCGCCAGTAGGACAGTCCCGTAATGATGTCTTCGGTCAGGCCATCCGAGAAATACTCCTGCTCCGGGTCACCGCTGAGGTTGGTGAACGGCAAGACGGCGACCGCGGGCAATTCACCCGGGGTCACTTTTCCGGATCCATCCGTTTGCAATTGGGAATTGACAAGATCGACGCGGTAAGCCCGAACGGGTTGCGAAATGTTCTTAACTTCTTGCTCGCCCATATCCTCGTAGTCGATGTCGAGCTTCTTCCCCACGGCGGTTCGCACAGCGTCAGAGATGCAAATACCTCCAGGATTGGCGAGACTCTCGAGGCGTGCAGCAACGTTCACTCCGTCGCCGTAGATATCACCGCGGTCCTCGATCACATCGCCCGAGTTGATGCCGATCCGAAATTGAACTTTACGGTCACCCGACAGGGGATCGTTGCGGATGCGGAGTTCTTTCTGAATGGCGACGGCGGTGGACATTGCGTCCAACACGGCACCGAACTGAGCAAGAACTGCATCTCCCGCATAATGCATGACGCGGCCGCGGTGCTGCTCAATGGTCTCGGAGACCAGATCGAGATATTCGCTGAGTCTGCGATGAGTTGCGTCTTCGTCGTCGCCAGTGAGGCGTGAATATCCCACAATATCCGCGTAGAGAATCGCGGCGAGCTTGCGTGGTAATCGCTCTTCCATCGGGACACACCAAACGGCAGAAACAGGACGCTGGTAGTTTATCGTGGGACTGGAGTGGGCGCGAGCAGAATCCGGTAGAATTGTGTAATGGTGAGGATACTGGTATGGAGTCACTACCGAGGTGGTAGAGGACGTTTGACAGGAGGCCACCTCTCGTACCTAAATGCAGCTCGGCGCGAATGGCTGTCATTTGACGGAGATTACTATGGGTGTTCTTCAGATTGCGACCAAAGATGGGGGGTCCACCGAGATAAGGATGGCAGCAGTCGAAATGCTGGAAAGAGATCTGCACGGCTCGCTGATTTTTCCATATTCAACAGGTTACAAGCAGCCTATGGCCCCGGAAAATTTGAGAAACTCCTGGCGCTGAAACAGAAATACGATCCCACAAACATGTTCAGAATGAATCAGTATATTCGTCCCGACATTAACGGAGTAAAGCAGGTCTAAAATTCCACCGCTTAGAGAAGAGGAGGGTCTTCCAATATGAACGAAACCAGATCGACAATAAACAAACTGTTCGCTCTATGTATCCCCGCCATTCTAGTTTTCTTATCACTGCCCGCGGTAGCTGACTCAGTCATAGGAACATACCGGGGGTTCCTCGCTTTCGACCACGACGGGAAGGAAATCCGGGAAAGCATGGTGATGAGTTTCTTCGGTGACGGAAACGTAATTATGGGTGCCGAGGAAGGTCATGACGAGGCCGTCAATCCAGATACAGGGCTTGTGACCAAGAATGACGTAGAAAGCACCAACTTGGGGGTGTGGCGTAAAGCAGGTGATCACGGCCTCGAGTTCGGCAGCCAGCAGTACAGGGCGGGGTCGGCTTTTTGCGCTCCAGTCAACGCGCATGGTCCAGAATTGCTGTCGACTTGCAGCTTCATCCTTACTGCACGCCTTGAAAAAGATGCCAAGGTCCGTGGAGAGCACTGTGACCTGGGCGGAGTAGGCGGTGGATTTGGCGTTCAATCGGTGGACGGTAAGGTAACAGAGAGCAATCCTTTCGAATTGGGTCTCAAGATTGATTACTGCCTGCAGAAGCTGAGTGTCGATGGGCTCTTGAAACTAGTTCCGGTCGAATAAGAAGCCGGAAACCACCCAGCTGATGGCGTGGTGCGTGCCAATGGTTTCATATTGGTCGTCTACCATGCCGATGTCTGAGTGTCCGTGAATTCTGTCGGTTGAATTCTGGTAGGGCCGGCGAGCGTCCATACGATGGGGGGTTGACATTACCATCCCGCGCTAGCCGATCCTCAGGGCCAGGCCAAGGACAACATCGTTCTGAACTAGAGTGGTCGGGGTAATGACTCTGTCCGCCTTGATATCGTTTAATGGTGGCACATAGAATCAATTCCGATCTGCACCATTGGAGAAACTATGAAAGCCGCGATTCTTGCCTCTTGTGTACTGTTCTCTGTTGGAGCAATTGCTGGTGAAGCCGGAGGCAATGAGACTCACGTAGGTGAAGAAGGACATCACAAGCACGCTCTCGCCGTTTTCGCGGGTATAACCAGTGAAGAAAGTGAAAACCACGGAACGTTGGGTATTGAGTACTCGTACCGGATCAATGAGAGCTGGTCGGTTGGGGGTTTAGTCGAGCGCGCGGAAAGAAAGAAGGATTCCACGCTCGTGATGGCGTTTGCCCACTTTTGGCCATATAAAGGCCTGTACTTCGGTGCTGGAATTGGTAGAAAGGATCCCGGTGATAACAGGGAGAATGCCCTGCGAGCAACAATAGGTTACGAATTCGAGCTCAGCGGAGGCTGGGCACTCTCACCGCAGGCTAATCTGGACATGATTGAGCACGAAGACAGCGAAGTGGTCATTGGCATTGCCTTCGGTAAGCGGTTCTAAAAACCCAAAAACCGGGTCTACGCGGAAACCTGTAGGTAGGTGTTAATTTGCATGCTCAATTGACCCGTATCTACGATTTATTGTGCTGGATATTTGCCCCAAGAATTCCCACCATCGATGCGCTGGGGCACTCGGGAGTTGCCCCGCAGGGTTGCAGAATGGCGATTGATCACCGTCAATGTAGACCCGACGATTGCGTGTTTCCATGCGTCCCTGTGACCACTGTCATCGGGTAGAATTGGTCTGGTGCTCGCCCCCGTTACCATGAGTTGGACTCCTGCTATCAGCCCCGATTATCGTAGCCGTTGGCTGGCATTGTGCAGCTGCACGCTGCTCCTGCTGCTCGGCGGCTGCATCACGACCGCGACACAGCAACTCGCGACAAATGTATCGTCCGCACTGGTCAACCAGAACGACCCGGCGTTGGTACGAGACGGTGCCCCGGCACACCTGTTGTTGCTGGAAGGTCTGCTCGAGGGGGATCCCGAGAACGAAGAGCTGTTGCTCGCTGCGGCGCGCATGTACGGCGCCTACGCGACGTTATTCGTGGAGGACAGAGAGCGGGCACGGTCGATGGCGGAAAAAGCCCATGGCTACGCCTCGCGCGCGCTCTGCCAGCGCCGACCTGACACGTGTGCGGCTGATGACCTGCCCTTCGACGAATTCACGGCACTGGTCGACACAATGGATCAGCAGGATCTGTCGGCTCTCTACGTTTATGCTGTGACTTGGGTCAGTCGGATTCAGACTAGCGGTCCGGGCGATTTCAACGCCCTCGCCAATCTGCCCCGAATTGCCACTATGATGGAGAGGGTCGTGGTGTTGGACGAGCGCTATGATTTTGGCCAGGCACACATTTACCTGGGAGCTATGGACTGCCGCCTGTCCGCCAACCTGGGAGGCCGCCCGGAGCAAGGCCGGTTGCACTTCGAACGAGCAATTGCCCTCTCCAACGGTCGCAATCTGCGCGCGCAAGTGGAGTTTGCGAGGCGCTGTGCCCGCCTGACTTTCGATCGCGAGCTCCACGACCGGCTCTTAAACGAGGTGCTGGTGGCGGATCCTGATGAGGCGGGCATGACGCTGAGCAACGTCCTCGCTCAACAAGAAGCGAGGATCCTCCTCGACACCTCCACGGACTACTTCGAGTGATTGCCATGTGCCTGCGGTGTCTCGTCGTGCTCGCATGGATGCTGGCAGTGCCAGCATCCGCGAGCCATACGATAACCTTCAAGATCGCGACCATCGCCCCGGACGGTACCGGCTGGATGCTGCAGATGCGCGAAGGCGCGGAAAGGATCGCCAGACGCACGGACGGCCGTGTGAAGTTTCGCTTCTATCCTGGCGGCATCATGGGTAACGACAAGAGCGTGCTACGCAAGCTGCGTATCGGTCAGTTGCATGGTGGCGCGATAACAGGCGGTGGGCTCGCACTGATTGACCCTAACACCTTGATCTACAGCCTGCCGTTCACATTCCGTTCAGAGGGCGAGGTTGACTACGCCCGCGCACGCATGGACCCTGTGCTCATCGAAAGTCTCGAAGACGCAGGCTTTGTCACTCTCGGCTTCGTAGAAGGCGGATTTGCCTATTTGATGTCCGGTTCGCCACTGCTCGGGATGGAGGATCTAAAGGGCAGGAAGGTCTGGATCCCCGAGGGTGACCGAATCAGCCGCGGGGTGTTCGAAGACATGAACGTCTCACCGATACCGCTGCCGCTCCCCGATGTCCTTACCGGTCTGCAGACCGGGCTCATCGACACGGTGGGTGCATCAGCCATTGGCGCCATCGCCCTGCAATGGCATACGCGTATCAAGTATGTGACCGACACACCGCTCATGTACCTCCATGGCGCCCTGCTCATCGATCGGCGTGCCTTTTCGAAGCTCGACACGAAGGATCAGTTGATAGTGCGCGAGGTAATGTCGGAAATCGCCGCGCGACTCAAACATGAGACCCGTGCGGACGACAAGAAAGCCCGCCAGGCGCTGCAAGATCAGGGGATCACGTTCGTGACGCCATCACGGGAGGCCGTCATGAAGCTGCACACGAGTGTCGCCGGCACCGCGGACCGCTTGGCAGAGGAAGGCGTCGTACCGCTGCAGCTTCTCGAAAAATTGCGCGCCCACCTGATGGACTACAGGCGTATCGCTGGTGTCGCACCCTAGATCCGTCCTCGAACGTCTGGGCGGCACGCTCGCCGCTATCGAAGACGGCATTCTGATTTCCGTGTTAACGGCCATGATTGGACTCGCGGGCACGCAGATTTTGCTGCGCAATCTGTGGGACACGAGCATCGGCTGGGGCGATCCACTGCTGCGGGTTACGGTGATGTGGGTAGGGCTGCTCGGCGCCATGGCCGCGTCCCGGGATGACAACCATATCACCATTGATCTCGTCTCGCGTTTCCTCGAGGGCCGCGCCGAGTCAGTCACGCGTATCATCACCGGGCTCTTTAGTTCCATCGTTTGCATGGTGCTTGCCTGGCACGGTATGCGCTTCGTGCTTTTCGAACGCGAAGATCAGGCAATCGCGTTTGCATCCGTTCCCGCGTGGATGTGCGAGCTGATCATCCCGGTGGCGTTCGGCATCATGGCATTGCGTTTTCTTACGGGCGTACTCGCGCAGCTCGTGCCTGCAGCCCGGGGCGAACCATGATTGTCGTCGGAATTCTGCTCATCGTCCTGGCACTGCTCGGCACTCCGCTGTTCGTCGTGATTGCCGCTACCGCACTGATTGGCTTTTATCGTGCCGGTATCGATCTGGCGGCTGTCCCCATCGAGTTCTACCGCCTTGCCGAGATGCCGGTTCTTCTTGCTATTCCGTTGTTTACCTTTGCCGGTTATCTGCTGAGCGAGACTGGTGCGCCTTCACGCCTCGTGCGCGTCACTCACGCACTGCTCGGCTGGATGCACGGTGGCCTTGCCATCGTCGCCCTGCTGGTGTGCGCACTGTTCACGGCCTTTACCGGCGCCTCGGGCGTGACCATCGTCGCCATGGGCGCGCTCCTTTATCCGGCACTCAAACAGGCAGGTTATCGCGACAAGTTCAGCCTCGGACTGGTGACCACATCGGGCAGTCTCGGTTTGCTGTTCGCGCCGTCGTTGCCGCTGATTCTCTACGGCGTCATCGTCGCGCAGCTTGGTATCGGACGCGTCGTTACCGTGGACGACCTGTTCCTTGCAGGCTTGCTCCCGGGGCTGCTGATGATCGTTCTACTCTCGGGCTACAGCATGTGGCAAAGCCGTGGCGCACCACTGCATGCATTTTCCCGGACCGAAGCGCTGGCTGCACTGCGCGAGGTCGCGTGGGAACTTCCCCTGCCGTTTGTCGTGCTTGGTGGTATCTACGGCGGTTACTTCGCGATCTCGGAAGCGGCGGCGATCACCGTCATCTATGTGCTGGTGGTGGAAGTCCTCATCCTTCGTGAGGTGCGGTTTCGTGCGCTGCCCCGCATCATGCGCGAATCCATGGTTCTCGTCGGCGGCATTCTGGTGATTCTCGGTGTCTCCCTTGCTTCCACCAACTACCTCATCGATGCCGAAGTCCCTGCACATCTTTTCGCTGCCGTCAGCGCACACATCACCAACAAAGTGACCTTCCTGCTTCTGCTGAATGTATTTTTGTTGGTGCTCGGCACCATGCTCGACATCTTCTCGGCACTGGTCATCATGGTGCCGTTGCTGCTTCCGCTCGCTCTGGGCTATGGTATCGATCCGTTACATCTGGGCATCATCTTCCTCGCCAATATGCAAATTGGCTATTTCACACCGCCAGTAGGCATGAATCTCTTCATCGCCAGCTACCGCTTCAAAAAACCGATTATTGAACTCTACCGCGCAACGCTGCCATTTTTTGCGATTCTGCTGATTGCCGTGCTGATCATTACCTACTGGCCGGCGCTCTCTCTGACGCTGCCGGGGCGCTAAACCCGCGAATCGAAAAGAGCACCCCTCAGCACTCCAGCCGCGAGCTCCCCTTCCCGGAACTGCCAGAATCGATCAATCGGGTTCGAGCACCATCACCCGAATCGCACTGGCTCGTCCCGCGTTACAGGGATTGTCGAAGATCTCCCTTCCGGAACTGATGTCTGAGTCTCCGTGAACTCTGCTTATAGAATTCTGTAAGGGTCATACCTCGCTTTCCCACAATAATTCCGCCGGATTTCAGGAGGGACGCCATGTCCGACCGTCGTCGATTTCTCAAGGGATTAACGTCGCTTCCACTTGCCACCGTCCTCGCCAATCCTCGCTTGGCCGCCGCAGTTTCCTCCCCACCCTAAGCTGCTGATGTAGACTTCGGTTGCAGCGTACTGAAAAATTCAGCTTCTGAGCGTTCTCATATTGACGCGTCACTTTTCCGAGAGATTAACGTTTCTCGGATAATCCGAAATGCCAACTCCGGCTGAGTCCCAGGCTTCAGCGATATCCTGGGAATCGTCACAACGCCCCCGGGAAAGGTCATCGTTTATGTCGTGCCAGGGCATTTGGCTCTCTATCCCCAAGTGGGAACTGGGCGCGAAGTTCTCCGGCTTGTCCAAACTCGCGGTATGCACAAAGATCCATTCGCCGCGTGTCTCGCCGCGCGTCCATCTCATCCACAGACTTGAACCACAGGTTGGGCAGAACGCACGCTCGGCAATCGGTGACGAAGTGTAAATATTCGGTTCTCCCCGCGTGACCCGGAGGTCATCTTTCCGAAATCCGGTTCCGACTGTCGCGGGAGAGCCGGTGAATCGTTGACAGATTCGGCAGTGGCAATATCCCGAACCAAGTTCCTCCCCTGTGACCTCGTATCGAATTTCGCCGCACAGGCAACCGCCGGTCGCGAGTGGCCTCGACTTAGCCGAGGTGTCAAAAAATAGTCCCCGACGACTGGTCGGTGAAGTGTCGGAAAGCTTCAACGCATATACGTGAATGGACTGGGCTATATTCTTGACCTTGTGATGGCCAAGGTCCTCGAATGCGTACTTACTGTCTCCCCGAGTCTGCTCGTATGCCGCGCCAGATACACATACGCCGCCTGGCTCAGCCAACTCTTGAATCCGCGCTGCCAGATTGACGCCTTCACCATATATATCGTCCCGGTCGTGTATGACTTCGCCCAGGTTGACGCCAATCCTGAACTCCAAGCGCGCATCTTCGGCCAGTTCTGCGTTCCGCGTAAGCATCTGACGCTGGAAATCGTGGGCGACGCCAACCGCAGCGGTAACACTTTGAAACTCTGCCAGAATGGCATCCCCGGCCTCATGAATCTTGCGACCACCATGCGCTGCAATCACATCAGTGAGCAGGTTGAGCCCAGCATCAAGCTTTCGGTGGGTTTCTTCCTCATTGAGCCCGGTAAGACGGCTATATCCGGCAACGTCGGCGTAGAGGATGGCGGCGAGTTGGCGTTCCATTGTTTCTCCTTCTGGCAGCTGAAGGAATTGAGAGTAGCAAGGAGCTCCTTTTCAATCTATCCGGCCCGCCTTCAGCCTTGTAGCGGTCCCTCGCCAATCCCCGCCTATCCGCCGCAGTTTCCGCGGAATTGCAGGAGGTCGAGGCCAAGCTCGGGGTTGGCAGGAGCATCAAGGGCGCCTTGGCCACGCCTCAAGACCAGGTCAAGGGCACCATCCTACTTATCCATGAGTGGTGGGGGCTCGCTTATTAGCGGTGATGCTGGCGGACCCTGGTGCGGATACTGGTATGGGGCAATTTTTCCAATGGTAGACGACGATGTCGGAACATATCGTCGATATTCTCCTCCTACGCGCTTGGGTAGCCGCTTCCGCTTCACAGTAACCTCTTCGTTTGAAATCAGGACACTACAATATCCTTCTGGATGAGGACCCAGTCTCTCAAACATTCCGTTGTCATTTGCCGCCGCATTCAAATAGTAGGTGTCTTCTACAATTGGGAACCCAGCGCCCACTTCGGTATCTACCGTCCGGACACATTCTGGTTCGCCGAGGAGTGACATCACCCGAGGTCTCCCTCGAGCGGGTCGCCTCCTCACTCATTCCGCCAGCCATACGTTGGCGAGGTCCTGAGGGATGTAGTGACTCGGGCCCACCTTCCACCCGCGGACGATTGAGCGGTGTGGGACGATGCGGTACCACCAATGAGTGACGAGCATGTGCGCCTGCTCGTCGAGAGCTCTCTTCTCGAACTGCCGCATCAGCCGCCGTTGTTCGGCCACGTCGGCGGTGCGATCCATCTTGTCGAAGAGATCGTCGAGCACGCGGTCCTTGTAGTTCGCGAAGTTAAAATCGGAACGATCGTTCGAGATGAACTTCGAGATATCGAGAATTGGATTTACCACTGCGCTTGTATGCCAGTCGATGCTCACCTCGAAATCGCCCCGGCCTCTGAGCGTTTTAAAAAAAGGCTTGGTCGGCTGCACCCACATCTCGGCGTCGAGGCCGATGGTGCGCCACTGACTGATGAGCCATGCTCCGACGATCTTGTAGGGCTGATCCACCGGGCGCATATTGAACCTGAAGGAAAAGCCGTCCGGCACCCCGGCCTCGCGTAATAGGCGGCGTGCTTCCGCCCGCGATTTCTCGAGATCCGGCCAATAGCCGGAAATCTTCTGAAGCTCTTCCTTCGTCGCCGCAAGCGGGTGACCTGGAAAGACAGTACCGCCGACGGCCTTCACGACTGCGATCCGGGAGAGGTGCGAAGACCCGCCCCAGCGGTCGAGGGCCAAGCTGAGGGCGCGGCGCACGCGCGGGTCATCGAAGGGTTTTACCCGGTGGTTGGGGACGACCAGAAGATAGCTGCTCCAGTCGGACTCCTGCACCGTAATCTGGTCGCCCAGGGCACGTATGAGGATGTCGCGGCTCCGGGGCGGGAAGCCGCGGAACTCGATCATGGCCTGATTCTTTCGGATGGCCTCGACGCGGCTCGCCTGTTGATTGTCGAAAACGGCACGGAAGCCGTCCAGGTAAGGCATCCCTTCGTGATGGTAATCGGGGTTGCGCCTGCCCTCGATAAAGGCTCCGACTTTACCTTGTGTGAAGATGAAGGGTCCTGATCCCAGTATGTTCTTCTCGTACCAATGCATGTCCTCGGCGAGCTTCGTTGCGCTGTAGACGTAGTTGTAGGGGTTGGCGAGCGCGGGGATGAAGGCGGAGGAGGCATACTTGAGTTCGAAGGTCACCGCGTGCTCGTTCTCGGCGTAGACTTTCTCCACCATGCTGTAGAACGCTTTCCGCACGCTTTTAACACCCGGAGGAGGGAAAATGATTTTGTTGAATGAGGCCACGACGTCGCGCGCGGTCACGGGCTCGCCGTCCCAGAAGCGGGCGTTCTTGTGCAATCTGAAGGTGTATTTTCTGCCCCCATCCGTCGGTCCGGGCACTTCTACGGCCAAGTCACCGACGAAATCGGTGGGGGAAGAGGGATTCTCCGGGTTCACGCGGATGAGAACGCTGTAGAAGGGTCTGGTGGGATGAAGCATCGCGAAGGTGAATTCGCGATGGCCGTCGAAGCTGGGCGGATAGGATGCCACTACGAAGATCAGGGTGCCGCCGCGTTTGGGCGTCTCCGCTGCTAGGGTGTCATACATCGGGAGGACCAGCACAAGAGCCAGTGCCGCGGCGATTATGCGACCGTGTAACCTCTTTCCCTCAGTAGACCGTCTCACTCTGGGATAAAGGGGAGTTCTATTCATGGTTTGTTCTCCTCATGTGCTAACCATTCCGTCCTCCGCAGTCCCTACGACCTGATAGACCATCACTTCGTCTCGGACGTTTTTCAGTTGCTTCTTGCCGATTTCTCTCGTGGAAAATTCTCTCTCGATTCGCCGAGCCGTTTCCGGTCCGACGAGAATGGTTCCACCCTGGGCAATGCCGGCGATACGTGCGGCCAGATTGATCACCGGTCCCAATGCAGTGTACGTCCAGCGCGCACCGCTCGTGCCCTCGAGCTTCGTCGGGCCGAGCAATGCAACCCCGGAGTTAATGCCGATGTGGACCGATATGGGCTCGAAAATCCCATTGAGCTGCTCATTGAGATCATCGGTCCTCTGGAGGATCTCCAGGGCAGCCTTCGTTGCCTCGACCGCGTGCTTCTCGGGCGCGGCTCCGGGGAAAATCACCATCAACCCATCACCACTCGTCTCGGTAACATCGCCTTCATGAGCGTGGATGCAATCGAGAAAACGAGAAAAGTACTTTTCCACGACGAAATCAGCCGTTTGACGCATGTCCTCGCTCAGTTTCGTATAGCCGCTCACATCCACAAACAGTGCGGACATGTCTTGATCGCTCTTCTCGAGCTGAGGAGCTTCCGGATTTTCCTCGATTTGTTGCTTGACTGACTGGGGTACGAACCGAGCCAGGTAATCTTGTGCGCCCCTCAGCTTGTCGACTTTACGCTCAACGGTTTTCTTGAGCCGCAACGACGTCTGTATTCTGGCAAGCAGCTCTTCGCGGTTGACGGGTTTCGTGAGAAAATCGTCGGCACCAGCCTCGATTCCCTTGACTCGATCGTTGATGTCCCCCAATGCAGTCATGATGACGATAGGGATAAGTTGTGTGTCCACATCATCCTTGAGCTCTTTGCATACATCGAATCCATTCATGACCGGCATCATTACATCCAGCAAGATGAGATCCGGCGACTCATCATTGACCTTCTCCAACGCCTCTCCACCATTGAAAGCCGTGACGATTGTGTAACCCCGTGGAAGCAATATTGCCTCCATCAGCTTGACGTTTTTTTCTTCATCATCGACGACGAGAATCTTGGCCTTTGGATCGGTCATCAACTGTTACCCGCTTATGCCAATAAGAACAAATGTCAGAAACGTGTCGTCACGATTTAGTGTTGAGATTGTGCTCAACGACTTGCGGAAATTCCTTGATGTTTACCGGTTTGGCGAGATAATCGTTAAAGCCGTTAGCGAGTAAGTCCTCTCGATCCCCTTTCATGGCGAACGAGGTCACGGCGATAATCGGAATCTGGCGGGTCGTTTCGTCGGATTTCAAAACCTTCATGGCCTCACGGCCGTCCATCTCTGGCAGCTGAATATCCATCAGGATCAGCGCGGGGTGTCGCTCCCGTGCAAGCGCTATGCCGGCTTCCGCGGATGCCGCCTCGATGGTTTCATATCCTTTGAATTGCAGGACATCCCGAAAAAGCTTCAGATTTTTCGGGTTGTCCTCGACAATCAAGATGAGTGCGCCACTCATTTCCGCCTCCCTCATTAACGCTATGCCATTTAGCTGATTCTTCTATGACTCTTGCGCCTCGTTCGCTTCCTGGCCGCTCTCGACTGGAAGCGTGAATGTAAACGTGCTTCCATCGCCCTGGTCGCTCTCGACCCATATCCTTCCACCATGCAGGGTCACGAGCTTCTTGGTCAGTGCGAGACCCAGTCCGGTCCCCTCGGTTTTATCCGTGAGTCCTTGTTCGGCTTGTTGAAACTCTTCGAAGATCCGTTGCTGATCTTCTTCGGCAATTCCAACACCGGTGTCCCACACCGCGATCTCGACGACTCCATCGGTCATTCGTGCACGGATGCCCACTTCGCCCTTATCCGGCGTGAACTTCATTGCATTGGACAAAAGGTTGAAAATGACTTGTTTCACTTTTCGTTCATCTGCAGTGATCGTGCCTATGTCGTCGGTCACAGCGAGCTTCAGTTCAATGCCGTGCGCGAGAGCACGTTCTCTGACGACCACCAGGCTACCCTGCAGCAGCTTTCGAAGATCCACTGCTTCCAGTTCTATCCCTAGCATGCCGGCCTCGATTTTTGACAGATCCAGGACATCGTTTATCAAGTCAAGTAAATGCTCTCCGCTGGTGAAAATGTCATTCAAGTACTCTTCCTGCTTGTCGTTCAAGTCGCCGAACATTTTCTCCAGGAGTACCTCGGAAAATCCGATGATGGCGTTCAGCGGCGTGCGCAGTTCGTGCGACATGTTTGCGAGAAATTGAGATTTGTGCTGACCTGTAATCTCAAGCTCCCGGCTCTTGTCCTGGATCTCTCGGAACAGTCGCGCATTCTGAATTGCAAGCACCGACTGAGCTGCAAAAGTTTGCAGAATTGTGACGATTTGTTCCGGAAACTCGCCCGAGTTTCGCCGGTACACAGACAGACCCCCAATCAATCTGGATTCGCGAATAAGCGGGATCGAAAGCAGTGAGCGAAACCCCAGCTCTGCGAGGACATCCCATACTTGAGGCGCGGCGAATTGTCGGTCGAGTTGAATATCTGCAACCTGACATGGTGCTTTCGTCGCTACCGCGTGCCCAAGGGCACCTTCACCCAATCGGAAGGGGGTCTTTCGAAGCGCTTCGAGATGCTCGGGTAAAATTCGATGGGCGGCTCTGACGTGAAAAGCTTCGTCGGCTTCGTCGAATTCGTAGATGATGCCAGCGTCACTATCCGAGAGTTCAGTCGCACGCGTGGCAATTGTGGTGAGAACCGTCTGCAGATCGATGGTCGAGTTCACCGCCTGGCTGACCTCACCGAGAGCCTCAAGCTCTTCCACGGATCTCGCAAGTTGGCGGGTGCGTTTTTTGACTTTCTGCTCGAGAGTACGGCTGTATTCCTCCAGTTGTTCTTTACTCTCGCTGAGTTCACCGAACAGCTGTTTAATCGATTCCCGCATGACATTGAGGTCTTTGGCGAGACTGCCAATCTCATCACTACTACCTGTGTCGATAGAGGTGTCGAGATCACCGTGCGAAATCAGTGAAGCGGACTCCTGCAGCTTCCATAGCGGACGGGAGATATATCTTCTCGTAATGATGATCGAAGTCAGTGAAATGGCCACAATGATGACCACTGTAATGGCGATGATGCCGTAAATCTGTAACAGAAGTTGCTTTTTTATCCGGTCCCGCGAGAAGACGATTTGGATCGTGCCGACCTGACTCCCTTCAAAAATAATTGTCGAGGACCTGCGGATGAATCCAGATGGTTGCTCGGGAGAAGAGAAATCGTGTTCGTTGAATTTTTCGCTCTTTCTGTCAGTAATCGTCTGATCGCCCCATAGGACGTTTGCGTAAACCATGTCTTCATCAAGAAACAGTGCGCCAATAAAGTCTTCAACGACGTCGTTGTCGAGATTCCACAATGATGTTGGCAGGCTAATTGTGGCGAGCTTTAGGGCGTTGTCCAAACGTGCCGTCAGCTCTTCTTCAGTTCTAGCGATATTCCATAGAATCGCGATAGCAGCAAAACTGAACAAGAATACAGTGACTATGCTGATCAATGCATAGCTGAAGCGACGGCTGAGACTCTGGACCTTGTGGGATTCGCCGTACTCACTCATAAAGCGCTTTCGTCTGGCGCCCGAACGGTGGGTCGATCTATCCACGGTGGAACTGTCCACAACAGATTCGTCTCACGGCCGGGCTCTGAGGCGCTCAGGATTCGGTAACTGGCCGGCGACAGGCGGGTTCCAGTTTGATGCTGCAAGCGGGTAGCCGGAAGTGTTCCGGCTTGCGGGTGCGAAGCTACGGCTCTCAATCATCTTTCTCCCCTTGCAGACTGGCCCCGTGCGGAGCAGCTGTCGCCTGGTAGAGATGGCTCGGTAGCCGTCCGAGCAGGGCAGGCCCTGGTGATGAGAATTCGGGCCGCCCCGCGGGATCGGCCGCCTGATTCCGTGGCGAAACCGGTTAGAGAGGGGAGTATAACCTCTTTGGCGTAGCAGTGGATCTGCGCCTCTGGATGTCGCTCCAATCGCAAATCAACGGTGTGCGACGGGTACTATCGACGTAAGTCCGGAATCATTCTCAATTGGGATGTCAAACATGCCCCTCGGTTGATATCGGGGTGTCCGCACGAGCGAATTCGCTCATTTCACAACCAGATCTTGCGTATGTCCGGCCCCTGGCTCTTGTCGAGCATGTGTCGTTCACTGTGACTGCTTGTATCGAAGACCCGTTTAGGGATTCGCAAGAACTTCGATCAACTGATGAGGGAATCAGTATCAAAACCAGAGAAATAGGCCGATGTTATCTGATCCGAGGTATCCCTTTTTATCTTAAACCCAGTGCGGCGCATCCAAATGTCACAAATTTTGTGCGAGAATTTCCGCACACCGGGTATCCTGGATGATGGCCGTATCGAATAACGATAGCAAAAACGTAGGGCAGAGGGGAGGGCTATATGCGGCAATATCGTTCCTTGTTGATGAACATCATGCAGGCTGGTAGCGATCGGCTGCGTTGCGAGAGCACCGCGCTATTTATGGTCGATCCCAAGACGGATGAACTGTGGACGGTCGTTATCCAGGGATCAGAGATCGCCGAGATCAGAATGCCGACTGACAAAGGGATCGTCGGTGCGTGCCTGGCGAGTGGCAAGCCCATCAGCGTCGCCAATGTGAATGAAGACCAGCGCTTCTATCCCGATGTCGACGCCCGCAAGATCAAAAAGAAGACCCAGATGCTGCTCGCAGTGCCGCTTTTCGATAAACAGGGCAAGGTTATTGGGGTCGTCGAGTCGATCAACAAGCAGAGTGGCGAGCCATTCGATGATCACGACAGCGAAACACTCGCGCACTACGCGGCCGAGGTTTCCGACGTGCTCGCGCATACCGGTAAAATTCGGCCATTACTTTCGGGGATCGCTGTGGTTTTCGTGGTCGCCGTGCTGGCTTATGTGCTTCATGCACTGCTGCCAGGTGCATGGCCCAAGAGTATCGGGACCGTGCTTGTAGCGGTATTGCTTGGCATCACATTGCGTAACAGTTTGAATCTGCCGGTGCGCCTGGAGCCGGGTATCCAGTTTACGTTACACAGCGTTTTGCGGTTTTCCATCGTCCTGCTTGGCGCGCGCGTAATGTTCGGCGATGTGCTTACGGTGGGCGGCAAGGCCCTGGGCCTGATCGTCATCCTGATGATCGCGGCGTTAGGGGTAGCGCACTTGCTGGCGCACTTGCTCAAAGTACCCATGCGGCTGGCGACGCTCATTGGTGTTGCCGGCGCTATCTGCGGCAATAGCGCGATTGCTGCAACCGCGCCCGCCATTAAGGCCAAGGAGGAAATGCTCTCTATTGCCATCGCGATCAATACCCTGCTCGGTACGACTGCTATGTTCCTGTACCCATGGTTAGGCCTGCAGCTCGGCATGGACGAATTGTTTTTCGGCCAATGGGCGGGGGTTGCGATCAACGATACTGCGCAGGTGATTGCCGCCTCCTTCTCGGTGGGTCCGCAGGCCGGTGAAGTGGCGACGATCGTGAAGCTTACGCGCAACGCGCTTCTGGGCCTGGTGGTGGTCCTGCTTGGCCTTGCCTATGCGCGCTGGGCACGCGACCAGATTAGCGGTAAGGCCGTACCGCTTATGCATCGCCTGAAACAATCTGTGC
>JAACFO010000115.1 GCA_009937425.1 Gammaproteobacteria bacterium
GGGAGAGGGAGTAAGAGTGAACGCCCCATGACAATAAAATCCGACCGTTGGATACGGCGCATGGCAATAGACCATGGCATGATCGATCCATTCGAACCGAATCAAATCCGTACTGACGGCGAGGACCGGATTATATCCTTCGGCACTTCGAGTTATGGATATGACATTCGCTGTGCCAACGATTTCAAGATATTCACGAATATCAACTCGGCCATCGTCGACCCGAAGAACTTTGACGACAACAGCTTCGTAGATATCAAGTCCGACGTCTGTATTATTCCGCCGAATTCATTCGCCCTGGCGCGCACCGTGGAACACTTTCGTATTCCCCGCAACGTGCTGACCATCTGTCTCGGAAAATCCACATACGCACGCTGCGGGATCATCGTCAACGTCACTCCGCTGGAGCCGGAGTGGGAAGGCCACGTGACGCTGGAATTCTCGAACACCTCACCGCTTCCGGCGAAGATCTACGCCAATGAAGGTGTCGCTCAGGTGATTTTTTTCGAGTCCGATGAGCCCTGCGAAATTTCGTACAAAGATCGCGACGGAAAGTATCAGGGTCAGAGAGGCGTCACCTTGCCGAAGACATAGCCACGCGCTTCGCGCGGGGTTCAACGGTGAAGCAATGGTGAGCGATAGTGAACTCTCCGGCACACCCATGCCGCCTGGGTTGGGGAGGCGGTTGGCGGCGATTGCTTACGATTCTTTGCTATTGACGGCTGTTCTGTTCGTGGCTACGGCGGCGTTGTTGCCGTTTACGGGGGGTGAGGCGATTCGTTCGGGGAGCGGCTGGTATTCGGTTTATCTGGTGGCCGTGTCGTTTGGCTACTTCGGGTGGTTCTGGACCCATGGGGGACAGACCCTCGGTATGCGCAGCTGGCGCTTGCGCCTGGTGGGCAACCGTAGAAATGGCGCTACCTGGCAACAAGCGCTGCTGCGGTTCGTCGGCGCCGGCTTCTCCTGGGCCGCATTCGGAGCCGGATTCTTCTGGCTGCTGGTGGACCCGGAGCGCCTGACCTGGCACGACCGTATCTCGGCAACCAGGCTCGTCGACGTTTCTTGACGCTTGCATCTCGATGGATCAACCCACTTTGCGGAACATCCACACGGCCAGGGCGAAGAACAGCAGCGTCGGTGCACAGGCCGCGACGATCGGATTCAACCCGAGGGTCAACCCCAGATGACCAGCAAGCTGTTCCACCAGCAAGAAGGACACTGCGATGACGACGCCGGCAAATATGCGCTGGCCAAAGCCAACTGAACCCAGACGCCCGAGCACCAGCGGCAGAGCGATAAAGATCATTACGCCGGTAGACAGAGGATGAATGAGCTTGCTCCACAGTGCCAACTCGTAGGGTGCAATATCGAGCCCGTTCGAGCGCAGATACTCGATGTAGCGAATGAGCCCCGGAACGGAAAGGCTCGCAAGGCGCACTGAGACCACTTCGGCAAGCTCCGGTTTGAAGCGCGACTGCCAGTCCGCTTCGACGACATTTCGCCCAATCACGCCATCTTTTCCAATGACCGATTGACGGATGCCTTCGAGAGTCCACCTGCCGTCCTCGTATATGCCGCGCTCGGCAAACGTGGCTACCCTCAGCCGGTGCTGATCGTCGAACTCATAGATGTAGAGCTCATTCATTCGATTGCCGGGCAGCACCCGCCCAACGTTTATGAATGTACTACCATCGCGGACCCAGAAACCGGTTCCGGTCTCGAGCGCCCGGTTGTCTGACAGCGCCGTGGTCCGAAGTCGATTCGCGAGCTGCTCGGTATAGGGAGAAACGACTTCGCCCACCAGCACGGATGCAACGACCAGCACGGCCGCTGCTTTCATCGCAGCGCCGGCGATACGCAGCGTCGACACACCACTGGCCCGGATTACGATCAATTCCCGGTGAGCCGCCAGTGATCCCAGTCCAATCAGGCTGCCGATCACGCCAGCCATCGGAAAAAGAATGAAGATCCGGTTGGGCATTGTCAGCAACATGTATTCGATCGCCGTTCCCGTGGTGTAGCTGCCTCTGCCGACGTCGCTCAGGTCATCGAGAAATTCGACCAGAGAGAAGATAGCGAGTAGCGTGAACAACGCGAGTAGCGAATCCCGAATCACGTGAAACCCGATGTGCCGATCGAGAATTTTCACGTTTGATGTGCTTTCGGGCTACGTTTCTTCAGCGTCGGAGCGCGCCCGGAAGATTGAACGTAGAGCAATGAGGCGACGATCAACGCCATCGCAACGTGTACCGGCCAGATGCCTATAGTGGTATTGATCTGGCCGCGTTCGACAAAAGTCTGCATAACGCCCACGGCGTTTCCGTACAGGAAATAGATGGCGATCCCCATTGCCAGCTTCGTGTACTTCCCTTGCCTGGGCAACGTACGCGCGAGGGGGACAGCGAGCATTCCCAGCAGAAGAAGCGATATGGGCTGCGAAATTCGCCATTGCAGCTCTGCCGAGTAGGCCAGGTGCGGGGTCTTGAGAAGATCCAGCGTGCGCATGGCATTCGCCTTGCTGATTACCGATTCGGAATGCTCCTGGTCGATGCGAAATCCGTGCTTGGCGAATCGGTAAACTGTGTAGTCGACGCTCCCTGGTGAGCCGGAGTATCGGTATCCGTCCTCGAGAATGATGTAGCGTCCGGTGTTCTTCTCGTTACCGCTGAAGCGCGCCGATTTCGCCACTAGAAGGTTCTGGTCTCCGTCTATGATCAGCTTCGCGAATACGTTCTTCATCTCACGTCTGTCCGGCGACAGAGATTCAGTGTACGCGACCAGTTCGCCATTCCTGAACTCCATGAACCGACCAGGTAGAACGCCGCTTATCTCTGCTTCTGCTTTCGCGCGCGCCCAGATCACGTCGCGCGTCGCCCATGCTTCAGGCGACAGGTACAGAGAAACGACGCATGTTATCGCCGCGAAAACAAGTAGAAATCGGAACACACTCAGATTGATCCGACGCGGACCGATTCCACCTGCCCACATGGCTACCATTTCACTGTCGGAGTAGAGCCTGCTCAGTGCCAGCAGAATAGCCACGTAAAGTGCCGCGGGCAGTAGCATGGACAGCTTGCCCATGATATTGAGCGTCAGCAACTGGAGTATGAAAACGATGGAAAACACGCTCGACGACATCTCGGCGAGCATCCGGACGAATACGACGGCCGCGGCGATGACCAAGAGAATAGAAAAGACCGCAAAGAAAGAATGCAGTATTTCTCGGATTAGATAACGCTGAATTATCAATTCGCTTCCAGAGGAAAACGCGACTTTACGCTCCGTGGTCCGAGAGCATAAACTGCGCGCCATTGCGTAGCCACCGGCGACCAAGTCACGACGTCAATAATACCAGAGAAAATGCAGGGTAAAGATTAATGGATTTCAGCGTAAACAAGATCGCCGCGGATAAGCAGCGAGCATCCTGCATCGTGGTCGGCATTTACGAGTCGCGGCGACTGTCCCCGTCCGCTCGAGCCCTCGACGATGCCAGCGGCGGTGAGCTCATGAAGCTCATTCGTAGTTTCGAGATGCAGGGCTCCACTGACGAAACCCTGGCACTGAACAACTTGCCCGACATTCCGGCCAAACGGGTATTGCTGGTGGGCTGTGGCAAAAAGGGCGCAATGTCGGTAAGTCAATACAGACGTCTGCTGACAACCGTCATGGAAAAGCTGGGTGAAAGCGGTGTCAAGGACGTCACCCTCTTCTTGGCCGAGCTAGCGGTAAAGGAGCAGGATGTCTACTGGAAGGTCCGTCAGATTGTCGAGACCGTACGCGATTCCGTGTACCGATTCGATCAGCTCAAGAGCGCAGCCAGCACGCCCAAGCAACCAAAAATTCGCCGTGTGGTTTGTGCCATCGCGAGCCAGCGGGACAAGCGTCGCGGCGAAGAAGGCATGCGCGATGCAATAGGGATCTCCGACGGTGTCGATCTTGCCAGAGAACTGGGGAACCTTCCGGGTAATATCTGCACGCCCACGTATCTCGCGAATCGTGCTCGCCAGTTGGCCCGTAGCCACAAGTCCGTCAAGGTACGTGTGCTCGGCGAAGCCGAGATGAAACGCCTTGGCATGGGCACCCTGCTTTCGGTCTCCAGGGGAAGCCAGGAACCGGCCAGGTTGATTACCCTCGCCTATAACGGCAGCCGCGCAAAGAAGCGCCCGGCCGTGCTGATTGGTAAGGGAGTTACCTTTGATTCCGGTGGAATTTCCATCAAACCCGCCGCCCAGATGGACGAGATGAAGTTCGACATGTGCGGCGCCGCGAGTGTGATGGGCACAGTCAAAGTGGCTGCGAGCCTGGGGTTGCCGGTAAATCTGGTGGGCATCGTAGCGGCCACAGAGAATCTTCCGGGCAGCGCCGCGAGCAAGCCTGGCGATATCTACACCAGCATGTCCGGTCAAAGTGTAGAGGTGCTGAATACCGACGCTGAGGGACGACTGGTGCTTTGCGATGCTCTCACCTATGCCAGCCGCTTCGATCCGGATGTGGTAGTGGATATCGCCACCCTCACGGGAGCATGTGTAGTCGCCCTCGGCTCCCACGCTGCGGGGCTGTTCAGCAATAACGACCGGCTTGCCGAGTCATTGCTGGGTGCCGGCGAGTTCAGCCACGACCGGGCCTGGCGTCTACCTCTGTGGGACGAATACGCAGAGGCCCTGAAGAGCAACTTTGCCGATGTCGCCAACGTTGGCGGTCGCGAGGGTGGCGCCATCACGGCCGCGAGCTTTTTGTCCCGATTCGCCACCGATTATCGCTGGGCGCACCTGGATATCGCCGGAGTTGCCTGGCGTGGCGGCAAGAACAAAGGCGCCACGGGCCGGCCGGTGCGCCTGCTGTCGCAGTTCCTGCTGGACCGGGCCGGGCGCAAACGCGTAAGCTGATGCTGTCGGCAGAGTCTTGCGCGAGGTCGTCGATGCAGGTTGATTTCTACATTCTGAAAGCAGCGGCCGCCCGCGAGCGGCTGCGCACCGCATGCCGGCTGGCGGAGAAGGCCTGGAACAAAGGCCATCGCGTATTCATTCATACGGACTCGCAGGAGACGGCCAGGAATATCGACGAGATGCTCTGGACTTACCGCCAGGACAGCTTCGTTCCCCACGCCCTGTATGGGGATCGTCTGAATGTTAACGAAGACGCCCTCGAGCCGGTGCTGGTGGGTGACGGAACGAGCCAGCCCTCGGACATCGATGTTCTGATTAATCTCAGCGAAGCAATTCCCTCATTCGCGCACATGAGTGCGCGGGTCGCGGAGATCGTAGGGGGCGACGATGCGGCACGCCGCACTGGTCGCATCCGCTACCGAGACTACCGAGACCGGGGGATCCCGATCCAGCAGCACGACCTTTAATCACCACATGGACAAAGACACCTCCAATAAGACCACCGGTGAAATCCGCCAGGGTGCCGGCCCGACTGCCGCAGAAGAGTCACTGAGCGATGCCCTCAACGGGCTCGAGCAGATTCTCGAGCGCCGCCAGGCGCCGCCACCCGAGGTCCACGAGCCCGACGGGAACCCACATCCAGCTGCGGCGGATCCCCAGTACACGATTCCGCTGCTCCACGAGGTCGTCGTCCCCGGCGACGACGGGTCACCCGGGCAGACGCCCGAGCGCGATCACGAGGAAGATTTTCAGTCCGACATCGAGGACGACGAGGCATACCAAAAACTCTCGCAGCGGCTTGCCAACGAGATAGAGGTCATTGTCCGTGCCCGTGTCGAGGCGGCCGTTCATGAAGCCGCCGAGGACATCCGCGAACAGGTGCGCAATCACCTGGAGATCATGCTTCCGGAGATCATCGAAGAATTGAACGTGCTGGGACGCCGCCAAGGCGGCTGAGCTGATCGCCGGGTCGACCGCCTCCACCTGCAATCACCGCCACTCCATCGACGGCGCCGACGGCGGCCACGCCGGTGGAATTGAAGACTTGTTGAGCGAAGTATGGATAAGACCTACGACCCACAGAAAATAGAACAGGCCTGGTACGAAACCTGGGAGAAAAGCGGCTATTTCGAGCCGAGCGGCCAGGGCGATGCCTACTGCATCATGATCCCGCCGCCGAATGTCACCGGCAGCCTGCACATGGGTCACGCATTCCAGGACACCATCATGGATGCCCTGATCCGCTACCACCGCATGCGGGGCAACAACACCCTCTGGCAGGCCGGGATGGATCATGCCGGTATCGCAACGCAAATCGTCGTCGAGCGCCAACTCAATGGCGAAGGGCTCAGCCGCCAGGAAATCGGCCGGGAAGAATTCCTGCGCCGCGTGTGGGAGTGGAAAGACCAGTCCGGCGGCACCATCTCCCGGCAACTTCGCCGCATGGGTGCCTCGGTGGACTGGGCCACCGAGCGCTTCACCATGGACGAAGGGTTGTCCCGGGCGGTGCGCGAAACCTTTGTGCGCCTTTACGATGAAGGATTGATCTACCGCGGCAAACGCCTTGTCAACTGGGACCCGGTCCTGCACACGGCGGTCTCTGATCTGGAAGTGATCTCCGAAGAAGAGAACGGCTTTCTGTGGCACATCCGCTATCCTGTCTCGGACGGCGACGAACATATTGTAGTCGCCACCACGCGGCCCGAGACCATGCTCGGCGATACCGCCGTAGCTGTCCATCCCGACGACAAGCGTTATCGTCACCTGGTCGGCAAGAACGTCGAACTGCCGCTCGCGGGCCGGCGTATTCCGGTCATCGCCGATGACTATGTCGATCCCGCATTCGGTAGCGGCGCGCTGAAGATTACACCCGCCCATGACTTCAACGACTACATCGTCGGCGAGCGTCACGGTCTCGAGAAGATAAATATCTTCACCGTCGACGCAAGAACCAATGACGAAACGCCGCCGCGATATCGGAATCTGGATCGCTTCGAGGCGCGTGAGCGCGTGGTTGCGGATTTGCAGGAACAAGGTCTGCTGGAGAAGACCGAACCGAACCGCATGAAGGTTCCCCGCGGCGATCGATCCCACTCAGTCATCGAACCGTTCCTGACCGATCAATGGTTTGTCAAAGCTGCTCCTCTGGCGGCGCCCGCCATCGCGGCGGTGGAGGACGGACGTATTCGGTTCGTGCCCGAAAACTGGTCAAAAACCTATTTCGAATGGATGCGGAATATCGAGGATTGGTGTGTAAGCCGGCAACTCTGGTGGGGACACCGCATCCCTGCCTGGTACGACGCGGACGGGCGCGTCTATGTTGGCCGCAACGAAGAGGAAGTTCGCGAAAAGAACGGGCTCGATGCCAGCATATCCCTGGAACAGGATTCGGACGTGCTCGACACCTGGTTCTCATCGGCCCTGTGGCCGTTTTCGACCCTCGGCTGGCCGGAGAAGACCGAACGCTTAAACGTTTTTTATCCAGGTAAGGTCTTGGTCACCGGCTTCGACATCATCTTCTTCTGGGTCGCACGCATGATCATGATGGGTCTCAAATTCATGGATGACGTGCCGTTCACGGAAGTCTACATCCACGGTCTGGTGCGCGACGCGGATGGCAACAAGATGTCGAAGTCGAAGGGCAACATCCTGGACCCCCTGGATCTGGCCGACGGCATCGATCTGGAAGCCTTGGTGAAAAAACGCACCACAGGGCTCATGCGCCCGGACATGGCGGCGAGTATCGAAGCCGATACCCGGCGCCAGTACGCCGGTGGGATCCCGGCCCATGGCATCGACGCACTGCGATTCACCTTCTGTTCGCTGGCGACCACCGGACGGGACATTCGATTCGACCTGGGTCGCATCGAAGGCTATCGGAACTACTGCAACAAGCTCTGGAATGCGGCGCGATTCGTCATTCATCACACGGAGAACGAGGACTGCGGCTCCCAGGGCGATCAGGTTGACGGCAACATCGACTTGGGTCTCGCGGAGCGATGGATTATCTCCCTGCTGCAGATAACCGAGGACAAAGTCCACACGGCCATTGATGACTACCGATTCGATCACGCCGCCCAGGCGATCTATGAGTTCACATGGGACGAGTACTGCCCCTGGTATCTGGAGCTCGCCAAGCCGGTGCTCGCCGACGTCAACAGCGATGCAGCCACCTTGAGAGGTACCCGCCGCACCCTGGTGCGCGTACTGGAAACCTTGTTACGCCTTGCTCACCCGCTGATCCCTTTTATTACAGAGGCCATCTGGCAGCGCGTCGCACCCATCGCCGGACGCGAAGGCGCCACCATCATGCTCCAGCCCTACCCGGTCTCGGACCCGCATCGCATCGATGACGCGAGTCTCCAGGACATCGATTGGGTCAAGGGCTTCGTGCTCGCCGTGCGCCGGGTGCGTGGCGAGCAGAATATCCAGCCGAGCCGGCGCGTACCGATTGTGTTGCAGAATGTATCGCCCCGGGATCGAGACCTGCTCGCAAACTGCCGCCATTATCTTGATGGCCTCGCCGGCATCGAATCCGTTGCTGTGCTCGAGAAAGACGAGGTCGCGCCAAAGAGCGCGGCGGGCCTGCTCGGGTCGATGAAAATCCTCATCCCGCTGGCGGGCCTCATCGATACCGAGGCCGAAGCCGCAAGGCTCGCCAGGGAAATCGAGAAACACGCGAAGGATTTGAAACGCAGCGAGCAAAAGCTCGCCAATGCCAGCTTCGTGGACCGTGCGCCCCCGGAAATCGTCGACAAGGAGCGCACCCGCGCCAAAGAGCTGCGCGCCGCTATCAGCAAATTCGAAGAACAGCGAGCATCCCTGCAAGACCCGTGAGTTGGCGAGTTGGTGCCCTCCGCGAATACTTGACTAAATTACTCAGGAATGTACACTCGCGAACATACCCACCCTCGGGCCATGCCATGCGATTGACGACCAAGGGCCGATACGCGGTCACGGCCATGCTGGACTTGGCCATCCACCACGATGAAGGTCCCGTTACCCTTGCGCATATCGCCAAGCGCCAGGGCATTTCGCTGTCCTATCTGGAGCAACTGTTCGCGCAACTACGTAAGCGCGGGCTGGTGCGCAGTTCCAGGGGACCGGGGGGGGGTTACCGGCTTGGCCGTTCGGCCATCGACATCGCGGTGGTGGACGTCATCGGCGCCGTCGACGAGTCCGTGGATGCGACACGCTGCGGAGGTATGGAGAACTGCCAGGGCGATGCCCGATGTCTCACCCACGATCTGTGGCACGACTTGAGCAGGCAGATCCACGAATTTCTCGGCGGCATCGATCTGGCCCAGTTGGTGGAGCGCCGCCGGGTACGCGAGGTGTCGGACCGCCAGGACCAGGTACCGGTAAACCTCAACGACCAGATTCCCACCAGGGCCTGATTGGATATCGGCGGTTGCCCTCTTGAATCGACCTTGGGGAACCCCAACCTCGAAAACAGGCCTAAAGGCTATGCTGTCGGGGGCCGAGATTTAAACCATGGCTATCATGCTTACCGATTCCGCTGCCGAGCGCGTCAAGCGCTTTCTCACCGAACGGGGCTCCGGCGCCGGCTTGCGCGTGGGCATCAAAACGACGGGGTGCTCCGGCTTCGCCTACGTGGTGGACATCACCGATGAGATTGGAGAGGACGACCGGGTTTTCGAATCCCATGGCGTGAAAGTCATCATCGGAAGCGAGAGTCTGTCATATCTCGATGGAACCACCATCGATTTCAGCCGCGAGGGGCTGAACGAAGGGTTCAGTTACGACAATCCCAACGTCAAGAGTCTCTGTGGCTGTGGAGAAAGCTTCGGTATCTAAGTGACGAGCGGCGATGCGCTCCAAGCGCGCAGGCTTCGCGAAGCGCTTCTCGTCAACACGCCCTCCATCGGCAACCGCTCCCTGCGTTTCTCTCTGCCCGGGTGGGGGCTTATACTTAACGGTTTCCCGGCAACAATTCTAGAAATCTGGAGATCTGGATGGCGACTGAACGTACCCTTTCCATCATCAAGCCCGATGCGGTGGCCAAGAATGCTATTGGCGCGATCATCGCTCGTTTCGAGGACGCCGGCCTGCGGGTGGTTGCCGCGCGCATGCTTCACTTGACCCGCGAGCGGGCTGAAGGCTTCTACGCAGTACACAAGGAGCGGCCATTCTTCCCGGAGCTCGTCGCCTTCATGACTTCGGGCCCGGTTCTGGTCCAGGTGCTGGAAGGGGAGAATGCCGTCGACAAGAACCGTCAGGTCATGGGTGCGACGAATCCGGCCGATGCCGACCCCGGCACCATCCGTGCCGACTTCGCCGACGAGATAACCGAGAATGCCGTGCACGGGTCCGACTCCCCGGAGAATGCGGCGACGGAGATCGCGTACTTTTTTCCGCCAGAGGACATTTGCCAGCGTACCCGTTGAATCGAATGCCCGCCATGAACACACCCGACGACGCCATCCAAACGACCCCGTCTCGTTGCGAAGACGGCCGGATCAATCTGCTCGGCCTCACGCGTACCGGACTGGAAGACTATTTTCAGGCCCGGGGCGAACGACCGTTCCGGGCGGTGCAGTTGCTGAAATGGATCCACCAGCAACGGGTTACGGAATTCTCGGCGATGACGAACATCAGCAAGGATCTGCGGGAGCGGCTCGAGCGTGAGGCCGAGGTGCAACTGCCGGAGGTCGTCTCCACACAGACGTCCCGCGACGGGACCATCAAGTGGCTGGTGCGCGTGGCGTCCGAGAACTGCATCGAGATGGTGTTCATCCCCGATGAGCCCCGGGGCACCCTGTGCATTTCGTCCCAGGTTGGCTGCGCACTGAACTGCACTTTTTGCTCCACGGCCCGCCAGGGGTTCAACCGCAATTTGAGCAGCGCCGAAATCATCGCCCAGGTGTGGCTGGCCAGAGAGCTGTTGGAGAATGACATCGCCGGCAGGCGCGCGATTACGAATATCGTCCTCATGGGCATGGGTGAGCCCCTGTTGAATTTCGATAACGTGGTCGACGCCCTGGAATTGATGCTGGAAGACAATGCCCACTGTTTCGCCAAGCGCCGCGTAACCCTGAGCACGGCGGGGGTTGTACCGAAAATTGACGCGCTGAGACAACGCTGCCCGGTCAGTCTGGCAGTCTCATTGCACGCCCCGAACGATGAACTCCGTGACCGGCTCGTGCCGCTGAACAAGCACTATCCGATACGCGACCTGCTGGCGGCATGCCGACGATATGTCCAGGACGACGCGAGGGAGAAAGTGACATTCGAGTACGTGCTGTTGGCCGGCGTCAACGACCGCCCAGAGCACGCGCGCCAACTCGCCGCCCTGCTCGCGGATGTGCCGGCTAAGGTCAATCTCATCCCATTCAATCCATTTCCCTCCAGCGGCTACGAATGCCCGCCAAAGCATGTCATCGATGAATTCAGGGACATACTCATGGCGAAAAAGATCATCACCATCACCCGCAAGACCCGCGGCGGCGACATCGATGCCGCCTGCGGTCAACTGGCCGGTAAGGTGCAACCCCGAAGTCGCCGCATGCAGCTGCGTCAATCGGGCCGATCCGCGCCCCTCGCCACCGCCACAGTGACGCTCCCGGCGAAACAGCTACAATCTTGATTGACCATATTTCGATTCGGGCCGAATCCCGGGCAATCTTGATTCACCATCCGGGACGCGTATTCTGATTCAAGGCATGAAAAACACCTTCCATTGGTTCAGTATCTCGGTGCTCTGTGTTCTGCAGTTGGCATGCGTCACGGACACATCGAATGACCCGCCGGTGATGCCGGGCGCCACGGCCAACCAGCTGGCCAGCGTCAACACCCAGCTCGGCCTGGGCTATCTGCGCAATGGCCAGCTGGATTTGGCATGGGAACGTCTCAACACGGCGTTGCAAGCGGATCCCGGCTACGCCACGGCCCACAACGGCATAGCGCTGGTTTACGACCGGTTGAACGAACCGGTCAAGGCCGAAAAGCACTTCAAGCGGGCCATCGAGCTGAACCCGTCGGACTCCGCGGCACAGACCAACTACGGGGCATTTCTGTGCAAATATGGGCGCATCGACGAGGGTGAGCAGTACTTTTTGAAAGCGGTGGAAAATCCACTCTACACCAAGCCTGCCATGGCCTATTCGAACGCCGGCTTGTGTAAGCTCCGTGGCGCCGATCCGTCGGCCGCCGAGGGCTATTTTCGTGCCGCCCTGCGTGCCGACCCGCGCTTCCCGGTGGCGCTGTTGAACATGGCGCAAATCAGTTTCGACGATCAGGCGTTCATGGCCGCGCGCGCTTACATGCAGCGCTATGAAGCGGTCAGCCAGCACAACCCCCGCTCGCTGTGGCTTGGTATTCGGATCGAAGAAATGCTCGGTGACAAGAACGCTGTTTCCAGCTTCGCCATGTTGCTGAGGGCCAACTATCCGGATTCGCCGGAAACCCAGATGCTGCTCGAGTCGGGGATGAAATGACGGCGAACGAGTCGACGACACGGGTAGTCTCTGAGTCCGGCAACGATGCGGGCCCGGGACAACGGCTGCGCGAAGCGCGCGAAGCGGCGCAATTGACCCTGGGCGAGGTGGCATCGCGTATGCGCCTCGAGCCGTATGTGCTCGAATTACTGGAAAACGACCACTACGAACGACTCCATGGCCCCACATTCGTGCGCGGCTATCTCGACCTTCCGGAGCGACCGATCCTGGAAGCCTACGAGCGCCACGGCTACGGCCCGCCGGCACTGGTTACGGAACTTGGCCGCAAGCCGGAGGTACATGTCAGTGACTTCCCGGTGCGCATGGTGACTTATGTCATCGCCGGCCTGCTGGTGGTGTTGGTGGTCCTGTGGTGGCAAAGCCGGCAGCCTCAGACCGCCACCCCGGAATCCGCGCAGATAACCGCCGAACCGGAGCAGCAAACCAGCGCAGCACCGACGAGCCACGGCGAGTCCGAGGATGCCCCGGGAGCTTCGACCGGCAGTTCAATGACTGCGGATAACGGCCCGGGCGTGGCGCCGGTGGCGAAGACGACCGAGCCCGGGCAGGCACTCCCCGGGAGCGCCGACGAAGGCCACAAGCAACAACCGCAACTGGCAGCGTCGACGGAACAATCCACCGCAAGCGAAGCGGCATACGTGGAAGTCCCGCCCGCTGACCAACCCATGGCCGGCGAGCCCCCCGACCAGACCCGGACAAGCACCGACGACGGCAACACGACCGCTTCCATCACTTCTACCAGCGAGCCCGTTAGTGAAAGCACAAATAGCGCCGAAGGCGGCACAGCCGGCGATGCGCACAGCCCCACAGAGAGCGTTGTGACGGCGAACACATCCGCCGACACCGCCGAAGGCGATGGCGCGGCCGGCACTTCCGAGCCCGACGAAGAGACCGCGCAACCCCCGCGCCCGGCCCCGCTACCCGGCTCCGACCGGCTCGCAATTCAGCTGGCGAGAGAATCCTGGGTCGAGATCTACGATCGGGGAGGCGGCCGGCTCTACTACAGCCTGGCACAAGAAGGCAGTCAGGTGGTCGTCCAGGGAGCGGGGCCCATGCGTGTGCTGCTCGGTGATGTGGACGGCGCGGCGGTGGCCTACAACGGCGAGCCCTATGATCTGAGCCGCTACCAGGGACGCAGCGTAGTGCACTTCACCGTCGGCGAACTGTCCGCCACCACGCCGCCGGAGCCACCCGCGGCGCCGCAGCCGGCGACCCAGGAGCCGCTTACCAGGCAAACGCCGCAGCCGACGGCCCCGGAGCAGCAACGCCGTGTGGCCGACGCCAGTGGATCGCTGGTCACGCCCGCCGCGGCTGCGCCGCCCGTTCAGGAAGGCAGCTTGCCGGCGACCGCCCCCGAAGCGCCGCAGTCCGCCCTCGAGGTCGGCCGGCCGGACTCCTGAGTCCCGGCGCCGACTGGAGGATACCGCGCGGGACTATTCGCCGTGGTCGGTATGGATTCCCGGCGCGTATCGTCAAGCCGCTCTGAGCGCTCGTCGGTGTGCAGCGACAGGCAGTCGCCGGAAGCGTAGTTGAAATAATTGAAGTTCATGACGCGTCCGACCACGCCTTCGAAGGAGTCCACGAACTCGGCCACGAAGGGCAGCAGCACGCGCTCCACCAGAGCGCTGCGCTGTGGCTCTACGATGTCCGCTTTGCGCCAGTTCCCACAGTCCGAGAAAGTACGCCGCGTGTCCGGCATCTCGTCGCGGGCCGTCCACTGCGCAGCCTGCATCGACGCCGGCCGGTGCAGGGCTTCGGGGCGGCCGGGAACAAGCGACCATCCGATCCTGCGCGCCATCCGTCACCCCCTCCCCCACGCCCGGCAGCGGGCCTGTCGGCCCATGCCGAGCTGCCCGTCCGCGGACAAACCTGCGCCGGCCTTCAAATCTGCTAGAATCCGCCCTCCGAAACCTCCCGACTCTGATTACCACGGCGCGCCCCGAGAGCACTCCTGACATGAAAGCGATTCAGGCGATTCGCGGGATGAAGGACATCCCGCCCGCAGAGACTCCGGTGTGGCGCCGGCTGGAGGATACCGCGCGCGACGTTCTCGCCGGCTACGGTTATCACGAGCTGCGCCCACCCATAGTAGAGAAAACCGAACTGTTTCGGCGCTCGGTGGGTGAGGCCACGGATATCGTCGAAAAGGAGATGTACACCTTCGCCGACCGCAACGGCGAAAACCTGTCTCTGCGCCCGGAATGCACCGCGAGTTGCGTGCGCGCGGCCATCGAGCACGGCTGGCTGCGGGGCCGCGGTCAACGGCTATGGCACATCGGCCCCATGTTCCGCTACGAGAAGCCACAGAAGGGACGCTACCGGCAATTTCACCAACTGGATGTGGAGGCCCTGGGTTTTCCGGGTCCGGATGTGGATGCGGAGCTGATATTGCTCAGCGCGCGCCTGTGGCGGCGTCTTGGCCTCGAGGGACTGCGCCTGGAACTCAACTGCCTGGGCTCGCGGGAAATTCAGCAGTCCTACCGCGATCAGCTTGTCGATTATTTGTCCGCCCACGTCAAGGATCTGGACGACGACAGCCAGCGGCGATTAGGCAGCAATCCACTGCGCATTCTGGATAGCAAGAACCCGGATTTGCGCCACATACTCGAGGCCGCGCCGCGCATCGTCGACTGCCTCGATGACGATTCCCGCGCACACTTCGAGCAATTACAGGCCATGCTGGATGCAAGTGACATCACCTTCCTCGTCAACCCGAGGCTGGTCCGTGGTCTGGATTACTACACCGGCACGGTATTCGAATGGATTACCGACGATTTGGGCGCCCAGGGTGCCGTCTGCGGCGGCGGACGTTACGATGGCCTGGTGGAAGAGATAGGCGGCACTCCCGCCCCCGCCACCGGCTTCGCCGTCGGCCTGGAAAGAATTGTCGCCCTGATGCAGTCCGGGGAAAACGTGCCCGCCCCTCTGGCACCCCACGCCTATCTTCTGGCGGTGGGCGTCGAAGCGCAGCGCGCCGCGCATACACTGGCGGAGCAGCTGCGCGATGTCCTGCCGGGCTTGTGCCTGTTGGTGGATGCGGGCCCCGGCAAATTCAAGCGTAAAATGAAGACCGCCGACCGCAGCGGCGCGAAGCTCGCCCTGATTCTGGGCGAGGACGAAATCCGCCAGCAGCGGATCACGCTGAAAGACATGCGCGGCGACGGCGGGCAGGTGTCGGTGGCGCGCTCGGAGATCGCCGAGAAGCTGCAGGCTAGTATCGATTTCAACGACTGAAAAACTGAGAGACGAGGCGTGGATACGGAACAGGAAGAACTGGAAGCACTACAGAAGTGGTGGCATGAAAACGGCAAGGCGGTCGTAATAGGTCTGGTGATCGGACTCGGCGGCGTATTCGGCTGGACCACGTGGCAAAGCCGGGTCGAAGCGACGGCAGAGCAAGTGTCCATTGTCTACCAATCGATGGTGGATATGGCGGCGGCGGATGACCACCTGGAAGCCCTGCTGCGGGTCGACCAAATCATTCGTGACCATCCTGACAGCGACTATGCGGCGCTTTCGGGTCTGCTGGGGGCCAAGAGTGCCCTCGCTGCCGGGCGCACCGATGATGCCAACCGCCTTCTCGCCTGGGTGATTCAAAATTCGGCCCGCACCGAGCTTCGGGACCTGGCACGTCTTCGCAGCGCACAGCTTCTGCTCGACGAACAAAAACGCGAGGCGGGGCTCGCAATGATCGCCGAGGTCAACACCCCCGCATTCACAGCCGGCGTCGAGGAGCTGCGCGGTGACATTCTTATGGACAGCGGGCAAAGCGATGCCGCCGCCAAGGCCTACGAGTCGGCTCTCGCCAGTGATTCCATATCCAGCGGCACGCGCGTGCGCGTGGAGATGAAGCTCGACGACCTGGGCCACCGGCAAGGCTTCGATCAATCACAATGAGCGTCGCCGTGAGGCCCATCGAGACCCTGTTGCTGCTCGCCGGTCTGTCCCTGGCTGGCGGTTGTACCACCCTCGGTAATCTATTCGACAACCCGGACAACACGGCGGAACCAGCGGAGTTGGTGGATTTCGAACCCGTCATCAAGGTACGCACGGTGTGGCAACGCAGGGTTGGCTCCGGTGCCGGCAATTTGTTTCTCAAGTTGCGCCCGGCCATCGACGGCGAGCGCGTCTACGCCGCAACCCGTGACGGCCGGGTACGCGCTTTCGATGCCAGAACCGGTGAATCGGTCTGGGATACGGAGACCGACAGCCCGCTTTCCGGCGGCCCCGGCGTCGGCGATGGGTTGGTTCTTCTGGGTACCAGCGACGGCGAGGTGATCGCGCTCGGCGAAGACGACGGCGAGATCAAGTGGCGGGCACGGGTCTCCAGCGAAGTGCTGTCCTCGCCGGGATCGCGAGGGGGAGTCTCGGTTGCCCGAACCATCGACGGCAAGCTGTTCGGATTGAGCGCCGATGACGGCACGCGTTTGTGGGTTTACGACCGAACCACGCCTGTGCTCACGCTGCGAGGCACGAGCTCGCCGGCGTTGGCCGAGGGGGCTGCCATAGCCGGCTTCGACAATGGACAGGTGGTGGCTATTGCCTTGAGTAACGGCCAGCCGCTTTGGGAGGCGCGGGTTGCGGTGCCCAGGGGCCGTACGGAGCTGGAGCGAATGGTCGATATCGATGCGGATCCGGTCATCGAGGACAAGGCCGTGTACGCGGTTACCTACCAGGGTCAGGTTGCGGCCTTGGAGCTGTTCAGCGGAGAAGTAATCTGGCGCCGTGATATGTCGTCTCACGCCGGACTCGGCGTCGGCCCGGAAAATATCTACGTAACCGATGACGCCAGCCACGTTTGGGCTCTGAATCGCGCCAACAGTGCATCCATGTGGCGGCAGGCGAAACTGGAGGCACGCCATGTCTCACCGCCGGCGGTCTTTGGTCAGTTCGTCGTCGTCGGCGATCTCGAGGGCTACGTGCACTGGTTGCGCCGGGAAGACGGGCAGTTCGTGGCGCGGGTGCGAATTGACAGCGACAGCATCGTTGCGGCTCCAGTGGCGACTTCCTTCGCGGTCTACGTGTACGGCAGCGGCGGTGAGCTCGCTGCCCTGCAAGTCGTTCCCTGATCCCGCCACCCGATGTGCTCATGGATCAGCAGTCCGAGCGTCGTGCATTGCTCCCCGTCGTCGCCATCGTCGGGCGCCCGAACGTGGGCAAGTCGACCCTTTTCAACTGCCTGACCCGATCCCGTGACGCACTGGTTGCGGACGAGCCCGGCCTCACCAGGGACCGCAAATATGGCATTGCCAGAACAGGTGCCGAGAACAACGCCTATGTAGTCGTCGACACCGGCGGCCTCACCGACGACACCGATAGCATGGCACGGGCCATTTCCACCCAGGCACTGCGTGCAGTGGAAGAATCCGATGCCGTCATATTCATGGTGGACGGACGCGAGGGGCTGACCGCCGCCGACGAGGAAATCGCCTCGGGGCTGCGCAGCACGGGGAAAATCGTCACCACCGCGGTTAACAAGACCGAGGGCCTGGATGCCGACATTGCCACCGGTGAGTTTCACGCCCTGGGGCTCTCCGAGCCCCACGCCATCTCCGCGGCCCACCGGCGTGGCATTCAAACACTCGTCGACGCCGTGTTTGCCCGCATTCCGCCGTCATCCGAAGTACCCAGGGATGACAACGACGGGATCAGCGTCGCCATCGTGGGACGGCCGAACGTGGGCAAGTCGACACTCATCAACAATCTGCTCGGCGAGGATCGGCTGGTCGCCCACGATACGCCGGGAACCACCCGCGACAGCGTGCGGGTGCCGTTTCGACACGGCGCCAAGAAATATACGCTCATCGACACTGCGGGTATCCGCCGCCGCGGCCGGGTATCGGAGAAGGTCGAAAAATTCAGTGTGGTCAAGTCCCTGCAGGCCATCGCGCAAGCCGATGTTGTCATCGTCGTTGTCGATGCCGGCGAGGGGATCACGGATCAGGACGCCGGTCTGCTGGGACTGGTCCTCGATGCGGGCCGGGCGCTGACGATTGCCGTCAATAAATGGGATTGCATGCACGCTTCGGACAAACGCCTCGCGCGAAGCAATGTCGCCCGCAAGCTCACCTTTCTGGACTACGTGACCGTGCACTACACATCGGCACTGAAGGGGACGGGCCTGAGGCGCCTTTTTGTCTCCGTCGACCAGGCGTGGCGCTCGGCGTCACGCAAGATGGCCACATCCGAGCTCAATGCGGTGCTTGCGAAGGCGCTGACACGCAATCCGCCGCCGGTGGTACGCGGGCGGCGCATCAAACTGCGCTACGCTCACCAGGGCGGCTCGAGCCCTCCGCTGATCGTCATCCACGGTAATCAAACGAATCAGGTGCCGGATAACTATCGCCGCTATCTGGTGCGCACTTTCCGCGAGAGCCTGGGACTGCACGGCACGCCGATTCAGTTCCAGTTCAAGAGCGGGGACAATCCGTACAAAGGCCGTAGAAACGTCATCACGCCGCGCCAGCAGCGCAAACGCAAGCGCCTGATGAAGCACGTGAAACGAAGATAAGAATCAAGAACCGCCCATGGGGGCGGCGCGGGAAGGAGCTATTTCAACTGCTCGTGCAGCAGGCCCAGAATGCGGTCGGCGGTCTCGCTTTGCTCGCGCTTGCCATCGGTGTCGAGAATAACGATCTGAGTTGTCGATTGTTTGCCGATCAGGCTGACGAGGTACTCGTTCTGGTCACCCGCGTTGTCGTCACCCCAGAACTTCAAGCTGCCGAGGAAGCTATCGTCTTTCGCTGATTCCAACTTATCGGTATCGATATAGCGCACGTAGTAGAGGCCCCTGGAGCGATCCCGGTCTTCGACAGTGAAGCCGACCCGATCCAGCGCCAAGCCCGTGCGACGCCAGGCACGGGAGAAATTATCCTGCACGTCGAGCGCGCTCGTGCCCTCGCCATCACGCACGAGACGGGCACGGGGAGGTCGCTCCGCAGCCGTCGCTACCAACGTCGAGGCGGCCTCCCTGTTGATGCCGAAAGTGATGACCAGGCGGTTCAACATCTCCGCTTCGAGTTCCGGATCCGATGGCCTGGGCTGCCAGATATGATCTTCTTCGGAACCCGTAGAATCCAGTGCACGGGAGACCTTACCGGTGGAAACATACTCCGCGCCGCGGTGGGAAACGTATACTTCCGTGGTACCGGGGATGGTGCCGTGCTCCAGACGCGTGCGAAACATATCACGGGTTGTCGCGCCATACAGTTCGCTCGAGAGCTTTTGAAAGAAGTTCGACACCGCGCCCCCGTCGAATGAGGTGAGCTTCTCCGCCCAATCGGTTTCCATGATACCGATGCCGGGGTCTTCCATTGCGACGAGGAAACCCTGGGACAACCAGAAGTCCCGCACTTTTGGCCATACCACGCCTGGTGGCACGTCGACGACCAGCCATCGCTCGCTGCCGGCGCGCTCGACACGCACGCCGTTCAGTTGCGGCAATACGCCGTTTATGCCCGCCGACGCCACCTGGTTGCCACTGGCATATGCCGAGTAGGTGGCGCTCCCCGAGGCGAGCGACGGCACCACCATTTTGTCGTTCAGGGTTGCGCTGCTCAAATCCGGCGGCACTTCCAGGGGCGGCGCGGTCTTGCTCGACTTATAGGCGGCGTCCTGCTCGGGAAGGATCGGATCGAGCAAATCGTCGGCCGTACCGCTGCAGCCCGCCAAGCCCAGCGCCAACATCGGACCCGCGGCAAACAAGAGTACTCGCCAATCGTTCCTGCCCATAAACATTCCCGGCTCTACACCGATACCCGTTCCGCGCTATGCAGTGCGGCGCGCACGCGCTCATGGTAGATCTCCGACAAGGGCGTCAAGGGCAAGCGAATACCGTCCTGGATCATCCCCATGTCCTGCAATGCCCATTTCGCCGGGATCGGATTGGATTCGAAAAACATCGCCGCATGAAGATCACGCAATCTCTCGTCCACGCGACCGGCGCCTTCGAAGTCGCCATCCAGCGCAAGCGCGCACATCTCGTGCACGGCCGCCGGCGCTACATTGGCGGTAACCGAAATCACTCCCCGGGCGCCAGCGAGCATGCCCTGTAAGGCCAGATGGTCCTCGCCGCTGAGAACATCGAACCCGGGCCCGCAACGGGAGACCAATTCACCGAAGCGCGCGAGCTCACCGCTCGCCTCTTTAATACCAATGATGTTGTCAACCCTGGACAGCTCCTCGACGACATCGGGCAACATGTCACACGCCGTACGTCCGGGTACGTTATAAAGAATCTGTGGAATATCCACCGCATCGGCTATGGCTTTGAAATGTTGAAAAAGGCCTTGCTGGGTGGGCTTGTTGTAGTAGGGCGTGACGAGCAGACAGGCATCGACGCCTGCATCCTTTGCCATAGCCGTCAAATGGATCGCCTCGCGGGTGGAATTCGCGCCGGTACCGCCGATGACGGGCACGCGACTGCCGACGAGATCCACGATCCGGCCGATGACCTGGCAGTGCTCCTCGGGATCGAGGGTCGCGGACTCGCCCGTGGTACCCACCGCGACGATGGCATCGGTACCGTTTTCCACATGGAATTCGACCAAGCTGGCGAGGGCCGCTTCGTCCACGTCGCCGTCGCGGCTCATGGGCGTTACCATGGCTACGATGCTGCCTTGAAACATCCCCTCCTCCGCGCAATGAAATCAATACAATATGCTACTTCGCCCGGCTCCGCATGGCAATATTCGCTGCGATTGCACGGGGCTTGCGGCAAACGAGCCGCAGCCATTTCCCGCCGGCGGGTAGGTTATACTTCAGGCGTCCCCCGGGCGGGACGGGTTTTTGTGTGCCCCGGACAGCCGGGCACTCCTGGGGGCTGACTCAGGCAAACCCAGCGGAGCTACATGGACACTCATCTCATCATCTCGGCCATTGGACTCAATCGGCCGGGCCTGATAGACGAACTCTCCCGCGCCATCCTGGATTGCGGCTGCAACATCGGTGACAGTCGCATGGCGGTACTCGGAAACGACCTCGCCATAATGATGGCCTTGTCCGGGCATTGGAATGCCATCGCCAAGCTCGAGAACTTGCTGCCGAAGCTCGAGGAGAGCCTCGACATCAAAATGATCAGTAAACGATCGGAGCCACGAACCGGAACCGAGAATCTGATCCCTTACGGCATCGAAGTCGTTTCCATCGATCATCCGG